>CAMDRI010000014.1 GCA_945906725.1 Candidatus Kuenenia stuttgartensis | reverse complement strand
GACGTCTGGGAACGGACCGCCATCACGATCACCGCCGCGACCAATGTATCGGTGAAGCGAGCTAAGTTGGAGTTCGACGACACCGAGGATTTTGCGAGTTCCTACGACGGCCCTTCGCCCAAGATTGAAGAGAGTGGCAAACGACTCCGCGTCGAATGGCGAGTCAATCCGCGAGAACGGGACGGCAAGTCCCCGAAGTTCTACCGCATCAAGGTGTGGGACGCGGAAGACACTCCCGATCCCAAGCCAGCGGTATATCCGATCAACGTCCGCGTCGATCAAAAGCCGCAAGTCGTGTTGATCGATCCCACGACGAACCTCGAAGTCCCCGCGAACGCAACGATCCCGTTGGTCGTCGTCGCTCGCGATCAAGACTTCAAGCTGACGCATGTCACGCTGGAAATTGGCAATGGGGAGGGGGCTGCAAAAGAGGGCGATAAAGCTAAATGGAGTGAGTCGCTCTTCGACGGGAGTGACAGGAAAGATCAAAGACAAGAAGTCGCCATGAAGTACGATTTCGCATTGGAACAGTTACGTCTCAAGCCCGGCGACAAGATTCGGATTTGGGTCGAAGCCCAAGACAATCGAATGCCGGAACACGGAAAAGCGCAAACGCCGCCCATCGAGATCACGATCAAAGACAAGGTCACCAAAGAGGAGGCCAAAAAGCAGCTCAACGAACAAAAGAAGGAGCAACAACAACGCCTCGACGAAGCCTCCAAGAACAACGACCAAGCGAACGATCCGCCGCCGTCTGATCTTGGCAATTCGCCGAATCAGCCGCCTCGCGATCCGAATGAACCTGAGCAGCCAAAAGACAAAGACGACGCCAACAAGGAGCAGCCACAGCAGAAGGACCAGCAGCAACAAGAGGACAAAAACTCGAAAGGCGAGAAGGGTGGCACTGGCAAGACTCAAAAGGATGGCGAGGGCAAGAAGTCCGAAACGGGCAGCGACGGGAAATCGGACAAGCCCGGCGAGCAAGGCAACGCGGCCGACGGCAAGCAGTCATTGAAGAATGACGGCACTCAGGATCAAGAGGCTCTCGAAAAGATTGCACAGAACGAAAAGCGGCATGGTCGCTTGCCGAAGAAAAACGATCAGCAGAGTTCGTCATCGCAGAAACCAAACCCGAATGGTGACTCGAAGCCCGGTGACTCGAAGCCCGGTGACTCGAAACCTGGTGACTCGAAACCTGGTGACTCGAAACCTGGTGACTCGAAACCCGGTGACTCGAAACCCGGTGACTCGAAGCCCGGTGACTCGAAGCCCGGTGACTCGAAGCCTGGTGACTCGAAGCCTGGTGACTCGAAGCCTGGTGACTCGAAGCCCGGTGACTCGAAGCCCGGTGACTCGAAACCTGGATCACCCAAGAGCAAGCCCGGTTCAACTCCGGGCAGTGGTAGTCCCGGTCAGCCGGGAGACCCCAGTGCTCCGAAGAGTTCGTCCGGATCTGGAAGTAACTCGGAGACACCGGCAGAGGCGAATGAGGAGTTCACCAAGGAAGCGGCGAACCTGGTGCTCAAGCGGTTGCAGAAGGACATTGAGCGTGGTGAGGTCGATCAAGAATTGCTCGACGAACTCGGCTGGAACGAAGAGCAGATGAAAAAGTTTGTCGAACGGATGCAGAAGGAACTCGAAGCCAAGGCGGACGACGATTCGCCGCAAGCGAAGGCTCGGCAGCGTCAGTTCGAGGAGATGCTGAAGAATCTCAACCTGACCGAGAAGACTCAAAGACGCGACGACACGACCAAAGACAAGCAGACGGGTGACGGCATCGGCCCGGTGCGCCGGCCGCCTCCGGCAGAGATTCGCGAGTCGTTCGAGCGGTACACGAAGAGCATGTCGAAGAAGAAAGTGGCCGAGACGCCGAAGAAGTAATGAAATCGCCATGAACCCCACCGGGCTTGTCCCGGTGGCTCGCGGGCTTTTGCACTGCTCCTCGTCGTTCAAGATAAAAGCAGTAGTGCAGAAGCCTGCGAGCCACCGAGGCAAGCTCGGTGGGGTTTGTGATTGGCCTTATCGCGGCCGCGAGGCAATGGTTGGGCGGCGGATCAGGAGTTGGAATGACTCGTAGGAATGCACGGCCATGCCGCCGAATTTCTTGTACGAGCGGAATGAATTCTCGGCGGCTTTAACTTGATCGAGGAACGTGTCGTAGTTGTCGTCGCCGAAAGTGATCTTCGGGAGCATTTCGCTGATGGCTTGGAAGGCGGGGATGTCGGCTCGACCGGGATTGGGGGCGAACTTCGAGGACAACGCGAACATGACTACTGCTTTCACGATTGTCGGACTGGGCGAGTCGCTGTTCGACGTCTTTCCCGATCGGGCCATTCTGGGTGGAGCGCCGTTGAATGTGGCGTACCACGCGCATCAGCTTTGCTCGGCGAGTGGTGGCCGAGGTGTTGTGGCCAGCCGTGCGGGGATCGACGAGTTGGGCCGGCGAATGTTGGAAGAGTTGCGGACTGGTGGCCTCACGACGAACTTCGTGCAGATCGACGACGCACATCCCACTGGCCGAGTGGACATCGCGCTGCGTGATGGTGAGCCGACGTACGATTTCCTCGCCGATGTGGCTTGGGATCATCTCGAATGGACACCGGACTGGCGGCTGCTCGCCGAATCCTGCGATGCGGTGGTGTTCGGCACATTGGCTCAGCGATGTCCGAAGTCGCGACGGACCGTGCAGCGCTTCGTCGAAACGGCGCGGCAGGCGATCCGACTGTTCGATGTCAATCTGCGCGTGACATTCTTCGATGCAGACAGCCTGCGACGCGGAGCCGAATTGGCGACCGCCATCAAGCTGAATGCCGACGAGCTGCCGATCGTGTTGCGATTGTTGGGTCTCGGTGATGATGTGACGGATTCCGCGTCGCGCGAGGAATCATCCGGCGGTGCAGGTCGGCTCTTGCAAGCCTTCCTACGGACCGGCCTGAGGTACGTCGTAGTGACGCGCGGAGAGCAGGGGACGGAGTTGTTGACTGGCGAGGCTTTGGTTCGCGGTTTGGTCGCGCGGTTCGAGCGGCATCCGAAGGCGGACAATGTCGGGGCCGGCGACGCGTGTTCGGCGGGGCTGTTGTGGGGTTGGCTCAACGACTGGCAGGCGGAGAGAACCGTCACTTTGGCCAATCGGCTGGGGGCCTTCGTCGCTGCGCAACCGGGAGCGACTCCCGCGATTCCCGACGACTTGCGGCGGTGATCAATTCGACTTCCCCGCAGCATTCGCTTGATCGAGACGCAGGTCTTCGGCATGCAAATCAAAATGCGAATGCCGATCGAGACGTTCCTCAACCTGCATCGTGGCGATCCGCTGCTGCGCTTGGGCCTGGGGCTGGGCGGCGCGATTTCCAACGAGATACGCCACCAGTCCCAGTGTTCCCGCCAAGACCATCCAAGTTTTGATTTCTTGAGTCATATTGCCGCTGATGCACATCCCGAACAACATCCCGGAGAGCAACAAGATCGCGTAGGTGCTGATGGCAGGATTTGACTCGGAATTCGTCGCGGAATTCGGCACTGAGAGGTTCATGGCTTTGCCTTCGATTCAGGAATGACGAGGTTCGAGGAAAGTTTTGGTCATGCCGTCTCAAGGCTAGGATATGAACAGAATCCTTGCGGCCAATTCACGGCAACCCATGCACCAAGTGAACGGGGAGTTGATCGAGTCGGCACAATCGATATTTCCATATCGCGTGCTACTGCGGTGTCGCCGCCTGCCAATCCCAGACTCGGACCGACTGATCCAAGCAGACCGTTGCAACTCGCGAAGTTCCGGAATCGGTCGCCAGATCGTGGATGACACCGCCGGTCACGATGCTCCGCAGTAAACGTCCGGAAGACACCTCCCAGCCCCGCAGCGTCCCGTCCCAACTGCCGCTGATCAATTCGCCGCGCACCCATCCCAAGCCAGAGACGGCGTTGGGTTGCTCGAACTCGCGCAGCAATTTACGAGTGGCCATGTCCCAAACCTTCAACCGCCCGTTCCAATCGCCGCTGATCAGTTGCTTGCCGTCGGCATCCAGCACAATCCGGCTGATGTCGGTGTCGGTCGCATTCACGGATTGTGCAACCCGTCGTGTCGCAGCGTCGCGCCACAGGAGTTTTCCATCGGCACCGGCAGTGATAAGCCACCTGCCATCCAATGAATACAAAGCCTGTTTGACCGGACCACGATGTTCCGGCTTGAGCTGCTTCGAGCCGTCCTTGTCGACGAAGATCAATGACCCATCCTGCATCCCCAGGGCCAATTCACGCTCGGAGGTGTTCGGTCGAAACGCGATGCAGATGGCTGCGGACGCCAACTGTGGAAACTCGACACGTTCCGGTTCCGCCTTTCCGAATTGCCAGCCAACGAAGCCGAGGTCTAAATCCGTCACGGTGAGCAAAACATCGGGAGACCACGTCAAACTGACCAGCGGCGACCCGCGACCGGACTCCAATTTGACAGGCCGATCACTCGATTCGCTCCAGACCAGCACGTCACCATTCGCGCTGCCAGCGGCCAGTTGTCTGCCGTCAGAACTAAACCGCACCAGCGAGATTCCTTCCACGTCTGTGGTCAATTCGCGTGGCGTGACCGTTGCCTTCGAGGTCTTGTCTGAACCACAGCCGCCAGTCGCACACGAGGCCGCGATGAGCAGAACCACCGTCAGCGATTGGGAGGACAACCGGACTTGGCGGACAAGGGTGGGATGGGGCAGGCGATGAGATTGGTCGTTGGTGATTGGTCGTTGGTGATTGGTCATTGAATTCAGCCATCGCCTGTCGTTCGCAAATAGCCAATGACCAACGATCAATAACCAATGACCAATCCCGCGACCCTTGCCCCTCATCCGATTGGTGGCAGCGTCCAATCGCGATAGGCTTTCCGCCGTGGGCGCGGTCTTGTGCCGGCCAGGTTGGTCGGCGACCAGTCGCTCCGTCAGGTCGTGCGTGGGAGATGTGTTCATGCCCGGAATGATTGTGGCTCCGCAGCCAATCGCTGTCGAGGAAGGTGCGAAGGTGCTGGCGGCCGGAGGCAATGCGTTCGACGCGGCTGTGACGACAGCGGTCGTACAAGGAGTGATCGATCCGCACTCGTGCGGAGTGGGCGGCTATCTGGTGATGACGTTGCATCGTGCGGGCCAGACATCGCCGTCGCCGATCTTCGATGCGCCGGCGATTGCCGGTTCACTCGTGAAGCCGGACATGTGGAAGGACGCGATTCTGCGGCCGAACCCAGATGGCTGGGGCTACTTCCTGAAGGACAAGGTCAACGACAACGGGTATCGGTCGATTTGTGTCCCCGGCATGGTCCGCGGGCTGGCTGAGATGCAGCGAAGGTTTTGCACACGGTCGTGGAGCGATCTGTTGCAGCCGGCGATCCGCATCGCGGACGAGGGTTGGCCGGTCAGCTTCTGGAAATCCACGAGCTGGAAAGAACCAGCCGGTCAGCCTGAAGGCTCATCGCTCCGAGAAAAGTTGTACGCGACGGCCGAGGCCAAGCGCGTCTGGTTGAAGCCGGACGGCTCGACCTATGAGGCGGGTGAGAAGTTCCGGCATCCCGACTACGCGCGGACGCTGCGACGACTGGCCGAACGCGGACCGGATGATTTCTACCTTGGCGAGTTGGCTCGCGAGATTGCCGTCGACTTTCAGAAGAACGGGGCCTGGATCACCGCAGCGGATTTGGCCGGCTACAAAACTCGCGAGGCGGTTCCAACGGTCATCAACTACCGCGGCTTTCAGATCGTCACGAATCAATCGCCGCACGGCGGTCCGACACTGGCTCAGATTCTCAAGATTCTGGAGGCAGACGATCTGCGATGTCTGGGACACAACTCGGCGAAGTACATCCTGCGAGTTTCGCAGGCGATGAAAGCGGCGTTCGCGGATCGCAACCGAATGCTCGGCGATCCCGACTTCGAACCGGATCGTGTGCATTGGATGCTCGCGCCCGAGCGGATCGCGCATTGGCGAGCGATCATCGAGTCCGGCAAACCGATCGACGTGTCGCACGGGTCGACGGAATCGAAGAACACGACGCAGGTCACCGTTACCGATCACTGGGGGAATTGGGTCTCGCTGACGCACTCGCTGGGGTCGTCTTCGGGCGTGATCACTCCCGGGTTGGGGTTCATGTACAACAACTCGATGATCAACTTCGATCCGCTGCCGGGCGGACCGAACGGCATCGCTCCGCACAAAGGACGTACGACCGGCATGACGCCGACGATCGTGTATCGCAACGGTCAACCGGTGCTGGCACTGGGTGCTCCTGGTGCGACTCGGATCATCACGGCCGTGCTGCAAGTGATGCTCAACGTGCTCGACTTCGGCATGAGCGTCAGCGATTCGGTGCTCGCGCCCCGTTTTGATTGCCAGGGAGACACGATTAAGTGTCAGGCCCGCATTCCGGAATTGGTCTGCTCAGAGGTTCGGAAGCATCACGCCATCGAACGCGCATCGAAAAGTCACGGTGGTTTCGCCTTGGTCCACGCGATCGCGTACGATTCGCAAACCTGCCGTCTGTCCGGCGCAGCGGACACGGGGGGCGAGGGAATGCCGTTGCTCGTCGATTGATCAATTCGCAGTCCGGACACTTCGTGACCGGAAATTTCGAGTCACAGAGTGACTCGTCTACGTTCTGAGTGACACGGGCATTTCAGGCACCACGACGTTCGATCGGCTTCGCGGCGGACTTCTCGTCTTTGAAGGTGAGCCACAGCCAGCGAGTATGTGCGGCACTGGTTTGCTGTCCGTCCGTTTTCTTGGAGTCGGGTGTTTGAACCGACTTGTCTTTCGTGGCGTTGGGCTTGCTAGGTGGTTCGACTTGGCCGTTTGGCGGTGCGACGCGCGGACGTTCGAGCGACGAGCGTCTCGTCTTCACGCCGTTGTTGCCAGGGGCGGAGTTGGGTTGCCCTTGGTTGCCGGATCGCGGCAGTGCCGGGCGAACTCGGCGTGGCACCAAGGTCGGAATCACACTCTCCAGCATGTTGCCCAGGCGATAGATGCCCGACGGTACGCCGGTGAGCGCTTGGCAGACTTGGCTCCAGAATTGATCGACCAGTTCGGTGGGAATCGTGATGCGTGTGAGCCGGCCCTCATCAAACAAACCGTCCAGCGGAGTTCCTAGCGATTGCCACAATGGCTCGATGATCTGCTGTCGCAGGACGCGAGTGGAGACCGACAGCCAGTACATCAGTCCCGTCGCCCGCGAGTCTGACTCGTCAAGATTGAATTCGTCTGAGATTGCCTGTTCCAACGCCGACGTGAGCGCCAGGCCGAGTTCCCCATGACCAAAGTCTCCGACGACCCCGACCGCACTCGCGGCGGCATTCGCGGCGGCCAGGCCGAGTCCCACGGGAATCGTGGTGTTTCCGACTTGAAACGAGACGCTGCTCGTCGCGCCGTCCGAAAGATTTTGGCTGACGATGTTGGTGGCTGTGCCATTGCTATCGACGACAGTAATCGAGGCATTGAAGTCGCCTCCCAACCCCGCGAGTTGCACGTTGTAGGTGCCGTCAGGCGGCAGTGGGACGATCAGCAGTTCGATAGCGCCGTCGCCGGAGTAGTACGTGCCGGGAATCTGATTCACGGAGCCAGCGGTTTCCGAGTAGCCCGATTGGCGGCCGCCGGGATCGGTCAGCACGAAATCGACAGGGTCGATGATGATGACGATCGCTTTGGTCAGCCCCTGAGATTGGATGATCTGCACCGCTTTGGCTCGCAGTGCGGCCAGCAGTGCGGGGTTGTTCTTGGGACCGGCACCGAGCAGGGCGGTCAACTCATTACTCAGCGTCAGCGCCAATGCGTCGCCGTCTTCAGTCAGAATCGCCTGATCGTCGTTGCGAATGACGACCTTGCCGGACGCCAAATCCGGGTCGATCGAGACTTCGGACGGAGTACCGGGTGGCAGCGAGAGCGCGACGGTGAAGACCTCGTCCGGCTCAATGGCCGTGTCGCCGAAGACAGTGACGGAGAACGATTTCCGGACGACGCCCGCCAGGATGTCCGCCAGTGTGAATTCGAGCGTGCCGCTGGCCGCCTCGAAGTCAGAACCGGCCATCGCCGTCGTGTCTGCTGTCGCGTAGTTTACCGAAACGGTGCTACTCGGTTTGCCGATCAACGTGACGGTGAACATAACCTGTTGGCTGCCGGAGTTGTACTCAGGGATTTTGGAAACCTCCGGAGAGATCGAGACCAAAACGTTGGTAATAAAATCGTCATTGATGATCGTGCCCGTGACCTCGCGACGCGACAGCCCGAGGGTCTCGAGATTGTTGCGATTCCGCAGCCGCAGCGTGACCGTCTTGTCGGCTTCGTCGTCGCGATTTCCCACAATCGGCACATGCACTTCACGCGTGCGTAGATCGTTGGTGAAAGTCAGTCGGTTGGTGGAATTCGGCATCTGGCCGTCGAGTTCGGACTCGTAGGCGTTACCGTAATCGCGACCGGCCTTCGCGGTGTCGATGGCAATGTTGCCGATGAAATAGTCGGCCGTCACCGACGTGGTTCCTGTTGGCAAGTCGCCGATCAACCGCACGGTGAAGACCAGTTCGTTCTGACCGACGGAGTCTCCTTCGAGCTCTTGCGTGTTCGCGACGATCAATTGCGGGACCGAATCATCGTCCAAGATTTGCGCGATGGCGACCGATTGCTGTCGAGCCAGATTGAATTTGGCCGGCGACTTCACCGGCGACAGAAGCTGCACGAAGAACAGTTCGTTCTCCTCCGGCGTGTCGTCAGGCCGAATTTGCACTCGCAACGGTTGCTCGATGACGCCCGGATCGAACTTCAATTGGCCGGTTGAGCGGAAGAAGTCCCACGGGCCTGGCTGGTCAGTTGCAAATGGCGTGTCGCCACGGATTCCTTCGGGACGCTGAAACGTTGGGTCATTACCTAGCCGCGTTGAGAAGTCGATCGTGATCGTTTCCGCCGACGGCTTGTTGAGCTTCACGAGGAACGTGATGAAGTTCCGGCCGGAATCTCCTTCAACCACACTGACGCGCGTCGGCAGGATCGAGGCCAGCGGCAGAGCGTCCGCCGGGATTTGTGTCACGGTGATGTCGAAGGACACTTCTGGTGAAGTGTGGACCACGGCGTCGATCGACACCGATACTGCCTCTGCTGTGATTGTGTACTTCGCATCGGCGAATTGCAGCAGCCGGCCTTGCTTGACCGTGACCACGCCGGTCAGCGGGTCGATCGCGAATCGGCCACCGGCGTTGTCTGTCAGCCGATAGAAGACGTTGTCTTGCTGCGCGTCCTCGGCGACGAGCGTGATTCTCGCGCGGCTCCCTTCGAGTGCCACTTCGGGAACCTTGTTGGTTTGAAGGTCCGCGTCCCGCAGATTGGTCGGTGCCAGACTGAGCACTCGAATCGTGATGGTGGCGGTGTCGGTCGCTCCGGCATCGTCCGTGACTTTGACCGTCAGTCTAAACGTGGGAGTGGTTGCGGGATCCAATGCGACCGAGTTGTTGACTCGAATCTCACCGGTGTTCGGGTTGATGACGAACGCATCGCTTGTATTGCCGCCGGTGATCGCAAAGTTCAAGGCGGAATGCGCGTCCGTCGCCACGACGGTTTCGACCACCGTGTCATTGCTGCTGCCCTCGTCGATCGAGAACGACTGGTCGTTGACGACCGGGTTCAGATTGGCGATCAGGGCGACGTCGTTCGCGATTCCGTCACCGCTGTTGAAGTTGTAGACAATGTGAAATGGATTGTCGCCGATGGGCAGCAATGCCCCTGCGGTCAATCCAGCGAACGTGCCGCTGACATCGTCTCCGTCGTCGTTGTTGATGATTACAAACGTGTCACCAGGAGCCGGCGCGAATTCGGTCGTCGGGTTCAAGTTCAACACGACGTTGGTGCCGATTTCGACGGTGCCAGTGACGTTAAGTTGATCGTGGCCCGTGCCCGGGGTCTTGTCGTTGAGTTCCACGCTGAACGTGGACCCCGATTCCAGCGAGACGTTGCCGGTGTTGAGGATGCCGGCCGAAGCTCCTGGTGCCACGCTGCCACCGCTTTGCACGGTCAGCGAGTGGTCGCCTTTGATCGTGCCCGAACCGCCGACTGTGGCTCCGTTGGCGACCGTCACGTTTGAGGTGATCGAGCCGTTGATCCGCAACGTTCCGCCGTTGACCACCGTGTCACCGGTGTAAGTGTTCGTGCCGGACAACGTGAGTGCCCCGCTGCCGGACTTCGAGAGGCCGAAATTGTTCACATGGGTTCCCGCGCCGCCGAGCACTCCGCCGAACACTTCGTCGCCGGCGAGATTCACACTGAGCGTGGCCGCAGTCGCCGAGCCGTTGATGACCGATCCGCTTCCATTGAGCGAAACTAACACTTCGTCAGAGCCGTTTAACTGGAACTTCGCGCCGGCACCGACGACCAGCTTGCTGCTGTCGTCGATGCGGTTCGAGCCACCCAGTCGAAACGTGCCGCCGGTCAGAGTGATCGCGCCGCTACCGGCGGACAGTCCAACGGAGGCGATCGTCACCGAGTCGATTTCTTGCAGAAACGCCGAGGCATTGCCGTTCGTCACGGCGACCAGAGTGGAAGCGTCGGTGATGAGCGGACTGCCGGCGGCTCCAAGGCCGCCAGAACCGGAGGACAAGAGAACGTTGATGCCACGAACGTCATTCAACGCATTACCGGAAGTGATGGCTCCCGTCCCCGTCGCATTCAGCACCAATGTCACGTTGCCGTTGTTGGAATCCAGAGTCGCGTTCGTGCCATCGAAATTGATGTTGTTGTCCCCGCCCGTTGTCAGCCTGATGTCCGTTGCCGTCGGCCGCGTGATGTTGTCGCTGACGGTGATCACACCGCTGGTCGAGTCGCCTATTTGCAACGTGCCGGCCATAAGCCGATCGAGTTCGGCATCCGTCAGGCTCAGACTTTCGGCCGTTTCCGTGCCCAGGTTGATCGGACGGTTCGTCTCCGAAGGGATCAAACGGATACGGTCTGCACCGGCATCGAGGAATCCATCGAGATTCATGTCGGCCGCTAGGATCGTGATCACGCTGCCGCCGGTCTTGATGCCTCCCGCGCGAAACAGGCCCAACTGCAAATTGACGGTGTTAGGGTTGCTCGAGCTGACTCCGTTGGCGACACGCTGCAAAGTCAGCGAATTTATTTCTCCAGCGAACCGTACCGTACCGTCGATATCTGCGGCCTCATTTCCGTTGAGTTGCCGAATCGCATTTAAGTTGACGTCCCAGTTGGAATCGCCGGAGACTCTTTCGGGAGTGTGGTCGAACGAATAAAGATCGAGCTCCGGTGGAATGCCGGGAAAAGAAACCCCATCCTGATACTGCATCCCGTCGAAGTGCAGGAACAAACCGAACCGGGGCTTCGAGAATGTCAGCGTGACGAATTCGTTTTGCTGAGCAAAGCGTGTTTCGACATAGTCGCCCGAGTTCTGGGCCGGCGAGTAGATGGTTCCGTTTGCAAACGGGTTGTCCGTGGCAGCGGCGACGGTCGTGATCGCCGTCGATGCCACGGAAATCTCGACCGACTCTCCGTCGGCGAAGATGCCTTGGTTGACCGACGACCAATCCACAAAGTCTGTGAACGAGGTGATCGCAAACGTCCCCGAGCCGTCGTTGTCGCTGTCGGCATCAGCCGTGAACTGACCTCCGGCTCCGTTGCTGACAGTCGTATCGACGGGGACTCCGTTGATCGAAATCCCGTTGGTCGCCGTCAGGTTGACGTTGCCACCATTCGAAACGATGGACTGATTCACCGGCATTGCCCCGGTCGTCGACACCGAGATCACGCCGTTGTTAGTGAAGATTCCGCCCGGAACACCAGCCGCACCAATCGCGAGGTCGCCGGTGTTGTCGAGGAACACGCCGCCAGTATTTGACGCGCGCGCGGAAACCACGGACACCGAGATTTCGAGATCGTCGTTGAGGTCACCGATGCCCGATGACGAATCCAGCAGGAGATCTCCGGCTCGGATATCCGGACCCGTGCCTCCGCCGTCAGTGATCGAACCGTTCCCGGCAATCAGTTCGACTCTGTTGGTTCCGGCAGCTAAACCAATCACCGAAATCGAGCCGCCCGCAATCAACACAGAGTTCGAAAATGTCGCACCGGTGATCGTCACCGGCCCGGTGCTCGTCACCGGCCCGGTGCTCTGCACCTGAAAGCTCGGTCCACCTCCGGAATTGAGAGGGGGCGGCGGTTCGCCAATCAGGATCGCATCGAATCCGACTCCCAACGCGGCGATGTCCAAATCGGTGATGTCGAACGACGCATCTCCCAGTACCTCTGACTCGGCCCCAACAGTGATTGCAGCATCGCGCTTGATCGGTGCCATCGTGAGCATTGACGTACCCGACCCCGTGACCGAACCGGCACCGCCATTGAAGTTCACCTCTTCCGCACGCAGTAGCGTCGGCCCTAGCAGCGAGAGCGCCGTCGCGAACGTCTGCGATTTGGACGTACTAATCGCTCCGCCTGTCACTTGCATCAGCCCCGCGTCCACGGACAAGGATCGCAGCGGCGATATGTTTCCGACGGAACCGTTCAGATTGACGGTTGCCGTTCCAGCGTTGAGGCTCAGCGAGAACTGCGATTCGACGACATACGGAAAAGACAAGCTGGCGTCTTGATCGTTCCATCGGCCCGGATCCCCCGTGTTGCTACCAATCAGTTGGGCCGCATTTCCGACGTTGCTTGATCCGACGTTGCTTGAATTGTTCGGCTCACCAGACGCCCAATTCGAATACTCGAAATTCACTGCCGTTCCCGTGGAATCACCTTCCCAAAACTGTACGCCGTCGTCGGGACCGGCATCCCATTCCCAGCGTCCTTCGAAATCCGCGTCGGAAGCTGCAATCCAAACATCGTTGCCCCCGACGATCGCCTGCACCGCGTTTTGTTCCGCCGGCGAACGGATCGTGACCAAGTATCCGCCCGGTACGTCCAACGGTGCCTGAGCCTTGGCAGCGGCGTACGAAAGCGAAGTCGTCTTCAACGTGTAAGCCGAGCTGGAATCGACCGCGCCATCAATCAGCACGTTGCCGCCCGAGCCGGAACCCGTGGCAATGATCACGTCGTTCGTCAGCATCACGTTGCCGAACAGACTGATTTTCCCACCAGCCGTTCGTAGGTCCGCTCCGAGTCGAATCATCTCGGCCCGCAGCGAAATGTCTGTGGTGCTCAGCGTATTCAGTGGAGTGTTGATGACGATCAGGTCATCGCCAATCTGCCCATCGCTGTCAAAGCCGTTGAACAAAAGATCGTTGCCATCACCACCGCGCAGGATGTCCCGACCACCGCCGCCGTCCAACCTGTCCGCAAACTCCGAACCGGTAATCGTGTCGGCACCTCCACCAGCATTGACCTGGACGATGAGCGGATGTTGAACGGCATTGATCGTCACACCACTCAAGCTAATGACGTTGGAGAAGTTGCCAGTCGCCCTGACATCCAGGACGGCAAATTGCGTGTTGTTCGCAAACAGCGGCGAGCCGCCGTTATCGACAAACGAGCCATTCACAAGCACTCTGTTCTCGCCATCGACGGTGACTGTGATGTTGTCCGCGTTGTCGGCGTTGATTTGGAGCGTTCCTGACGCGAAGCCGGAAATGACCGTCGGGACCAGACGCACCTCCAGTGTCTCAACGTTGGGAGCCATCCAGCGACGCAACTCATGCGGTCGCAAACGGCACCGAGTCCGAGGCAAGTCGATCACGACCGACCTGGCTTTGCCAGACCAGCCAAACAACCATAAGGTCAGCAACATCGATGTCACCTCAAACCCGCACGCGACAGGAACACACGGTCCTGCCGATTTCTCCCGTACTTTGCACACGGAAAACGCACGACCTTTCACTCGCTTCATGTTAGAAAGATCGGATTCGCGCCGAAAATTCTAATGCCCGAATTCGGCCCTCCGAAAGCGGAAAATCCGACACCGCTTCCGCTTTGCGTACAACCCGATCAACCGGACGCCTTCCGACTCTCCGATAGGACCGTTGCCACGCCAAGCCCCACTGTCGGCTTCGGAAAAACCGGACCAGTTTAACCAAAGCGCTCTCACCATTTGGGCCGATCCACCTCCAGAGACATTCTCTGCGGCGGAATCTGCCGGAATTGTTCCGAGCGGAGACCTTTGTCTCGGCGGAATGCTCCAGGTACGACACCTTTGGAATTCATCATGGCCGTTCGCGTCCTGCTGTTGATTGTGTGCACGGGCTTGTTTGCCTCCGCCTGGAATTCCGATCGCCCCGCCGAAGCGGCGCAGCGTTTGGCAGCCAACACTCGTTGTCTGCCGGATCGCCCTTCGGCCGCTGACGAAATCCAAATCTCGCTGGTTGTGGCCGAAGTCGGTCGAGCCGTCTCGGCTTCAACGGAATTCGACGTGTCGGTCGTTCTGCTCCCTGAGCTGATCTCGCCCGGCACCTACCGAGTCGTCGATGCTCAAGGCCGAGTCGCCTGGATGAGCATCCCTGTCGATAACAATCCCGAACGCGCCGCGACCGAACCGCAACCGGTTTACTCCACCGAATCCACCATCGGTCGCTGGTACTTCGTTCGCGTTGAAGCAGTTCTGGTCATCGCGTCGCCTCCGGAAGCGAACGCAGTCCGTCGCTAACCGTTGGGAATTGCAACTCGACGCGCAGTTCATCGCGCAATCGCCGATTCACGCACCGCTTGTTGAGCCGTTGATGCTCCGGCGCATTCGCGGCAAGCTCTTGAAACTGTGGTGGCGGTGCGCCGACCTTCTCGGCCAGCGCGGCGTAGTACTCTCGACGATGCAACGGCCGGTCGTCGCACACCAAATACGTCATGCCCGGAACGCCACGAGTCTCCGCGGCTAACACGGCCCGCACGGCGTCATCGACGTGAATCAGATTCAGCCACGCCTCCGGATTGCCCGTCAACCGTTCTCCACGACGAAGTTGCTCGACACGAGCCAGCAAACGCCCCGGCCCGTAGATGCCCGCGAGTCGCAACACGTTGGCCGTACTCTTTGCCTGCCATACGACCGTTTCCGCATCGCGGCAGATGCAGCCGCTCTCGTCCGTCGGGTTGGTCGGCGAAGTTTCATCGACCCGCTCGCCAGCATCTTGCCCGTAAACGCTCGTGCTGGAGACGTAGAGGAATCGCTCGCACGTCGATCCGACTTCTCGCAGGACGTTGCTCAACCCGTCCACATAAACGGTTCGCTTGCTAGCTGCCCCAGTTCGATCAAAGCCGACGGCGTAGAGCACCGTCTTCACCACTGGCAGCTTTCGCAGCGACTCCGGATCGAGCACATCGCCAATCACTGGCTTTAGCCCAAAGCTGGCAAATCGTTCGGCATTGGCCTTCGAGCGAGTCAGTGCCCACACCTCGTCCCCTAGCCGCAGCCACTCCCGCGCGACTCGCTCACCAAGGTATCCGCAGCCAATCAGAAGTTTGCACATCGGAGTCACAACTCGAAGAGGCCACGTCCTTGTCGGCCCTGGAAACAATTTGATAGCGTGTGCCCCGTGATCGCTCCCGCTAGAAGACGGCACGCCCACCGGACGATAGCAGATCGACACTCGTTTTCTCAGCATCCCTCACCACAGAAGCCACCATGACCACGTCGATTCAATTCCCGAATGAAACCCGATCCAATGCCGCTCGCCAAGTCGTCTCCGACTACGAGGCTCTCGCATTGCGGACGTTTACGCCGACTCAAGCGGTGCTCGCCAAGTCGGCGGGCGCGTTCCATTGGACGCCAGAGAATCGGCGGTTGTACGACTACAGCTCCGGCGTGCTCGTCGCAAACCTGGGACACAATCCGAAGCGTTGGCTCGGACGTCTCGCGGGATACATGGGCTGGTCGGCCGAGATGCTCAAGCCCTCGAATGGGTTCGATGACTATTACTCGGCCGTGCCGCTGACGGCTTACAACGCGGTCACGGAAATTGAAACGCGCGCGACCGAACGGCTCGTCAAAAGTCTTCAAGCCTCGCCGGGTGGTGGTCGATTGCAGACGGTGATGTGGGCTGCGTCCGGCAGTGAGGCGGTGCAGAAGGCGTTGTGGGCCTGCCTGTATCGAGACGAATCGCGAGACATCATCCTTGCCACGCGATACGGCTTTCACGGTAAGAAAGGACTCGCCGGAGCTGTCACCGGTTGCGAGACCGATCACGATCGCGACCCGCGTGTGAGGTTCATCTCCTTTCCGATGGCCGAGTGCGACGACGTCAGCAAGTACGGCGCGGCGTTCGATCCCGCGCCGTACGTCAACGAACTGGAAAAGGTCTTCGCGGAATTTGGACACCGCATCAACTGCCTGATCACCGAACCGTATCTCGGCGGCGGCGGCAGTTTTCATCCGCCGGCCGAGTACCTGCAACTGCTGCAACGCTTCTGCCGAGCGCACGACATCGCGTTCATCCTCGATGAAGTGCAAGCCAACTTCGGCCGTTGCGGTCGGATGTACGCCTTCGAGTCCTACGGCATCGAACCCGACTTCGTGACGCTCGGCAAAGGTTTGGGCAACGGCGTCCCGGTCAGCGCGGCGGTCGGCCGAGCGGACCTCATCGCCAGCCTGAAATACGGCGAAGCATCCGACACTTGGTCCGGCAACCCGCTCGGCTGCGCGGCGGTGCTCGCGACGCTCGACGAGTTTGAATCCAACCCAATCGTCGAACACACGCGAGCACTCACGGGCGCCTTCTTCGAGGGCCTCAACCGCCTGAAAGAAACCGGCCTGATTGCGAAAGTCCGCGGCGAACGCGAGGGCCTCGTGTACGGCATCGAATGTGCCCCGCGCGGCTCGTTGTCCGCGAACGAAGTCGCCGTCCACATCGTCGAAGCCTGCTATCTCGGCCTCGGCGACGACGGCATCCACCTGCTCGGAGCACTGGCCGGCAAGGTGCTGCGAATCAGCCCGCCGTTGACCATCAGCCGCGCGGATGCGAAGACGTCACTCGACCTGCTCTACGACATCTGCCAGAAACTGGCAGAACGGTTGCCGAAGTAGGGTCGACGGGCGGTACGGCTTGAAGCAAGCTGTGCCACCCGATGTCATCGCTTGTAGACCAACACCGGCCGCAATTCACGGACGATCGCCGTCAGGTCGCGTTGTGCTCGCATGATGGTTTGCACGTCTTTGTAGGCGGACGGCGCTTCGTCGCGTAACTGGTCGCAGCGGTGGTCGTCAAACCAGACTCCGTGCATCTCGCGCAGCAGTTGCCGCTGCCCAATCTGCTGTCGAGCAATTGAGCGAGGCAACGCTCGTCCGGCTCCGTGAGAACTGGAACTCAGCGACTCCGCGCAGCCTCGGCCTCGCACGAGATAGCTGCGAGTCCCCATCGAACCGGGAATCAAACCGGGTTGATCGAGCGACGCCGGCTGTGCTCCCTTGCGATGAACCCAGAGGTCGCGGCCGAAGTGCTGCTCACGGATCAGATGATCGTGATCGGACTCGATCAAGCTGGCCCAGTCCAATCGGCAGCCCGCCACATCGCACAAGACTTCCTCGACGGCACGCAGCATCGCTCGCCGATTGGCACTCGCGTACCGTCTCGCCCAAGCCATGTCGTGGAGATATTGCTGCCCAGCATCGCTGCTGGCCGACACACAAACCAATCGTTGCCGGCTAACCTGCCTCGCGCGGTCGAGATGCCATTGCGAAATTGCTTGTCCGATCCCGCGCGAGCCGGAGTGGATCATCACCCACAGCCGGTCTTCAGCATCTCGCTGCAGTTCGACGAAGTGATTGCCGCGTCCCAACGTGCCGAGTTGCACGCGGCCGTCACGCTCGGCCAGCTTCGTCAGCCGGTCGTTGCTGAGCCGCTCGCGCGCGAGTTCTTCCGGCAATTCGACCGCAGCCGTGACGGCTGGATGACGATTCCCGGGGATGCGATCGCTCAAACGGTCGAGGATTTTCCGGGACACTGATCCGTCTTCAAGCGGTCTGGCCGTTGAATCCGCCGCGACGGCGACGATGCCGCAGCCGATGTCGCCCCCCACCGCTTGCGGATAAATCAAGTCGGTGGTGGCGACGGCGACACCGTTGCAGACGTCTTCGACCAGATGCATGTCGGGCATGACGGCGAGATGCACGACATCGTCGGCTGTCGCGAGCCGTTGCAGCGCGACTCGACAGTCGCTCGGCAACGGCCCGGCCAGCCAACACGAAACATGATTCGGAAGTTTGCGGTCACGCATGGCCAACCTCCTCTCCCGAATCAGTCGATGCCTTTGGCCCTGCGAGTTGAAACACCAACTCCGGAATCCTGCGGCGCGAGATCGACGTGGCCAACTCCGAACGCAACCACGGGGTTGCTCGGCGTAGCTTTTCGTCGATCACTGACCAATGGCTGAGAGCATCCACAGCCCACGATTGCACTGTCACCAGCAATCGTCCCGCATTCGGTGCGGGCACGACGCTGACGACGCTCAGGTCTTGCAAGTTCTCATCCCTGGTCTCGCCCGTCAGCACGGCATCAAGCACATGCGCGACTTGCTGGCAGAGTTGTTGCGTCTTGTGACCTTCCTCTCGATGGCGCAAGCCAGACGACCGGCGATCCTCATGTCGAGGATCAACGCCATCACCTTCACCAAGTTGTTGACAGAACTCTTTCCAATGCGAATTGCGCGAGTTTGTTCGCAGTTTCATGTGATTATTCCCAGTGAGATTTCAAAGCGAGTTTCGCGCACGGGAACGCGAGCACAGGCCGGAATCCTCAGCGGAACCGACGCGCAGCCAAACACGTTCCGCGTGCCCACAAGTCAGGGTGAGCAACGCGCGTGGAATGGCCTGGGAACAACATCAACAGCGCGGAGCGGGCGACGGTCGGTTCGCAAAAGCGTCACCGGAAGTCAGCACGGATCACGGGCGGAATTATTCCCAAGCCCGGACAACACGATTGAAAGATTGACGTGCCATGATTGATCTCCTTTAGCAAGAGCGAGGGATGATATCGGCACTTCCGCGAATTGCACTCAGAGTTTTCCGGAAATTTCGCGGTTCTGTTGGACATCAGTCGTGATAGACATCGCGTCGGTGGCCGACTTTCACCACCGTGATGACCAAGGCGCGGTCGTGAATCTCGTAGAGGATTCGGTAGTTGCCTTGCCGGACGCGGTACTGTTCGTGGCCGCTCAATTTGATGCAGCCGTCGGGGCGCGGGTCCGTCACCAGCGATTGAATTTTGGCGACGACTCGTTGGCGATCCTAGCGTGGGAGCGATTCGATTTCTTTCGCGGCCGAGGGCTTGATGAGCAACTCATAGCTTGCTACGGCGTTTCCAGTCCTGCACAACGTCCTGGAATGACAAACTCGGCTCGCTGGCTCGCTCTTCGAAGGCAGCAAGATCGGCAGCGTCTTCGGCGAGAGCACGACGCAACGCCTCGTTCACGAGGCACGAAACGCTCTGATCCAGCTTCGTCGCTTGTCGACGAACACGCTGATGCAGCTTGGGATCCAAATAGACGGTGACTCGTTTCGTGGTTGACATGGCAACATTGTGTGGCGCTGAGTAACGCTCATCAAACCGCCGCGTCCATCGGCACTCGCGAGGCTTTAATTGCTGCCCATTGTTCGAGGTTGTAGAGCACTTCGCGGGCCTGTGAACCGTTGTAGTCGCCGACGATGCCGTCTTCGGCCATGTAGTCGATCAGGCGAGCCGCTCGGCCGTAGCCGATGCCGAGATGGCGTTGCAGCAGCGAGACGCTGCCTCGGCCTTCGCGAATGATGATCTCGACGGCCGGTTCGTAGAGGTCGTCTTTCTCGCGAGCACCGCCGTCGCCACCTTCGGCAGACAGCAGACTTTTCGCGGCAACTTGAGCCAGTTCGGCGCTGTACTGCGGAGCTTGATCACCGAAGTGGTCGATGATGCGGTTGACTTCGTCGTCGCTGACGAAAGTGCCTTGAGCACGCATGAGAGTGCTGGTCCCCGGCACGAGGAACAGCATGTCGCCGTTGCCGAGCAGGCGGTCGGCTCCGTTCTCGTCGAGCACGACGCGGCTGTCGGTGCGGCTGGCGACTTGAAACGCGATGCGGGCGGGCAGGTTTGATTTGATCAGGCCGGTGATGACATCGACGGTCGGCTTCTGCGTGGCGAGCACCAAGTGGATGCCAACCGCTCGTGACTTCTGAGCCAACCGGATGATGTGCCCTTCGACGTCCTTGCCGGAGGTCATTAGCATGTCGGCCATCTCGTCGGCGATGATGACGATGTATGGCATCTGGTCCGGGATCGCGTCGGCCTCGGCGCACTCAGCGGTCAAGCCGCAGCGGCGCAGAACTTCTTCGTGAGTCATCGCGTTGTAGCTGTCCAGATGCCGCACGCCGACACGAGCCAGCAGGTCATACCGCTCTTCCATTTTCTCGACGGCCCACGCCAGAACCGCTTCGGCCTTCTTCATGTCGGTGATGACCGGGTGCATCAAGTGCGGAATGCGTTTGTACGGCGACAGCTCAACCATCTTCGGGTCGATCATCAGCATCTTCACCTGATCCGGGCTGCGCGTCATCAGGATCGACAGGATCAGCGCGTTGAGGCACACGCTCTTGCCCGTGCCGGTGCGGCCGGCGATCAGCAAGTGCGGCATCTTGCAGAGATCGATGATCATCGGCCGCCCGCTGACATCCTTGCCGAGGAACAGCGGGATCCGTTTCTTCTCGATGTCGCCGGGGCACGCTTCGATCAGCTCGCGGAGGCGTACCATCACCTGCGTCTCGTTCGGGACTTCGACGCCGACGGTGTTCTTGCCCGGAATCGGCGCGACGACACGCACGGCTGGCACACGCAACGCGATCGCGAGGTCGTTCTCCAACGCCACGACCTTGTTGAGTCGCAAGCCGGCTTCCAGCGACAGCTCGAACTGCGTGATGACCGGGCCGGTGTCGATCTCGTTGACCTTCACATTCAGACCGAACTCAGTGAATGTTTTCTCCAGCGTGACCGCCGCGATCTGAGCTTTCTTGGCCAGTTCCTCGTACGGAAACACCGCCGGATGTTCGAGCATTTCGAGGCTTGGCAGGACGTACTGCGAACCGTCCGCCTGCTGGCTGCCGGCTTCGAGCTGCGCGATGACTTGCTCGCGATCCGACTTCACGGTGGCGGGCGGGTTGACCTTGATCGGCAACCGCTCGGTGTCGTCTGTCGTGGGGCAGGTTTCCAACCTGCCCGCATCAATCATCGACTCGCTGAGCACCGCCGCGATCTCCGCGTTCATCGAATCGAGCAGGCCGACCGCACTGTCAGCGGCTTCCTCTGCGCTGGTCGGTTTGACCGACTCGGCCAAGACGGTTTCCAGGGCAGGTTGGAAACCTGCCCCACTTTCGCGGACGGCCAGCGGTGCTTCGAGCTTCGGCTTCGCCGGCTTCTCCTTCGCCGGACGCTTGGCTTTGCCGAACGCGATCCAGTTGACGAGCCACATCGGCGCGGCGACGCAGTCCAATGCCGCGTCGACGAACAACACATCTCCCGCCAGTAGCAGTCCCGACGCCGCACACGAACCGAGCACGATCATCAGCCCCGCCTTCGAGAACAGCGGTTGCAACAACGCGACGCACCACGCTCCGACGTACCCGCCGCTGCCGACGATCTGCCCGCCGCCAAGTCCCGGCAGCAGCAACTGTAAGCCGACGCAAACCGCGATCAGCAGCAGCGACCAGCCAAACGCGACTGCTCCCCAACCGACGACCTCGCGCCGAGAAAACAGCCGCACATCCAACGCAAGCAGCGATAGCCAGACAAAATACGCGCCGAGTCCTGCGACCGCTCGCAGCCCGTAGGCGAGGTACGCTCCGAGATTCCCGCCCCAGTTGTGAGCGACTACCCGCACCGGGTACGTCTGCGTCGCTGGAGGATCGGCCGCATCCCAGCTCACCAGACTGAGGCCGAGATACGCCACCGCGCCGAGCAGCACGAGCGACAGCAGATCGTCTCGCAATCGCCGAAAGTCGAAAGTCTTTCCCATTGTGCTCAAGGCTACCCGCCAAACTTCAGCGAGAACGGCCCTGTCGGCTTGAAGCGGTGCGAAAACAGGTCACTCAGCGCGACTCGATCCATCGCAGCGGTCGGAACAATGCGCGAAAGACTTCCGGTCGTGACGGACGCAACGGCTCCAAAGAAGCCCCGTCACTCCGCGACAGGGTTACTTTCGGACAAACAGCGGCTGACCTTCGGCCGGTTGAGCAACAAACAAAAACGTGCCGGTTCCCGTCGCGACCAAGACGCCAGTTGCCGTGCGGATCTCACCGCTTGCCACCGCGGTTTGTTTGCCGGAATGTTGGACCGCCCCGGTGATCGTCAGTGTTTCGCCGCTCCAAGCCGGGCGGATGAAGTTCACATTGAGCTGCGCGGTCACGCACCCTTGGTCGTCGCGGCACATCGTCCAGACGGCTCGGCCCATGGCGGTGTCGAGCAACGTCGCGATGACTCCGCCGTGCAAGATGCCGTGCGTCCGCAGATGTTGCTCGGCGACGGTCAGCCGCCACGTCGCGCGGCCTTTCTCGGAGGAGACAGGCTCGGCTCGCAAGCCTTCCAGAAATGGGCCGAGCGGCCAGGAGTCCACAGGTTGTGATGATGTTGAGTTGGTGGGCATGTGAATTTCCTTGACGATGGACCTCCACAGGTTGGCCACTGGCGAGACTGCCCGCAACCGAACGGCAGTCACAATCCGGAAAGTCGGCACGGCCTCTGCCGAGCAGCCTCTTTGCTCGGATCGGCCGGTATGACTCTCGGCAGCTCGACCGGCTACGCCGCAGACTGCTGCATCATGTTCGCGCTGACCACATTTTTGAGTGCCTTTCTACTGTTCCAGGTGCAACCGCTGCTGAGCAAGGCAATCCTGCCCTGGTTCGGCGGCAGTCCGGCGGTGTGGACCGTCTGCATGTTGTTCTTTCAGGTGACGCTGTTTGTCGGTTACCTCTATTCCCACCTGGCGACACGATATCTGTCCAAGACGGGGCAAGCCGCGTTGCATGTGGTGCTGTTGCTGGTCGCGACGCTGCTGGGGCCGATCACTCCGGCCGCGAGTTGGAAACCCGGACCGGCCGACGATCCGACGATGCACATCTTGATGTTGCTGACCGTGTGCGTCGGACTTCCGTACTTTCTGCTGTCGGCGACTGGCCCGTTGCTGCAAGCGTGGTTCACACGGACGAAAGCAGGCGTGCTGCCGTATCGGCTGTATGCTCTGTCAAACGCGAGTTCGCTGATCGCGCTGCTGTCGTATCCGTTCGCGTTTGAGCCGGCGTTCGACATCGCTCGACAGGGACAACTCTGGTCGTGGGGCTTCATCGCTTTTGCGATCTGCTGCGCGGTGTGTGCCGGGGCCAACGCGAAGTCCAAGACGTTGCTCGCCGAACCAGCGGCGGACTCGGCTGAGATTGTGATCGCTCCCACGCGCGCCGATTGGCCAATGTGGATCGCTCTGCCGATGACCGCCTGCGTGCTGCTGATCGCGGCGACGAATCAAATCTGCCAAGAGGTCGCGGTGATCCCGTTCCTGTGGGTCGTGCCTCTGGCGTTGTATTTGCTGTCGTTCATCCTGACGTTTGAAAACAGTCGCTGGTATCGGCGGTCGTGGTTCTACAGCGGGCTGCTGCTCTGCGCGTTTGCCAGCGTCTGGCTGATGCTGGAGGGGGGCCAAGTCCCGATCATGCGACAGTTGGCGGCGAATTTTGGAATGCTGTTCTTCGGCTGCATGGTCTGCCACGGCGAACTCGTGAAGCTCAAGCCGCATCCGCGTCACCTGACCTCGTTTTATCTGTGCCTCTCGGCTGGCGGAGCATTGGGTGGGATGTTCGTTGGGTTACTCGCCCCGCGATTGTTCACGGGGTACTTCGAGTGGCACCTGGCAATTCTCGTGACGTGCGTGCTGCCGGCGGACGTGATGTTTCGAGACGTCGGATCGCTGCTCAACCGTCGTCGCGTGCTGTGGGGATGGACGGTGCTCGTCGCTGTGTTCGCGATGTTGTCGATCGGGTTGGGTAAGCACCTGAAAGCGATGACCGAGTTCAGCGCCGACGCGAGCCGAAACTTTTTCGGAGTTTTGAAAATCGAGATCAATGACGACTCCGTGAAGATGAAGCACGGTGGTGTGCTGCACGGAATGCAGTGGCGCGATCCCGCGAAACGGCGAATCGCCACGACGTACTACGCAGAGGATTCTGGCGTCGGAATGATCTTGAAGCAGTGTCGGCCGGATCGACCGATCAAAGTCGGACTGGTGGGACTTGGAGCCGGCACGACAGCGGTCTATGGTCGGGCAGGCGATCATTTCCGCTTTTACGAAATCAACCCGGACGTCGAGCGGTTCGCCAAACAGTATTTCTCGTACTTGTCCGATTGCCCGGCAAAGGTTGAGGTGGTGCTCGGTGACGCGAGGTTGCAACTCGAACAAGAGTCGCCGCAAGAATACGACGTGTTAGTGCTCGATGCGTTCTCCGGCGACGGCGTTCCGGTGCATCTGCTGACCAGCGAGGCGTTCGACATTTACCGAAAACAGCTTCAATCCAACGGTGTGATCGCGGCGCATGTGTCGAACCGGCATCTCGACTTGAAACCCGTGCTACTGGCCCAGGCGGAACGGCTCGGGCAGCAAATGCTGACGGTCGTCAAACACAGCGACTCTGAAGGTGCCGCTACTAGCGAGTGGGTGTTGCTCAGCCGCGATACGGCGCTGCTCAGCCGGAAAGAATTTGAGAATCACAAATCCGCCAGCGACGGCCGAAAAGTTTTGTGGACGGACGACCGCAGCGATCTGATGGCGATTCTGATGAAGCGGGAATAGGCTTCACGGCCCATGAGCGAGCCATCCCAGATTCTCGATGAGCCTGCACTGCTGAAAGCCCTGCGGGCGTCCGCCTCTTTGTTCGAAGAGATTGCTCGCGCGAAGCCGACCGAGAAGGAATTCCATTTGCAGCAGCGACTGCGTGACGAGTTCCCCGTCGAAATGGTGGTCGCTGCACTGACGCTGCGAGACCTGCGTTGCAAAGCCGCTGCGTCACAGAAATTCACACGAGCCGAACAAATGTGGTTCACCCCGACCGGCCTCGAACAGGCAACCGCTGAACCGGTGGCACGTCACAAGGCTCGGCGATTCGAGGGGCCGGTTTGGGATTATTGCTGCGGTATCGGTGGCGATTCGCTTGCACTGGCCGAGCACTGCGACGTTCATAGCGTCGATCTCGATCCGGCGATGTGTTTGCGAACCGAATGGAACGCAGAGGTCTACGGCATTCGCGATCGTATTCGCACTGCCGTCGCTGACGTCACGCTGCCCGGCGACCGCAACGGGTTGTTGCACATCGACCCGGATCGCCGACCCGGCGGGCAACAGCGGATGAGGCGGATCGAAGACTGCTCACCGAATCTCGATGCGCTGCGGACGTTCATGTCCGAGTTTCGCGGCGGTGCGATCAAGCTTAGTCCCGCAAGCAACTTCGGCGGCAAGTTTTCGAATGTCGAAATCGAGCTGGTCAGCCTGCACGGCGAGTGTAAAGAGGCGACGATTTGGTTCGGCGAACTCGCGGGGGATCAGCCGTTCCGAGCGACTTCGCTGCCGTCGCGCGAGACGATCGCCGCCGATCCGCTGTCCGCGCGAGTCGACATCACGTCGTCACGCGCGTTTGTGTTCGACCCCGATCCGGCGATCGTGCGGGCTGGATTACTGGATGTGCTCGCCGAACGCTTGCAACTCACGCGACTGGACGATGCCGAGGAGTATTTAACCGGCGATCAGCCGCTCCGCTCGCCTTGGTTGCAGACGTTTCGCGTGCGGGAGGTCATCCCGAACAACGACCGCGAGGTCCGGGCTGCCTGCCGTCGCGGCGGATTCGGCGCGGTCGAGATCAAATGCCGTCACCTGCCGATCGAGGTCGAGCGTGTCCGTCGGAAGTTGCCGCTGGAAGGTTCACGGCCCGGCGTGTTGATCTTCGCTCGCGTGCTGGGCAAAGCGCAGGTGATCGTGTGCGAGCGAAACGCAGAAAGCCCGCTCGAGTGATCGAACGGGCTTTCGCTTTTGGCACCGAAGTGAGTCCTGAAGCGCGCGGCATCCCTGCCGGCATCGAACGTCCTTGTTCGACGCTTCATGGACGGGCTGGGCTAAAATACGTCGAGGATGAAGTGGTGGCCGCGATGATACGGCTGCTCAGTCCCGTAGAAGTTGTACCAGTTCTTGTTCTGCACTGGGATTCGCTGCTGGGGGTTGTAGCGGTAGTACAAACTGTCGTTGCTCCCTTGCGGGCGCTGGAAGTTGTGCGGGTAGTACATGTACGGGTAGTAGTTGAAACGGTTCCAATCGGTCGGCTGTCCGCGGCCGGCGGCTTGAACGGACGAGCCGCCAAACTGCGTCGCGGCGACAATCGCCAAGCAGATCAATCCGGTGGTCAGAATTCTTCGCAGCATGGTCCGTGTGCTCCTGAAGTCCGTGAGTTGGACAATGTGTCTGATTCTTCATCGGCATCGGCACGACCCGTACCACACGAAAAATCGCCAGACCTTCGCGCACCGGCAAACTCTTCCGCTTGAGCCGTTCGCCGGATCGGCCGTAACGTAGCCGCACGCGGCTCGCGTGTGTCGAGATTCCTGCGACGGAGTGTGCCCATGTCTCGCTTGTGTTGGCTTTTGATTCCACTGGCTCTGGCGATTCCCGCACGAGCCGAAGATCTGCCGAACGGCTGGGAAGGGGCCATCCGTCCTGAACACGTCCGTCCACACGTCGAGTTCCTAGCCAGTCGCGAACTGGCCGGAAGATCTGGAGCGGATTCTGCCAAGGCGGCTGACTACCTGACCAAACAATTTCGCGACAACAAGTTGCGACCGCTATTCGCGGATGGCTCCTTCGAGCAGATGATCCCAACCTCGGCCGAAGCCGATTCGTCTGACGAAAGTCCACGGATCGTCGGCCGCAACGTCGGTGCCTGGTTGGAGGGGAGCGATCCGAAACTGCGCGACGAGTTGATCGTGATCGGCACTCACTTCGATCACCTCGGCACTCGCAACGGAAAGATCTTTCGCGGAGCCGATGACAATGCCAGTGGCACGGCGATGATGCTGGAGGTCGCTCGGCAGTTGGCAGCATTGAAGCAGCGACCGAAGCGGAGCATCGTGTTCGTTGGCTTCGATCTCGAAGAGCAACTCTTGTGGGGTTCGCGCTGGTTCGTCGCGCATCCACCGTTTGAACTCGACCGAGTCAAGCTCTTCATCACTGCCGACATGATCGGCCGGTCGCTGGGAGACTTGCCGCTGCCGACGATCTTCGTCATGGGGAGCGAACACGCTCCGCGAATGAAGCTGCTGCTGGACGACGTCGGCTCACCGCGCGGATTGGAGGTCGCACGACTGGGGATCGACCTGGTCGGCATCCGTTCCGATTACGGCCCGTTCTGGAACGAAAAAATTCCATTCCTGTTTTTCTCGACCGGCGAGCATCCCGACTACCACACGCCGCGCGACGTTCCCGAGAAGCTCGACTACGACAAGGTGGCTCGTGTTTCGAGCCTTGTGCTGAAATTGGTCGAGACTACTGCGAACGCCGATGGGGCTCCGGAATGGACCGACGAAGTTCAGCCCAACATCGACGAGGTCAAATCCATTCACCGCATCACGGAATTGCTGCTGCAAGCCGGCGAAAAGAAACCGCTCACCGACTTGCAACGGCTGATTGTCACGCAGGCCAAAAACAAGTGCCAGCAGATTCTCGACCGCGGTACATTCAACGCCGACGATCGCAAGTGGCTGATCCGCATCTCGCAGGTGCTGCTGTTGTCCGTGTTTTGAGGAATCGCCATTTCAGGAGACGAATCATGCCGCTCACGACCGACACTGGGTTTCAGATCATGGCCTCAAACTGCCGCTTTGGGAGTGGCATCACGTACGAGGTCGGCATGGACTTGGTCGATCTCGGTGCGAAGCGTGTGCTGTTGGTGATCGACCCAGCCGTGCGAAGAATCGCGACCGGTTCGGTTGTGCAGCAGTCGCTCAAGGACAACAAGCTCGACTTCGCTGTGTTCGATCAGGTCGAGATTGAACCGACCGATGCAAGTTTTTTGGCAGCGTCGAAGTTTGCGACCGAAGGACACTTCGACGCGATTGTCGCCGTCGGCGGCGGCAGCACGATCGACACGGCGAAGGCGGCGAATGTCTTCGCGACGCATCCGGCGGACTTCCTCGATTACGTCAACGCGCCGATCGGCAAAGGAAAACCGGTGCCGGGACCGCTCAAGCCGCTGATCGCGATCCCGACCACGGCCGGCACCGGCAGCGAGACGACCGGTGTCGCGATCTTTGATCTCGTGTCGCGCCGAGTGAAGACCGGCATCGCGTCGAAGTACGTTCGGCCGACGCTCGGTATCGTCGATTGGGACAATACACGGACTCAGCCGCCCGCCGTCGCGGCGAGCGCGGGCTTGGATGTGCTCAGTCACGCGCTCGAAAGTTACACGGCGATTCCGTACGACCAGCGAGTGCGGCCGGCTCGGCCGTCGGAGCGGTCGGCCTATCAAGGCTCGAATCCGATGAGCGACGTGTGGGCGTTGCGAGCGCTCGAGATCGTCGCCGAGTTCCTGCCGCGAGCCGTTGCCGACACGAGCGACGACGAAGCTCGAATGCAGATGATTCTGGCGTCGTCGATGGCTGGCATCGGCTTCGGCAATGCCGGCGTGCATCTGCCGCACGCAATGGCGTATCCGGTTGCTGGCATGGTCCGCGAGTTCCGGCCGGTCGGTTTCGCGACCGATCACGCGATGGTGCCGCACGGCATGTCGGTGATCCTGCACACTCCAGCCGTCGCGCGATTTACGGCTACGACTTCGCCACAACGACACTTGTTGGGGGCGAAGGCATTGGGAGCCGACATTTCGCGAGCGGGTTCAGCCGATGCCGGGCGGATACTCGCGGATCGCGTGATCCATTTCATGCAATTGCTGAAGATGCCGCACGGGCTCAAGGAAGTCGGGTACGGCTCTGCCGATATTCCCGCACTGGTCGAAGGGACGCTGGCTCAGCAACGGCTCATCAAACTCTCGCCGCGAGTGACCGCAGCGGAGGAACTCGCCAAGATGTTCGAGGAGTCGATGGTGATTTGGTAATCGCCGGATTTTTACGGTCGTTGCCGCGTTGCTTGAAGTGCAGGGGAGGCTCCAATACCATGCCCGGCTCTATTCGGCGGAAAAACTTGAGAAATCGTGTGTAACTCGTGGGCCGTACCCACGTTGAACGAATTTTGGCGGAGAGATCATGGCAGTTCCCAAACGGCGCACGTCGAAATCCCGTGCCCGCAAGCGTCGCAGTCACAACGCGATTAAGCCTCTGAATTTGACGACGTGTCCGCAGTGCAGCGCGATGGTGCCGTGCCACAGCATCTGTCCGCAGTGCGGGCACTACCACGGCCGAAGCTACGACGCCGGCAACGAGGAATAGTCGCAGACGCCTCGGCGAGGAACATCCTCATGCGGATCGCGCTGGACGCAATGGGAGGCGATTATGCTCCCGGTCCGAACATCGACGGGGCCATTGCCGCGTTGCAGGCTCACCCGGATTTGGAAGTCGTCCTGGTGGGCGACCAGCTTCAGTTGGAGCCGTTGCTCGTGAAAGCGGGGTTCTCGTCCGAGCGAATGATCCTGCGGCACTCAGACAGTTGGATCACGATGGAGGAGAAGCCGACCGAGGCTCTTCGCAAGAAACCAAACTGCTCGATCTCGGTGTGCTGGCAGATGATGGCCGGCCGTGAAGTCGATGCCGTGGTCAGCGCGGGTCACACCGGAGCGGTCGTGGCGGCGGGACTCAAGACTCGGTTGTATCTGAAGAACGTCAAGCGGCCCGGCATCGCGGTCGCCCTGCCGACTCAAAAGGGACGCGCAGTGTTGATGGATGTCGGTGCGAACCC
This sequence comes from Candidatus Kuenenia stuttgartensis, assembly GCA_945906725.1. Taxonomy (GTDB): domain Bacteria; phylum Planctomycetota; class Planctomycetia; order Planctomycetales; family Planctomycetaceae; genus SXKJ01. Next base: position 23,606 of record CAMDRI010000014.1, on the reverse strand, counting down.
GGCAGCTCGGCCAGAGCATCTCTTCCAGTACGGCATCATGGGGCTGGTTTACGCTCGCGACGTGCTGGGGATTGAGAATCCGCGCGTCGGCCTGATGAACATCGGCAGCGAAGACGGCAAAGGGAATGACCTGTACCGCGAGACGCATTCGATGTTGCAGAACAGCCGGCTGCGCGAAGTGTACGTCGGTAACGTCGAAGGTCGCGATCTGTATCAGGGCAACGTCGATGTCATCATCTGCGAAGGCTTCGTCGGTAACGTCGTGCTGAAAGTCAGCGAAGGGATGGCCGATTTCCTGTTCAAGACGGTCGCCCGCGATGTCATTGGCAAGTTGAATCAGGAGCGTGATCTTGGGATGCAAGCCCTGCACAACGTCGGCAAACGCTACCACTACAGCGAGGAAGGCGGGGCTCCGCTGCTGGGGGTCGACGGCATCTGCATCATCTGCCACGGTTCGAGCAACGGCCTGTCGATCCGCAACGCGCTCAAAGTCGCGATGACGTTCAAGGACCGCGAAATCAATTCGTCGATCTCCGCCGCACTGGTGGAGATGCCGCTGGCGTGAGGTGCTGAATCATGAGCATGGCCTTCCTCTTTCCCGGCCAAGGTGCGCAGTCGGTCGGGATGTGCAAGTCGATCTACGATAAGTACCCCTGTGCAAAATCGCTGTTCGACCGAGCTTCCGAAATCCTGGGTGATGACCTCGCCAAGCTCTGCTTCGAAGGACCAAAGGAGTTGCTGGATTCGACGGTAAACAGTCAGCCGGCGCTGTTCGTGAGTGCTCTTGCCGCGCTGGAGATGCTCAAGGAAGTGAAGCCTGACCTCGTTGCCAGTGCAACACACACGGCGGGACTGAGCTTGGGTGAGTACACGGCGCTCGTTTTCGCCGGAGCGTTGACCTTTGAGGACGGTTTGCGAGTCGTTCGGCGACGCGGGCAGGTGATGCAAGAGTCCGCGGATCGTCGTCCCTCCGGCATGGCGAGCCTGCTGATGCTGGAACGGGAAAAGGTTCAGGCGATCTGCGACGAGGCTTCGGCCGTCGGTCAGGTTTCGATCGCGAACTTTCTGTGCCCCGGAAATCTCGTGATCTCCGGCGAGAAGCCCGCCGTCCTGAAGGCGGTCGAACTCGCCGACGCGGCCGGTGGAAAGACCGTCACTCTGGCCGTGGCCGGTGCGTTTCACACGAGCATCATGGAGCCGGCCGACCAGAAGTTGGCCGAGGCTCTGGCGAGCGTACCGATCCAAAAACCGCACATCCCGATTGTGTCGAACGTCGATGCCAGCGTGCATTGGGAACCGGATGAAATTCGGCAACTGCTTGTCCGACAGGTCGTCAACCCGGTGAAGTGGGAAGATTCGATCCGCTGGCTGCTGGCCCAAGGAGTCGCCGAGTTCACCGAGATCGGTCCGGGAAAAGTGCTCGCCGGACTGCTCAAGCGGATCGACCGCAAGGCGAAGTGCGAGAACGTCAACGAGGCTCTGTGACTTGGCCGACGCGTCTCGCGTCGGTCGGATGCGAGACGCATCCGCCACACGAAACGCCATTGACACGTTTTCGCATCTCGGCAGAACATCCCACCCAGCGTCAGTCTCGGCAATCTCCGTAGCTCAGCCTTTCTAGGCTGACCCGATCAAGAGTTGACGTCGTTTTGCTAACTCGTGTCAGGCTGCAAAGCCTGACCTACTGAATCTGACCCAGCAAAGGATGGCTGGCCACGATGTCGTATCACTTGATTGATGTCATGCAGCAGTTGGGGCACCCCCGCTTGCTGGTGATTGGCGATTTGATTCTCGACCGCTATGTCTGGGGCGAAGCGGAACGAGTCAGCCAGGAAGCTCCCGTCATTCTGCTGCGGCAAGAATCGGACGAGATGCGGCTGGGCGGAGCGGCCAACGTCGCGAACATGATCCGCGGTCTCGATGCTGACGTGACCATCGCGGGAGTCGTCGGCCGCGACAGCGACGGCGAAGAATTGCAGGCGTCTCTGATCAACGCGGGCGTTGATTGCTCAACACTGCTGATCGACGAGTCACGTCCCACAACCGTCAAAATGCGATTCATCGGCAAAGCTCAGAGCCGGCACCCGCATCAAATTCTGCGAGTCGATCGGGAGTTGCGGCACGCGTTGCCGACGGCGATCGAAGACGAATTCCTCGCACAAGTCCTCAGCCAAATCGAACGGCATCAGGCAGTCCTGATCTCGGATTACTCGAAGGGCGTCTGCACCCCGCGCGTTCTGCGAACTGTGATCGACGCCGCGAAGGCCGCTGGAATTCCCGTGCTGGTCGATCCGGGACCGAAAGCCAACTTCGCCGATTATCGCGGAGCAACGGCCGTTACTCCGAACCGACTTGAAACCAAACTCGCGACCGGCCTCGAAGTCCGCACGACGGAGGACGCCTTCGTCGCGGGACAACAATTGGTCGAGACGCTGCAACTCGAACACGCCTTTGTGACGCTCGACAAAGACGGCATTGCGCTGGCGTTGAACGACGGTTCGGCCGAACAGTTCGTGACTCGCAAACGTGAGGTCTACGACATCACCGGAGCCGGCGACATGGTGCTGGCGATGATCGGTGTCGGAATGGCCGACAGGCTGTCGCCGCAAGATTTGTGTCGGCTGGCGAACGTTGCCGGAGGACTTGAGGTCGAACGGATCGGCGTCGTGGCGATCACTCGGCAAGAGATTCTCGGCGACTTGCTCGGCGGCTCACGCAAGGTTCACGAGAAGATCAGCGACCTCAATGAACTGGCTCGGTTGGTCGATGCACGTAAGCAACTCGGCCAGAAGGTCGTGTTCACGAACGGCTGCTACGACCTGCTGCACGCCGGACACGTTCAATACTTGCAAGAGGCCGCGACGCTCGGTGATTGCCTGATCGTGGCCCTCAACAGCGATGAGAGCACTCGACGCCTCAAAGGTCCGACTCGGCCGGTCATCGCCGAACAGCAGCGGTCGATGATGCTCGCCGCGCTGGAGTGTGTCGATCACGCCGTCGTCTTTGACGAAGACACACCGCTGGCGCTGCTCGCACGACTGCGGCCGAATGTCCTGGTCAAAGGAGGCACAACGCCAGTCGTCGTCGGCCGCGAACTTGTCGAGAGCTACGGCGGCGAAGTCCGCATCCTGTCCGAAGTCCCCAACGTTTCCACGACTCGCATCGTTTCGCAGATTCGCACCCAGCGCGATGCGGCTTGACGAGGCACATGGGCCAGCCTGCTCCAAGAATTTCCATTTCACTTCCGCAATCTTCATTTTGAAGCGAGATCTGTGATGACTGATCATCAAACTAACCCATCGAACGACGACCCATCTCCGGCGATTCCGGGTTTTGACGAGATTGCCGTGCATCTGTCGCAGCAGTTCTCGACATCGACGAACGACGTGTCTGCTTCGCCGACGACCTCATTGCCGATCTATTTGGATCGCCCGACGAAGATGCCGACCGCTCCCACGAGACCGGTATTTCGCGTGGACGCGGCCCATCCATTCGCCTCTCCGACTTCGACAACTTCCAATCCGGTGCTGTTGACGTTGCAGCAGATCCGCGCGGCGTTTGGTCGAGTTGACTCGCAGGCTGTTGTCGAGCCGTTGCCGCATCGCGGACCACTGCACTCACGCGACCGCTTTGCCGGCGACCCGCGTGACGACGTCCGCTTGCAATGGGCCGACAACTCCGAGCCGTGGTGGCACTTCGATATCGAGGCACGCATGGTCGATCGCGAGACGCTGTGGATCACGGAGAAGTTCGAAGTGTTCTTCCTCAGGTATCTCAAGCCGGTTTGGTGGGGCCGCTTCGTCGAGGGGATCAACGACTTCCTGTCGATGATTCACAACGAACTGATTCAGCCCGTCTGGGCATTCGTGACCGCGCCGATTCGAGCGATCGCGCATCTGATCGCCGACATCGACTGGCCGTGGAACTTCGAATTGCGCGGAGCCAATGTGTCGCTCAAGCAGTCACCATTCCGGCGAATCGTGTTCGATAACCAGCTCGCCGCGCATGTCGTCGAAGTTTTGTGGGACGACCCCGAAGAATTCCTCGCCGCCGGCCAAGTGTTGACACAGGACGATTACGGCGCGGTCGCTCGCGTTCCGGTGAAAGCTCCGACCACTGATGGTCATTTCGGAAATGCGGCGGTTGGACTCTTGAAGCGATTCAACCTGCGCAGCGTGGCGCACACGCTGACTAGGCTGTTACTGTTCACGCGCGGCAGCCGTTCGTGGACCTACGGTCGCGAGATGCTTGATGCGGGCGTCGAAACTGCTCGACCGCTGGCGATGGTCGAGGATCGGCTTGGCCCGTTCCGCTTTCGATCGTTCGTGCTGACCGAACAGGTCGAAGGGGCGCCGCTTCCGGAATTCCTGGCGACGACAACGCTCAATTCGATGGACCTCGATCGGCTGGCCGGTCAGTTCGCACGCATCTGGCACACGCTGGGCGAACTACGGATTGTGCATGGAGCCATGCACGCGTCGAACTTCGTCGTCACATCGGATCGCCAGCTCAAGCTGATCAATCTCGACGGCACCTGGCGGCACTGGTTCGATCTGACATTCCTGCATCGCCGCGATCGCGACTGGCTCCGCTTCATGAAAGCTTGGCGCGGTCAGTCAGAAATCGGTGCTGCCTTCCGAGCCGCCGTCGCGCGCCACTTTGAAGAGGTGCAGGTGGCTCAACGGCAATTGAACCAACCGCTGTCGATGCGGCTGCAATCAGCGGCTTGAACGCAACTCTGCAAAATGAATACGCCCAGCCTACCCTCCGTAGGTGACCGAGCGTTTCAACTTGGTGCTTGTGATGCACGCGGCTCGCGTGATAGTCCCACGCGAGCCGCGTGCGCCACAACTCGGATTACTTCTTCTCGAACTCCGCGTCGATGACGTCGTCGCCGGCTGGCTTCGAGCCTTCCGACGCCTGGGCCGCTGCTTCCGGCCCCGGCTGAGCACCGGCGTCCTTGTAGAGGTGCTCGGCCATCGCGTGCAGACTTTGTTCGAGTGCCGCGACCGCGCTGTTGATCTGATCGGCGTCCTCGGTCTTCAACGTCTCATTAAGCTTGGCGACCGACGATTCGATCGCTCCCTTCGATGCGGCGTCTAACTTGTCGCCGTTCTGCTTGAGCTGCTTCTCGGCCTCGTAGGCCAGCATCGAGCCTTTGTTCTTGGCCTCGGCCAACGCCTTGCGTTTCTTGTCCTCGTCGGCATGAGCGTCCGCGTCCTTCCTCATCTTCTCGATCTCCTCCTTGGACAAGCCGCTGGAGTTTTCGATGCGCACCGAATGTTCCTTGCCGGTGCCGAGGTCTTTCGCGGAGACCTTGAGGATGCCGTTGACGTCGATGTCGAACGCGACCTCAACCTTCGGCACGCCGCGCGGCGCGGACGGGATGTCTTCCAGATTGAATTGGCCGAGCAGTCGGTTGTCGCGAGCCATCGGGCGCTCGCCCTGATAGACGCTGACGGTGACCGCCCGCTGATTGTCGGCCGCCGTCGAGAAGGTTTCTTTCTTTGTGGTCGGGATCGTCGTGTTGCGTTCGACGAGCGCCGTCATCACCCCCCCTTCGGTCTCGATGCCCAGCGAGAGCGGCGTGACGTCCATCAACACGACATCGGTCACTTCACCGGTGATGATTCCGCCTTGAATGGCCGCTCCGATCGAGACGACTTCGTCCGGGTTCACCCCTTTGTGTGGCTCCTTGCCCTGGAAGATTTTCTTGACGAAGTCTTGGACTTTCGGCACTCGCGTCGAACCGCCGACGAGCACGACTTCGTCGATGTCGGTCGGCTTGAGCTTCGCGTCCTTCAACGCACTCTCGACCGGGATGCGGCAGCGTTCGATGAGATGATCGACCATCTTCTCGAACTCGGATCGCGTGATCGACATTTGCAGATGCTTCGCCCCGCTGGCGTCGGCCGTGATGAACGGCAGATTGATCTCCGAGTTTTGCAGCGTCGAGAGTTCCTTCTTGGCCTTCTCGGCCGCCTCACGCAAACGCTGCAAGGCCATCGGGTCTTTGCGGAGGTCGATGCTGTTCTCCGCTTTGAACTTCGCCGCGATGAAGTTGATCAGCTCTTCGTCGAAGTCGTCGCCACCCAAGTGGGTATCGCCGCTGGTGCTGAGCACTTCGACCAACTCATTGCTGACCTCCAGAATCGACACGTCGAACGTGCCGCCGCCGAGATCGAACACACAAATCTTCTCGTCCTTTTTCTTTTCGAGACCGTATGCCAACGCGGCGGCCGTCGGCTCGTTGATGATGCGGGCGACCTCCAGACCGGCGATTTGTCCGGCGTCCTTCGTGGCCTGCCGCTGAGCGTCGTTGAAATACGCCGGGACAGTGATGACTGCCTTGTTGACCTTGTGACCGAGGTAACTCTCGGCCGCCTCTTTCAGCTTGCGGAGCACGAGAGCCGAAATCTCCGGTGGCGTGTGCTGCTTGCCGTTGCCGGTTTCGACTTTCACGTAATCGTTCGTCCCGCCGATGATCTTGTACGGGACGAGTTTTTCCTCGGACGCGACCTCGCTGTGCCGCCGTCCCATGAACCGCTTGATCGAGTAAATCGTGTTCCTCGGATTGGTGACGGCTTGACGACGAGCGGGATCGCCCACAAGCGTTTCACCCTTGTCCGTGAAGGCGACGATGCTCGGCGTCAGTCGATTGCCTTCCAGGTTGGCAAGGACTTTGACCTCGCCACCTTCCATGATCGAGACCACGGAGTTCGTGGTTCCCAGGTCGATCCCGATGATTTTCTCAGCAACAGCCATGACTTGGCTCCTTCGAGCGTTCGGTTTTAGTTCGTTTGCGAAACGTCAGCGACCGAAAGGCAAAGAGCGTGCCAGCCACGCCATGGCTTTTGATGACACGGCAACCTCTGACGTGGCCGAAGATTGTGGCTTTGTCAGTGAACCCGCTCGCTGAGCTGTTGCCACTTTGGCACCGATCCGACGGCATCGCTCGGCGGCTCGGATTGTCAATCTGACAGCCTTGCTTTCGAATGCCACGGTGAACCGAAGTCTTTGGCTGCTTGACACCTTAGAAATGCCGGAATACAAGCGTTGCCCGGCATGGCAGAGCCAATTGGCGCCCTTTTCTGGCCTGCGACCGCGAAAGGAACTCATGGCCAAGAAACCACTTCCGAAGAAAGTGCGCAAGCCAACAGCGGCTCCGGTCAAGCCTTCCAAGTCCGCCCGGAAATCTCCGATGGCACTGGAAAATGAGCTGAAACGCCTGGACCGCGAGATCCTCACGCTGGTCAACAAACGCGCAGGAACAACCACGGCGTGGATTCAGAGCCAACCGGATTTGAAGCGTGCCATGTTCGCACCGCTGGCCGATGACGCCTTGTTTGAGACTTTGCAATCTTCCAATCGTGGCCCACTTCCTGCGTCAGCGATTCGCGGCATCTTCCGGCAAATTTTGAGTGCCGCACGCTTGCAAGTGAAATCTGTGCGGGTGGCTTATCTCGGCCCGGCCTACAGCTACACCCACATCGCGGCGATCGAACGGTTTGGTGAGTCGGCCGATTTGGTCCCCGTCACCACGATTGCGGCCGTCTTCGAGGAGGTCAATCGCGGGCAGGCCGACTACGGAATCGTCCCGATCGAGAATAGTACAGATGGCCGGATTGTGGACACGCTCGACATGTTCACTCGGCTGCCGCTGCGAATTTGCGGCGAGGTCCAGATTGCGATTCATCACAACCTGTTGGCTCGCAGTCCGCGTAGCGAAGTGACCGAGATCTACAGCAAACCGCAGGCGCTATCGCAATGCCGCGAGTGGCTCAGCAAAAACATGCCGCAGGCTCGGTTGCTGGAAGTGACGAGTACTTCAACGGCAGCTCAATTGGCTCGCGACAAACCGGGAGCGGGGGCGGTCGCCAGCATGCGGGCGGCGGTCGAGTACGATTTGAACGTCGTGGCTGAGTCGATCCAGGACAACAAGAACAACGTCACGCGGTTCGCGATCATCGGCGACGACGATACGAAGCCAACAGGTAAAGACCGCACGGCGTTGCTGCTGCAAATTCCGCACAAACCAGGGGCTTTGGCGGATGCGTTGGCGTCGTTCAAGCGGAACAAAATCAATCTCACCTGGATTGAATCGTTCCCGTTGCGAGGGCCGGAGTCGGGCTATCTGTTTTTCCTGGACTTCGAGGGGCATTCGCACGATCCGCGCATCAAACGGACGCTTTCCGACATCGAGCGGCTGGCGGTGCGGATGGAAGTGCTCGGATCGTATCCGCGGAGCGAACCGTTGAGCTGACCTGCAGGCGGACGGTCTGTCGTCACGGGTTGAACTCAAAGCCTTTCGCCGTCATCATTCCCGACCCGCCGTCCACCGAGCCAAGTGCACCGAACTGCTGTGTCTGGCTGGAACTCGTCATTGGTGGCGGGGTTGTCGTCTTTTGAAGAGGTTGAAGTTCATGCGACGAATTCTGGTCGCTGGTAATTGGAAGATGAATTTGTTGCAGAGCCAAGGGGCGGCATTGAGCCAATTCCTGGCCGGGAAATATGGTTCTTGCGCCGTTGAGATCCTGGTCTGCCCGGCGTCGCCGTACCTGAGCGGTGTCGGCACAACGATTCGAGGTTCGGCCGTTCAACTTGGAGCTCAGAATCTTTACTTCGCTCCGCAGGGTGCGTTCACCGGCGAAGTCTGCGGCGAAATGCTGAAGGACGTCGGGTGCGGATGGGTGCTGGTCGGGCACAGTGAGCGGCGTCAATTTTTCGGCGAGCAAGACGAACTGCTCGCCAAGAAAGTCGCGGCCGGTTTGCAGCACGGCCTGAAGGTCGTCTTGTGTGTCGGCGAATTGTTGGCCGAGCGGCAAGCGGGACAGACCGAAGCCGTGCTCGAAAAACAAATGGCCGGACTGGCGCAGGTTTCGGCCGAGCAGATGGCCAACATCGTGATCGCCTACGAGCCAGTTTGGGCCATTGGCACGGGAGTCACTGCGTCGACGGAACAAGCTCAGCAGGCTCACGCGTTTCTTCGTAGCCAGTTGAAGTCGAGATACGGCGAGGCGGTTGCCTCGGCCACGCGGATTCTTTACGGCGGCAGCGTGAAGGCGGACAACGCTTTGGAACTCCTGTCGCAATCGGACGTGGATGGCGCGTTGGTCGGTGGTGCCAGTCTAAAGGTCGACTCGTTCAGCGCGATCATTGAAGCGGGGATTCAGGCCCAAGCCCGAAAAAGTTAATGCTGTTCGCAATCGTTGCGGCGGCTCGGAATCGAGTGAGGAGTTTTCATGCCAACATTTTTGGCTTTGTTGGGGATGTTCATCAGCGTCCTGCTCATCGGAATCATTCTGCTGCAACGCGGACGCGGCGGCGGACTGGTCGGCGCGCTGAGTGGTCTCGGTGGACAGAGTGCTTTCGGTACGAAAGCGGGGGACATGTTCACTCGCATCACGATCGGCATTGCCGCTGTCTGGGTGCTGCTCGCCGGCATCCACGGCCAAGTGCTGCGTGCCCGAACCGAGAAGTTCAAGAACGAAACTGCCGAGACGGAGATCAATAGCACGTCGAAGGACAAAGACAACGGTTCCGCCAAGTCCGATGATTCAAAAATCGAATCGGGCCTCGGCTCGTCCAGCAGCGAATTGAAAGATGCGGGAGCAAAAGAGGATGACTCGAAGTCGTCCACGAAATCCAACGAGTCGTCCAAGGAGATCGCTCCTGAAGACGGCAAGAAGTCGGACGCGGACCCCAAATCCAAGGAGTCGCCGAAGAAGGAACTCGACGAGTCCACTGACGCAAAACCCGACGACAAGAGCGGCGAAAAGAAGTAGTTGAGTTTTGGTGATTCGGCCGCGTTCTCTGTAGCCATCACTTTCCCGCGTGATGTGCCGAACGATTCGCGCGGCTGTAATCACCGAAAATTAGGGAACGTCGTGAAACGTCCGGCTCGTCACGCGGAGCGATGACAGCTACTTTTGCAGACCAAACGCAGAGGGCGCGTTGTGTTACTGAGCATGACTGGATTCGGAGCCTCGAAAGGGCAAAACGAGCGGCTGAACGTCGCCGTCGAGGTCCGCGCCGTCAACAACCGGTATCTCAAGGTGAACTCGCGATTCCCCGACGCCTACGCGGCGCTCGAAGGGGAGATCGAACGAGTGGTGCGCGAGCATGCCGCGCGCGGCACGGTGACGATCGCGTTTGACGTCCGACCGGTCGCGGGAATGTCCGCGTCCAAGCTCAATGTCGATGTGCTGACGGCTTATTGGAACCAAGTCAAAGAAGTGTCGCGGCAACTGCAAGTCGGTGTTCTGGCGGACCAATTGTCGAGTTTCTTGCTGTTGCCCGGCGTCGTCACCGACAGCGCCAGAGGCGAACTCGACGCGGAACGTGATTGGCCGTTTCTGAAGACGCAATTGGAAGAGGCACTCGGCAAGTTCAAAGAGTTCCGCGTTCGCGAAGGGCACTCGATGGGCGAGGACTTGCGGCTCAACGGCCGAGTCATCGTCAGCAGTCTCGACGAGATTGCGAAGACGGCTTCCGAAGTCGTCAAGCAGTACCGAGACAAGTTGCTGGACCGCATCAGCGAGTTGCTCAAAGGGACGAATGTCGTCATCACTGAGCCGGATTTAATTCGTGAGGTCAGCCTGTACGCCGATCGTTGCGACATTAATGAAGAGATTACTCGGCTGCGGTGCCACCTCGAACAATTTGAAGCGTTTCTCAGTGACAAAGTGTCGCAGGGACGCAAGCTCGACTTTTTGATTCAAGAGATGTTTCGCGAGGTCAACACGATCGGCTCGAAGGCCAACAACGTGTCGCTCGCTCGGCATGTCGTCGAGATGAAGTCGGCGGTCGAGCGAATCCGAGAAGTTTTGCAGAACGTGGAGTAGTGTCCGGTGTCTGAATCGAGTTCATCCGCAATTTGTACTCCATCATCAGCCGGAGTGACTGGGCTGCGGATTGTTGTGCTGTCGGGGCCCAGCGGCACCGGAAAATCAACGATCGTAAATCGGCTGGCAGCTCAAAACGAAGTCAAACTGGTCAAGGCAATTTCCGCAACGACGCGAGCACCACGCAACCAGGAACGGCACGGCGTCGACTACTATTTTTTGTCCAAAGAAGAGTTCCTGCGGCGACGTGATGCCCAGGAGTTTGTCGAGTGTTTTGAAGTGCATGGCTCTGACAAGTGGTACGGGACTCTGAAGTCTGAAGTGCAGCGAGCACACGACTCCGACGGCTGGGCCATGCTGGAAATTGATGTTCAAGGAGCGATGCAGGTGCTCGCTCTGTATCCTGAGGTAGTGACGATTTTTATTCGCACCGCCTCCGAAACGGAATTCGAACAGCGATTGCGGGCACGAGGTACGGAATCGGCAGAAGTGATTCAACGGCGGTTGCAGACTGCTCGGCGTGAACTGGAAATGGCGGACCGTTACTGTTATCAGGTCATCAATGACGACCTGGATCGGGCAACGGCCGAGATCGTTCAAATCCTGAAAGGCGTGGAGGGGAACTCGAATGCTTGATGTTTTCAAAGACGAAGCGATCGTGAACAAAGTTGGTGGCCGCTTCAAATTGTCGTCACTGATCCAAAAGCGGCTGGTCGCGCTGAATCGCGGAGCTCGACCGCTGGTCGAACTGACGACCAAAAACCCGCTGGAGATCGTCGTCGCGGAGATTCTCGGCGACAAAATCTTTCTGGATACGTCCGGGCAAGTGGCGATCGCAGGCGACGGCGGTCCCGGCGAAGGTCGCAAGCGCCGTGACGCGGGCATCGATTTGGATAGTCTGGTGTAATCGAATCATTGCGCCGCCATCAGATCGAGCATTCATGGATTCCCGAGACACTCGGAGGATGGAGCCATGCTCAAGCGTGTTGTCGTGTTCGTCGCTGTCGTCGTCGCGGTTTTGGTCGTGAGGGGATTCTCCATCCGGCCGCCCCGCGACGAGTCCGTGCCGCCGCTTCGAAAGGCTCCTCCCATGAACGCTTCGAACGAGTCCGATCCGGATCTGCTGCCGATTGCGAAAGATGACGCCGAATGGCAAAAGCGGCTAACTCCCGAACAATTCAAAGTCGCTCGAAAAAAGGAGACCGAGCGAGCCTTCACCGGGGCGTACTGGGACAACCACGAGCCGGGCGTGTATCGCTGTGTCTGCTGTGGCCAAAAGCTGTTTGATGCCGACACGAAGTTCGACTCCGGCACCGGCTGGCCGAGCTTCTTCCAGCCGATCTCCTCCGACAATGTCGGCGAAGTCACCGATCGCACTTGGTTCGCAACTCGCACCGAAATTGTTTGCAGCCGCTGCGACGCACACCTGGGCCATGTCTTTGATGACGGTCCGCAGCCGACCGGCCTGCGGTACTGCATGAACTCGGCCGCGCTGAAGTTCGAGAAGCGTGCGAGCGACGCGAAGTGACGTCTCGGCTGATGGCATCGCACGGGTTGGATACAATTTCGTGAATTCGTCCTCGCCGCAAGGAGATTGCCGTGAAGTTTGTTGTCGGTTGTTTTTTGTCGGTCGTGTTGTTCGGTGTTGCGTCCTCGCTGTCGGCTGCTGATTGGCCGCAGTGGCGCGGTCCGGGAGGACAAGGGCACTCAAATGCCAAAGATCTGCCGCTGACTTGGAGCGAAGCCGAAAACATCGCTTGGCGGACGGAGATTCCGGGGCGCGCGTGGTCCTCACCCGTAATCAACGCGCAGCACATCTGGATGACAACCGCTGTCGAATCGGCCGCCTCATCGGCCGAGAAAGCCAAAAAGCTGAAGGACAACTTGGCGGGCCAGTCGCTCAGCATCGTTGGGAAAGTCAGCCTGCGAGCCGTCTGCGTGGATCGCTCATCCGGGAAGGTGCTGCACGACGTCGAGTTGCTGGTTGCCGAGTCTCCTGATCCGGTGCATCAGTTGAACTCCTTCGCTTCGCCGTCCCCAATTCTGGAGGACGGGCGGCTGTATGCTCACTTCGGCACGAATGGAACGGCGTGTCTCGACACGACGTCGCAAAAAGTTTTATGGACGAATCATGAGTTGAAGCTCAAGCACGAGAACGGACCTGGCAGCACGCCGGTGTTGTGGGGCAACTTGCTGATCGTCCATTGCGACGGCAGCGATACTCAGTTTATTGCGGCGCTCAGCAAACTCGACGGGAAAGTCGCTTGGCGAACGAATCGCAGCGGCAAGATGGATCCTGAGCCACAGCTCAAGAAGGCGTACGGTACTCCGCTGATCACGAAGGTTGACGAGCATGAGGTGGTGCTCTCGCCGGCCTCCGACTGGCTGTATGCCTACGAACCGGAAACCGGCCGTGAGTTGTGGAAGCTCAGCTACGGGGTACAAGGCTTTTCGATCGTGCCTCGGCCGGTCGTCGGGCACGGGATGATTTTCTTTGGCACCAGTTTCATGAAGCCGGAGATTCTGGCAGTCACACTGGACGACAAACCGAAGATCGCATGGCGGTTCGGCAAGCAAGCGCCGAGCATGCCGTCACCGTTGCTGGTGGGTGACGAACTTTACATCGTGGCCGACAAGGGGGTTGCAACGTGCCTGGACGCGAAGACCGGTGACGTCAACTGGACCGAGCGTCTGGGGGGCAACTTCTGTTCGTCACCGCTGTTTGCTGACGGGCGGATCCTGATCGGCAACCGTGAAGGGCAGACATTCGTGATTGCTCCCGGAAAAACCTACAAGCTGCTAGCCATGAATTCGCTCGACGGCGAAATCATGGCGACACCTGCCGCCGTCGATGCGGACCTGTTCGTGCGAACCAACAAAGCCCTCTACCGCATTGCAGCGAAGAAGTGAGAAGGTGCCGAGAATTGCGAGCGTTGTTATTATTTGTTTCGCATTTCTGCCCCTATGCTCAGCACGAGGTCCAAGACATGGCCAACGAATTTGCCACACTGGAGTTGATTCAAAACGGTGAGACCACGATCGTGAGTTTCGGTGGCTGCGAAGTTTTGGATCAAATCAACCTCGCCGCTTGTCGTGAGCAAATCACCGAGATCGTGAAGCGAAATCAAACCCAGACCCTCGCGTTCGAGATGACCGGCGTGCGATACATTCCCAGCGGGATGTTGGGGTTGCTGGCGTCGCTGCGGGACGTCGTCGCTAAGATTCAGATTCTCAATCCCTCCGAAGACGTGCGCGAGGTTCTGGAAATCACCAAGCTGAACCAAATCTTTGAAGTGCGTGAGGTCTCGCCGTGATGCTGACGAAAGCTCCCGTGGAGCAATGTGGCTTGGAACCGGCTCGCTGGAACGCCGCGTTGGAAATCGCCCGCGACTGGGCCGAACGAGACGTCGCCCCGGCAGTCGGACTGCTCGTGGCGCGGAACGGGCACTCGCCGGGACCGCAATTGTTCGGCCGGCAGCGTGTGGCGACGAATTCGGCAAAGTTGCGGCAGGATGCGATTTTTCTGATCGCGTCGATCACCAAGCCGGTCGTCGCGATGGGCGTGATGCTGCTGATCGAGCGCGGGCAATTGACACTCAACGATCGAGTGACCGATTTCCTGCCGGAGTTTGGTAAAGGTGGCAAGCATGGGACAACGATTCGGCATTTGCTGACGCACACGTCCGGATTGCCGGACATGCCGCCGAACAATACCGAGTTGCGAAAACAGCACTCAGCGCGCTCGGCGTTTGTCAGCGGTACTTGCGAGTTGACGCCGGACTTTCCGCCCGGCCGCTCCGTGCAGTACCAGAGCATGGGCATCGCCGTGCTCGGTGCGATCATCGAAAAGTTGTCGGGTCTGAGCTGCAATCAATTCTTGCGGCGCGAGTTCTTCGAGCCGCTGGGGATGAAAGACACTCAGCTCGGCGCGCCGGATGAATGGTTTGCCGGATCAAATCCGACAGTGGATCGTATCGCTGAACTGCGGGTCGCGACCGATCAATCCGATGCGACTGATTGGAATTGGAATAGCCGCTACTGGCGACAATTCGGAGCGCCGTGGGGCGGACTGCTGACAACGCCTTGGGACTTGGGTCAGTTCGCACAGTTGATGCTGACCGGTGGCCGAATCGGCGAAAAGCAAATCCTTGCGCCGGCGACCGTGATCGAGGCGACTCGCAATCAGCTCGCACCGATGAAGGATGTGCCGGACGAGGATCGCCGCTTCCGGCCGTGGGGCTTCGGCTGGCGATTGCAGTGGACGAATCACTCAAACTCATTCGGCGACCTCGTCAGTCCGGCGACTTTCGGCCATTGGGGTTCCACCGGCACGATGCTGTGGATCGACCCGGAGAGCAACTCGTTCGCGCTGGTGCTGACGACGCAGCCGCTCGGCGAAAGCCAAGCGACGTTTCAGCGGCTGTCGAATGCCATCGTCGCGTCGTTTGTGTGAGTCGTGGCCGACGCAGCTTGCGTCGATACGGACGCAAGCTGCGTCCGCCACGCTGTCGCTTTTTGGCGACATGCTGCCGAACGGCAACATCAACATCCGCCAACGATGGTGAAACTGCGGTCTTTTTCGTCACAATCGCAGTCGGCCTGCCGTGGCATCCGCTTTGCTTTTATCACCGTTGTTCTTTTCACAAAGTTCACAGAGCGATCGCGCATCGGAGTGGCAATAGTGAATCATCGGATGGTGGCGGAATTCACGGCGTTGGTGGCGGCGCAAGCTCCGCTCATCATCGAAGGAACCTCTCCTCTCGCAGAGGGGCCGTTGTGCGTCTATTGGCAGCACAGCAAAACGCTCTGGCCACGCCGCCGGCGAGAGTTGGATGAGCTGTGTTCGGAGATGGTCGGCAACGAATCGTCGGCCCGAATTCAGCAAATCGTCACGATCGCCAGCGACCTGTTGATCGGCGAATTGCTGACGCGAGTCGCGGGCGCGGTTCTGACCGCTTGTGACCGACGGCAGCGGCTACGCCGAGCTGAACCGATCGCTCGCAACGTACTGACGGTCCACCAGCAGTGCCGAGCCAGCGTGCTCCGTTTGCTACTGCATTCGACCTGCTTGCCTGCGGATCAACTGGCGGAATTGGACCGCTTGCGGCGGCGCGTCGAACGCTGGACCGATGTGCTGATCGGCCCGTTGGTGGCTCACTACGGGAACGAACTCGCGGACTTCGCGTTTGATCCGCGTCGTGCTCGCGACTTCGGTGAGGAGCAGTCGCTGGCTCGATTTGGTTCCACGGCACGGCCCGCTTGGAGTTTCTTGCTAGCCGGACTGCGTTCCGCGTTTCCAAGTCCTCCTAGACCCACTTCGGCGAACGATCCCACATTGCCAATTCTGCGGTCGATTCTCGCACTCTTTCCCGACGACGCATTTCATCCGGAAGGTCCGATCCAGTCACTGCAACAAACCCGCGTTGCCCGCGCGAGCGAACATTCTGAAGGGCCGCACGACATCTCCGATCACTCGACCCAACGACTGCGTCACGATTTCGCGTCCCCCACCCGCTGCACGCCGCCGCGGTCTCAACGTCGGATACGCGAGTAGGGTAGGCCGGCGCTTCGCTGGTCCCGCCCTATCATTGTCGGCATTCACAACCGAGCCGCTTTGTGGACGTTGTCTGGCCGACCGATACACTGCTCTCTCCGTTTGCGGTTCGTTCATCGCTTCGAGAGGGAGAAGATCATGGGTCGGCTGGCTACTTGTGTCGCAGCGTATTGCTTCGGATTGACTCTGCTGGCGTCGGCCTCCGCGGATGACACGCCGGTGAAGTGGGAGCGGATCAAGCTGGAAGAAATCTTCCGCGCTGAAGGGGTCGCCGTAGCGGACATCAACAAAGATGGCCGTATGGACCTGATCAACGGCGAAGCGTGGTATGAGCAGCCCAGCGATTTGAACGCCTTCAAATCCGGGGACTGGAAGAAACATCCGTTGCGAGCTGACGGAATCAAGGACTTCAAAGCTGACGGAGGTTACAGCCGCAACTTCGCCCTTTGGGCACATGACATCAGCGGTGATGGCTGGCAGGACGTCATCGTCGTCGGCTTTCCCGGCGAGCCATGCCACTGGTTTGAAAACCCTCAAGGCAAAGAGGGGGCGTGGGCGCAGCACGAGATCTGGCACAGTGCCGCCAACGAGTCGCCACAGTTCCAAGACATCACCGGCGACGGCAAGCCGGAACTCATCATGAGTTCCGAAAAAGAGCAGATGATGGGCTATCTGGAAATCCCGACACCGGCCGAAGCCACGAAAAAGTGGACTTACACGCAAGTCAACGCCGAGAAGCTGGGCCCCCAATTAGGGCATCGCTACTACCACGGCCTCGGTCTGGGTGATGTGAACAAGGATGGCCGGAAAGACATCGTCATCCCGCACGGCTGGTGGGAACAACCAGCGAAGTTAAATGACGGGCCTTGGACGTTCCACAAGCATGTGCTCAAGGGGAATGGCGAAGGGAACCCGGAAACCGCCGCCGACATTTACGTCGATGATCTCGACGGTGACGGCGACAACGACATCCTGATGAGCGCCGCGCACCACATCGGAGTCTGGTGGTTCGAGAACGTCGGCGGCTCGCCCGATCCGAAGTTCAAGCAACACGTCATCGATGACACGTTCTCGCAGACGCACGCGTTGCACTACCAGGACGTCAACGGTGACGGAGTCAAAGACCTGATCACCGGCAAGCGGTTTTACGCTCACGGCTCCGGCGGCGATCCCGACCCGAAGGGGGAGGTCGTCATGTTCTGGTACGAGATCAAGAAGACCGCCGCCGGCCAACCGCCGCAGTTCACGAAGCACAAGATCGAAGCCGGCAGCGACACCGGCATCGGCACGCAGTTCTTCGTTGGCGATTTCAACGGCGACAAACTGCTCGACATCGTGCTGAGCAACAAGAAAGGCACGAACGTGCTGTTGCAAAAGCGGTAGCCGGAGATTGGGAGGGCGAGGCTCCCGCCGAGCCGCGTCGATTGCAGGGGATCAAACACCTCAGCGGCTCGGCGGGAGCCTCGCCCTCCCGATTCATTCATGCCGACCTTCTTTGCCAAAGACCGGATCATCGCGCCGCCGGGATTTAACCGGTGGCGAGTGCCGCCTGCTTCTATCGCGATCCATCTCTGCATCGGCTCGGTCTATGCCTGGAGCATTTTCAATCCGCCGCTGATGAAGCTGCACGGCGTAGTCGCCAGCGCGGCGGACGATTGGACTCTGTCCGAAGTGACGTGGGTCTTCACGGTCGCGATCGTGTTTCTCGGCCTCTCGGCGGCCGTCGCTGGGAAGTGGCTGGAGCGAGTCGGTCCAAGGCTGGTGGGATCGGTCTCGGCGTGCTGCTGGGGCGGCGGCTTTCTGATTGGAGGCGTCGGCATTCTGACGCACCAGTTGTGGCTGCTGTATCTCGGCTACGGCGTGGTCGGTGGGATTGGTTTGGGGCTGGGTTACGTCTCGCCGGTCAGCACGCTCATCAAGTGGTTTCCCGACCGACGAGGCATGGCGACCGGCCTGGCGATCATGGGCTTCGGCGGCGGAGCGATCATCGGTGCTCCGCTCAAAGAGGCATTGATGGAGTCGTTCTATCAGTCGCCGCACTACCTCGGCACGGTCGAGTCGGTTGAACTCACAACCGAGTCCGGGCGGCGATTCGCCAACGTCGACGGCCAGCTACTCGAAGTCGTGATTGTCGGCAAGAACGAAACCTCGCAGATGCTGGTCGAGGAACAGGAAGGCGTGTACGTCGTCGGTACCGGTCGAACCGGAGTTGCCGAAACGTTCGTCACTCTCGGATTGGCGTACTTTGTTGTGATCCTGATTGCCGCGTTTTCGTATCGGATTCCGGCGGCCAACTGGCAGCCGGCCGAATGGACTCCGCCGATCGAAGGCCAAGCCGGGGCGATGATCACGTCGCACAACGTCACAGCCGACGTGGCGATCAAGACGCCGCAGTTCTACTTGCTGTGGATCGTGCTCTGCTTCAACGTGACCGCCGGCATCGGAGTGCTCGGCGTCGCCAAAACGATGATCTCGGATATCTTCGGAACAACACTTCCGTTGATCGTGACGAGTAGTTTTGCGGCGACGTTCGTGCTGATGACCAGTGTCTTCAACATGATCGGGCGCTTCGCGTGGTCCACTGTCTCAGATTACCTTGGGCGGCAGCGGACGTATGCGATCTTCTTCGCGCTTGGGACAGTTTTGTATTTGGCGATCTCGTTCCTCGTTTGGGTACATTCTCAGCGACCGTCGCCAGAGGGGCTGGTCGGGTTCTACGCCGTGATGATGGTCATTTTTTCGATGTACGGCGGTGGCTTCGCGGCGATCCCGGCGTATTTGTCGGACCTGTTCGGAACGAAATATGTCGGAGCGATTCACGGTCGTCTGCTGACCGCGTGGAGCACCGCCGGAGTGCTCGGATCGTTCGCGATCACGTACCTGCGGGATCATTCGCTGCGCGCCGCGCTGTCCGATGTCGCTGCCAAGATCGATTCCGCACAGTTCGAGAAAACGTTCGGAGCACCACTCGCAGAATTGCCGGCGTTGGTTGCCAAAAAGACTGTGACTCTGCCGAAACTGATGAGCCTGCTACCGCCCGGCACCGTCGATCCGTCCAGCACGCTTTACAGTAGTACGATGCTGACGATGGCCGGGCTGCTGGTGATTGCTTTCGTCGCCAACTGGCTGGTGCGTCCGGTCGATCCGAAGCATCATTGGGTCGAAAAGTAGGTCAGCCTTTCCAGGCTGACCCGATCGGCGAACGGCGTGGATTGCCAATTCGAGTCAGCCTGGAAAGGCTGACCTACGGGAGTCACTTTTGCGAAATCTGAAACTGACGCTGGCGTACGACGGCACAGACTACGTCGGCTGGCAGATGCAAACCAACGGCCGAGCGATCCAGGAAGTGCTCGAACACGCGATCTCGCGGCTGACTGGCGAGCCGAGCAAGCTCTTGGTTGCGGGCCGTACGGACTCCGGTGTGCATGCGCTTGGGCAGGTTTGCAGCCTGCGCACGAATGCGCCGATTCCGTGCCAAGGATTTCGCGCCGCGCTGCAAGACATCCTGCCGGAGGACATCCTGGTGCGCGAAGTCGAAGAGGTGCCGCTCGACTTTCACGCGACGTATTCGGCGAAATCGAAGCACTACCGCTATGTGATCTGGAACTCGCAACTGCCGAATCCGTTCGTGAAGCGATACGCCTACCACTACCACGTCGCGCTCGATGTCGACGTGATGCAGGCCGCCGCTCAAGAGCTTATCGGAACGCACGACTTCCGCTGCTTCGAGAGCAGATGGCCCAACAAGGCGACCAGCGTGCGCACCGTGCTTCGCTGTTCCGTTACTCGCCAAACCGGCTGGCCCATCTTCGGGTATCCAGAGCCGAGTAACTCGCAACCGTATCTGTCTCCCAAAATGGAGACCGCCCCCGTGGTGGCTTCGGGGCACGATTTTTTGTGGATCGACATCGCCGCTGACGGCTTCCTCTACAACATGGTCCGCGCGATCGCAGGGACGCTGATTCGCGTTGGCCGAGGCTACTGGCAGCCCAGCGACATACGGCGGATCGTCAACGAACAGGATCGCACCCTCGCGGGCGAGACTGCTCCGGCCCACGGGTTGTACTTGGTGAGCGTCGACTACGGCTGCGCGGATCGCGTTCTCGAACCGTAGGGTGGGACCAGCTCGCTTCGAGCGCCGGACCAACAATGTCGCGAGAGTTGATGGCGTTACGAATCTCGTGGTGGGCCGGCGCGGCGAAGCGAGCTGGTCCTACCCTACTTCGGATCAGCGGAACCGCGTGCCACACGTGTCAGATCATCGCCGAGAATCGAGGAGCACCAGTATTTTTCGATGTGCTCGACGATCAATTCGGTGCCGCGCGTGTGGCTGACGTACGGCTTCTCGCGCGGGTCGTACATCGCGTCGGTCAGGTCGCGAGCCAGCACGACGTTGAAGCCTTGCTTGACCATTTGTCGAATCCCGAACGGTCGACCGAGCACACACATGTTGGTATGCACGCCCATCAGCACGACGTTCTTCAATCCCTCTTGCTTGAGGTAGCTCAGAATCTCCTCGCCGTTGTCGCTGACGCCGTCCCACCCAGAGATCGTCAGCCCCGGATGTTGCCGACTGAATTTCTGGACGACCGCTCCGGTGACCGGGTCGTCGCACGGCTGCTTCGAGACATCGACCGGCAGCTCGGGTTCGCGTTTCGGATCGACGTAGCACCACGCTTCCAACGGAATCTCAGGTTTGAATTTCGTGGCTTGCTGCATCCGCTTGCGTTGCGGCATGTCGGCGTAGTGGTACGTCACGCCGCTGGGAGCATGAATAACGGTCGCCCCGTGATTCCTCGCCGCCGTCAGCACAGCGTTCATGCGCGGGACCATGTCGGAAACTCGCTCGGCGGCTGACACGCAGTAGTGGCCGTCCCACATGTCGCAGACGACAATCGCCGTCTCTGAGGCGTTCCACACGACCTCCTTGCCCGCTTCTTTCCATTCGCCGCTTCCCTTGGCCGTTTCCGTACGAGTCCGCTGATGCAACACAAACTGCCCGGGTGTCTTCGGCTTGTTGACAATCCGTTCTGGTGCGATCTCTGTCTTCGGATCGGCGGCCGGCAACCAGGCAACGGCCATCGCCAGTGCCGCGAATAGTCCAGCCAAAAAGCAGGTGTTTTTGGAAATCAGCATGTCAAACGCCCTTTCGAAGGAAGGCATGAGCCGAGGAATCATCGGAGCGTACTGGGCGAGTCCGACCGTTCCAAGTAACCACTACTCACGACGGAATCAAGCGGTGCGACCGCGAACTCGATCAGTTCCGCAGGGTCACAAGATCTTGCCGCTCGACCTTCAGAACAGAGTTACCCGACCAGGACTGGAATCGTTTTTCTGAATGGTGAAGCTGGTAACGACTTACAAGAAACCGACACGCGACGCGCTGCACAATCCGGTGCAGTTGGTGCAGAAAATGGGTTTCTGAGTGTCCCGGACGATCCCCGGTTGCTGGAGTTGATCGACGCTTGGCCGATGCTCTCCGAAGACGCTCGCGACGCGATTGCGAGGTTGGCGGACGACGACGCGAACCGTGTTGAGCAAGTGATGGCGGCTCCGGCCGGAGAGGCGGGGGCGCGATGATGGTCACGCGGTCGATTGATGCTGGTGGAGTTGGTCGAGATCGACATCTCGGCGCGGTCGGGGATGAAGTCGGCGGAGAGATCGTCAAGCTGTCCTTCGTTTGGTTGCGCCAAGACGCCTCAGAAGCCGTCAGAGCCATCGGACGGGCACGCTGTTGCCGACGAACTGGTGAGGTGCAGCGTGCGAACTGGCGACGCTGGGGGACGTTGGCGAAAGCATGGCAACGGCGAAAGCAGAATGAGTCTCCACGTTCGCCCAGGATTTTTTCCCGACACCCTACCCCGCGAGCGGACTGGCCGTGTGCGTTAGCTCTCACAATCGCAACAGAAAAATTGAGAAAGGAAACCCGATGCAAGCTCACGAATTGAAGGACTATCAGCGTCTCCGAGCGGAAGGGCGATGGACTCAAGCCAGCGAGTTTCGCGAGGCAGAGCGGCAACGGTTTCGCAAGGCCGGTCGCAGCAAACCGCAGGCGCGTGACGAGTCATGGTCGGCGATGTTGGTGAAGTTCCCGCCTCAGACGCAGACGGGACCGGCGCATCGCGCGGCTGTTCAACCGGAAGTTGACCCAGAGGTTGCACAAGCCATTGAAGAACAACTGGATGAATTGGCATCGCGCGGCGCATCGCGGGACATCCAGCGCGACCTCGATTGGGCTTACGCGAACATGGCCCTCAAGAATCTGATGCCGTTGGACAGTGGCGCGCCGTCAGTATCGGCTTTTGACATGTACCGCTTTGCGCGCGATCCGAAGACGCACGGGAAGTTCCTCGAAAAGTATCTGGCCTTCACGCAGGCGAAGGAAAAAGCGGATGGGAATTCGTCGCAGGAGTGGGAGGACGACAAGCGGAAGCAGTTCTCCGTACTGAAGAAGTTGGCGTCGATTGTGGTGGCGAACATCGAGTCGTCGTTACGGGACGCGGTGCGGCTGAGTCCGGACGAGGTTTGTCGCGTGCTGCGATCAATGGGTTGGACCGTGGAGATGAAACGCTGACGCAAGGCATGGGTGAGGTGATGAGCGAACTGGGATGGTAGGTGACACGGCCAGATTGTGTCACATCAGCCCGGCCAGCAAGGCATCAAAGTCGAACATGAACGACGTGTCGATGACTTTGGTGGAATCGCTGATCGTGTCTCTGCTGAGACCGGTGAGAACTCCGTTGATGATGTCGGTGCCGTTGCCGCCTTTCAGCGTGTCGTTGCCAGCGTCGCCGAGCAACGTGTCGATGCCGTGATCACCGTTGAACGTGACGCCGAGGTTGAACTCGTTTGCACAGCTACTGCACCAGCACCGCCTGTTCCGTGGCGGCCGAGACGCCGGTGAGTAAGTCGAACTCGTCGAAGAACAGCAATTCCAGGCCGCCGGTGGTTCCCGTGTCGGCGGTGAGTTCATCATAGAAACCGTCGAAGATTTCGGCGGCACTGAGGCGGGGCGCCACGGTCAAGCCTTGGCGAAGGTTCATTGCACGGGTCGCATAATTCGACGTGGAAGTCCATTCAGACTGAATGGCGAGCAGCGCGGCCGTCGAGTTGTCGTAGATCGTGGCACCGCCGATCAGCAGGTCATCGCCCAAGCCTCCCGTGAGGCTGTCGTGACCGTCGCCGCCAATGAGTACGTCGCGTCCGGC
>CAMDRI010000013.1 GCA_945906725.1 Candidatus Kuenenia stuttgartensis | reverse complement strand
GCGGGATTGATGTCACCGGCTCGTTTTCGGGAATTGGTTTAGACCTCCGCGATCCTTCGATCCCCGGTTTCGAAATGAATATGAAATTGTTGGGCGGCGATCTCGGATTGAATTTCTTCGCGCGCGCCACCGAGAACATCCGGCCGTTTATGCAATTGGGAATGAATTGGCGGCAAGCGGATCTGAAGGCCACCACTCCCGGATTTGCGTTCCGACAAAAGGACAGCGACACGAATCTGATCCTCACCGGCGGAGTCGAGGTCGATGTATTTCCCGTCGATGTATTTCCCGCAGTATTTCCCGCAGTGGCTCTGAGGGGTTCGTACGGCCGAGGTGCCGATGGCTACGGCGGGACCGCCTTTCTCGGCGAAGTCATCCTTCGACCAGGGGACCATTGGTTCGGTCGTTTCTCGGCCAGCGTCGACAGCGACAAAACCGTGATCGGTGGTTTCGGAGCGGGCTACGCCTGGTAGTCTTCACGACGTGGCCCGAAACAAGCCGACGGCAACATGTCCGCCGAAACCCAACGACAGTTTGAGCACGTTTCGCAGTCGCATCGGACGCGACTCGTTGGGGACGTAGTCAAGGTCGCATTGAGGATCGGGCGTTCGCAGGTTGATCGTCGGCGGAACGACTTGGTCTCGCAGTGCGAGGACTGCGAACGCGGACTCGACGCTGCCGGCCGCTCCAAGCAGATGTCCGATCGCTCCCTTTTGACTGGAGCAAGCGAGACGAACCGCCACTGACCCGAACGCGGAACGCACGGCACGAGCCTCGGCGATGTCGTTTGCCCGCGTCGCCGTGCCGTGCAGATTGATGGCGTCGATCTCGTCGAGTGAAACGTCCGCTCGTCGCAGCACGTCGCGAATCAGCCACGCCAGCGAAGTTCCGTCGGGATCGATTTGAGTCAGGCCACTGGGATCGCTCGCCAGTCCGGCGGCGACGAATTCCGCCAGGATGTTGGCTCCGCGTGCGACCGCGTGCTCGCGGTCCTCCAGCACCATCACGGCGGCCCCTTCGCCGATGACGAAACCGGATCGCTCGGCATCGAACGGTCGGCAAGCGGTCGCCGGCTCCTCGAAGCCACGAGCCAGCACACCCAGCCGCTGAAACGAACCGAGCACGATCGGCACCAGCGACGCATCCGAACTGCCGGCCAGCACCACGCCGCATTCACCCGATCGAATCAGGTCCGTGCCACGAATCAAACTGACCAAACCGGTCGCGCACGCGGCGACCGGACACAACGCCGGGCCTCGCAGATCCCAATTGCTCGCCACGGCGAGAGCTGCTGCGTTTGGCCAGAACTCGTGGGGTACGGCACGCGTGAAACTTCGCAGTCCGAGCTTGCTCGTGCCGATGACACAGCCGCCGTGCTCGGAGATGTCCGTCAATCCCGCATGAGCCATCGCCTCGCGCGCGGCAACCACCGCCATCGACACGACCGGCTCGACCGACGCGAGTAATTCGGCGGGAGCGGAGGCTCCAGCCCAGCGCAATCTTCGTGGTCGCGAGCCGCTGCGATCATCCGCCGCGAACCAGTCGACCGCGCTGCGTCCGTCGCGAATGGCGGACCACGAGATCTCTCGTCCGGCACCGAACGGAGTCACCAAACCGATGCCGGTCACAACAACTTGTCGGCGGCCGGTCGGCTCGGCGTGGCCGCTTGCGGAATCGCTCATCGTCACATGTTTCGGCGGCTGGTGCGGCAGACCGCGAACAACGCCCCGCCAAACAACACGATCACCATGAAGTACTCGAGATAATAATTCGAGGTGCTGGAGGACGTGACGACTCCCGACTTCGGGGCTGCGTCCTGAGCCGACACGATTGACGGTGCGAACCAGCCGACAACCGCCAGCAACAGCCAGCCGCAAAGGATGTTTTGTCGAAGAGTTCGTTTCATAGTCGTCACCGTTTCGCCCTGCCAAACCACCTTGGAGCGCTGCGACTCGACGCAGCCCTCAATTCAATTGAAATAAGGGCGTTGATCTTCAGAAAAACGATCCTTAACCAAGCGATGTTCGTGACTGCGGTTGTGGAGTTGATGAGGGTCACAATTCGAATGGAATGCAGGGCGGTGTCAAGCCACCGTACTCCAGGAGGGACGTCGTAGGCTTAAGTAATGTGAGCACCCTTCGTCTCGACATAGACCGCGTACAGCGACGTGCTGCCGGTCATGAAGAGGCGGCTGCGCTTCGAGCCGCCGAAGCAGACATTGCTGCAAATCTCCGGCAGCAGGATTTGGCCGATGCGGACACCTTCTTTCGGCTCGAAGACGTGAACGCCGTCGTAGCCGTCACCGACCCAGCCGGCACTCGCCCAGATGTTGCCATCCTCATCGGCACGAATGCCGTCGGCGAAGCCAGCCTTGTCGACCACCTTGCCGTCCGAGCTTTTCATCGCCAGCGTCATTGAGGCGAACTCTTTGCCGTTCTTCAAAGTCTTCTCATCCACGATGTCCCAGACTTTGATGTTCTTCGGAGCGTCGTCGTAGTGCGATGCTCCCGTGTCGGCGACGTACAGCTTCTTGTAATCGGGCGAGAAGCACAGGCCATTGGGCTTGAAGATTTCGTCGGTCACTTGATGCACTTTGCCGGTCTTCGCGTCGATCCGATAGATCGCCTCCTTCTGATACGGCTGCACCGAACCGGTCTTGGCGTTGACTCCTTCGTAGTTCATCAAGCCGCCGTAGCCGGGGTCGGTAAACCAAATGTCGCCGTTGGGATGGACCGCTCCATCGTTGGGTGCGTTGAGCGACTTGCCGTTGAACTCGGAGGCCAGCGTCGTCACCGAGCCGTCGTATTCGTAGCGGACGACTTTGCGAGTGCCATGCTGGAACGAAATCTGTCGGCCTTGGAAATCGAACGTGTTGCCGTTGCTGTTGCCGGCCGGATTGCGAAAGACACTGACATGTCCGTCCTCTTCCAGCCAACGCAACTGGACGTTGTTGGGGATGTCGCTCCACAAGAGATACCGGCCAACGCCGTTCCAGGCCGGACCCTCGGCCCACAGCATTTGGTCGCTGTGATACAGCCGCTGAATCGGCGTGTTGCCGAGCGCGTATTTCTTGAAACGCTTGTCGAGGGTCACGATGTCGGGATCGGGATATCGCGTCGGCTGCGCGTAATCGCGAGCGAACGTCGGTCGCGCAAAAGCGGCGGCCGCCATAGCGGCGGCAGTGGTCAGGAACGAACGACGGTCGGTTTGAGGGGATTGAGTCACTAGTGGTATCTCCTGAGAAAAAAGACGTCGGTCCGAAGGAAGATCAGAACCAAGCTGGCAGAAAATGGAGGGCGAAAGATGAAACGGCGGACCAAGATCGAGTGCTCTCAATCAAACGCCCGTGGAGTTCATCTTTTGCCCTTCATTTTTCGCCAGCCCTGCGCCGACCCTCGATCGACTTCACAAGTGGGCGACACGGTATCGCAGCGTGGCCGGAGTGACAAATCTCACCGCCCGGAGAGTCAGTTGAAATCCGACTCTCCGACGGCGACACTCGTCGCCGTTTTGGCAATCCGTGGAAGCCTCGTCCCCGCCCGAGGGAGTTGTTCGGGTCGTCTCAATTCTGGAAGTCCACATCGCTCATGTCGCAGCCAACAGACCTCGCCATGCTGGCGATCAACACGATTCGCACTCTCTCGATGGACGCCGTGCAGAAGGCCAACTCAGGGCATCCGGGGACTCCGATGGCCCTCGCGCCGGTGGCCTACACGATTTGGCAGGACGTGCTGCGGTTCGATCCCGCCGATCCGATTTGGCCGAACCGGGATCGGTTCGTGCTCTCGGTCGGGCATGCCTCAATGCTGCTGTATTCGATGCTGCATTTGACCGGCGTGAAAGCGGTCAATCGCAAGTACGAACGGCTGGGCGAGCTGGCCGTGCCGCTCGACGACATCAAGAACTTCCGGCAGCTCGACAGCCGCTGCCCCGGACATCCGGAATACCGCTGGACGTCGGGGGTCGAGACGACAACGGGACCGCTCGGCCAAGGTTTGGCGAACAGCGTCGGCATGGCGATCTCCGGCAAGTGGATGGCGAGTCACTTCAACAAGCCCGGCTTCGAGATGTTCAACTTCAACGTCTACGCGATGTGCGGCGACGGCTGCCTGATGGAAGGGGTCAGCGCGGAAGCCGCCTCGCTGGCGGGGCACCTCAAGCTGTCGAACCTGTGCTGGATCTACGACAGCAACAAAATCACGATCGAAGGGGAGACCGATCTCGCGTTCACCGAAGACGTCGGCAAACGCTTCCAAGGTTACGGCTGGAACGTGCAGCACGTCAGCGACGCGAACGACCTGGTCGTGCTGCGTGCTGCGATCGGCTCGTTCCAAAAGACGACCGACCGGCCGACGATGATCATCGTCGAGAGCCGCATCGGTTTCGGTGCGCCGACGAAAGAAGGACATCACTCCGCCCACGGTGCGCCGTTGGGAGATGCGGAGATCGCCGGCGCGAAAAAAAAATACGGCTGGCCGGAGGACGCGAAATTCCTCGTGCCGGACGGCGTCTACGAACACTTCCAGCAGGGCATCGGTCAACGTGGACACGCAGCCCGCGAGGCTTGGATCAAACTGTTCGGCGAATACGCGAAACAATTTCCGGAGCAGGCCGATCATCTCCACAAGATGCAGCGTCGCGAACTGCCGGACGGTTGGGACAAGGATTTGCCGGTGTTCCCCGCCGATGCCAAGGGACTGGCGACTCGCGAATCGTCCGGCAAAGTGTTGAATGCCCTGGCGAAGAATTATCCGTGGCTGATCGGCGGTTCGGCAGACCTCGCGCCGTCCACGCTCACACGGCTGACGTTTGAAGGGGCTGGCGACTTCGAGGCCGACAACTACGGCGGCCGCAACTTCCATTTTGGGGTTCGCGAGCACGCGATGGCGTCGGTCGTAAACGGCATGGCGATCAGTAAAGTGCGAGGGTACGGCTCCGGTTTTCTGATCTTCAGCGATTACGCGAAGGCCGCAATTCGGTTGGCGGCGATCATGGAGATCCCGTTCATTCATGTCTTCACGCACGATTCGATTGGCGTCGGCGAAGACGGCCCGACACATCAGCCAGTCGAACAATTGGCGAGTCTGCGTTCAATTCCCGGTATGGTCTTGATCCGACCGTGCGACTCGAACGAAGTCACCGAAGCGTGGCGAGTCGTCGCACAGCTCAAGCACGAGCCGGCCTGTCTGATCATGAGCCGGCAAGCGGTCCCGACGCTCGACCGGACCAAGTACGCGCCGGCCGGCGGACTCGCGAAGGGGGCGTACATTCTGGCCGACGCCGCCGATGGCAAGCCGGATGTGATCCTGATCGGCACAGGCAGCGAAGTCTCGCTGTGCGTGTCCGCGTACGAAAAGCTGACCGCCGAAGGGGCCAAGGTCCGCGTCGTTTCGATGCCGTCGTGGGAGCTGTTCGAGCATCAGCCGCAGGCGTATCGCGAAAGCGTGTTGCCTCCGAGCGTGACGGCACGCGTCGCCGTCGAACAAGCCTCAACGTTCGGTTGGGAACGCTACGTCGGTCTGACCGGTGCGGTGATTGGCATGAAGACATTCGGCGCATCGGCGCCGTTGAAAGACTTGTTGACGAAATTCGGCTTCACGCCCGACGGAGTCGTGGCGGCGGCGAAACAGCAGTTGGCGAAGAAGTGAGCGATTTGGAGTTTCAGATTTGAAATCTCAATTCTCAGATTTCAAGTTTGAGATTTCGGATTTCAAATTTGATTTCCCGCAGGGAGTCCGCGGTGATCGAGTATCGGCCGTTTCGGAACAGCGATCCGCCTCAGCTTGTGAGATTGTGGCACGAAAGCGGACTCGGTCGCGGAGCGGCTCGCGGGTTTAGCTACGAAGCCTTGGATCGATTGTTGCTCGGTCAGCACTATTTTGATCCGGCGGGATTTCTCGTCGCCTGCGATGCGGGCCAAGTCGTCGGGTTTGTCCATACGGGCTTTCGCAGCGACAGTTCCGGTGCATGGATCGAACATGAAGGCGGAGCCATCCATGTGATTGTCGTGCATCCCTCGCACCGTCGTACCGGCATCGGCCGCGAATTGCTGTCACGAGCGGAGGCGTATTTGCGGCACCTCGGCGTGAACTCGATCCAGGTCGGAGCGTCTCCGCCGTGCGACGCGTTCTACCACGGACTGTACGGCGGTGCGTCAGTTTCCGGGTTACTGGAATCAAATACCGATGCGGCCCCGTTTCTCGCGAGGTTGGGGTTTCAGCCGGCTCAGAAATTCATCGTTCTGCAACGCAGCCTGAAACAAGGGGATCCCATCAGCTTTCGGCTGAGCCTGATTCGCCGCAAGATGGAGGCCTTCGTCTTCGCGTTGCCGGAGCAACCGACGTTTTGGTGGTTCAGCCGTACTGGTCGGTTGGAGAACGTGCAGTTTCGCCTCGTCCCCAAGACAGGCGGTGACGCGGTCGCGACCGTGACTGTCAGCGGCATGGATTTGTACGTCGAATCGTGGGGCGAGCGGGCCATCGGCCTCAGCGAATTGGTCGTGAACGATGTGTCTCGCCGGCAAGGACATGCTCAGGCATTGTTAATCGAGGTCATCCGCCGCATGCGGCAGGAGCAGGTCACGCTGGCGGAGGCTCACATTGCCGAGGAAAACACCGCCGCGCTGGCGACGTTCAAGTCCGTCGGTTTTCAGCCGATCGATTGCGGCGTCGTGTACCGCAAGGCGTAGCGAGCTGTTTGCCCGCCCGATATCCTCGTCGCGGACAATTTCGACGATTCGGCTTGAGACCATGAGCACTTCTGACGATCGCACACTCGCACCGACCGAAGCATTGGCCGGCGATCTGTTGGCTCCCGAATCCCAGCGCGTGTGGTGGCGTCGATTGCGAACGCTCGTCGAACTGCGTGTCCAAGCCGAACAACAGGCGGCCGAGGAATTCCGATCTGCGGCCGAACACAACGATCGAGAATTGACTTCCGCCACTGCGACACGCACCGAAAACTTCGAACGCGAGCGAGCGGCAATTCAGGCCGAGTTCGACAAGGCTGTCGTCGACGCCGGCACACAGTTCGCCGACGACCATGACGTCGCCCAGTACGAATTTCAGGACGTCCTCTTCGCCATCCAACAGCGCGTGGCGGATGACACCGAAACAGCTCGGAAGAAAAACGAAGAAGACTGCTGGATGGTCACCTCGTACTTCGACGAAGAAGCCGAGGGAAGTCCCAAAGTCCAGTACGAGTCTTTCTGCATCAACACCGGCAAGACCAACGAGCAGCTCAAGATCGAAGAGAACGAACTCCATGCCCTCAAGGAGCAAGCCGATTTGCTGATGCGCAAGCGTCGGCAAACCGTCGAAGTCGATCCGCCCAAGCCGGAGAGGACCGCGCCGACGAATGACCTCGACACTTCGGCGGCTCAATTTCACGAAGCCTGTGAGGGACTCAAGACGCACCTCGCAGAACTCGGCAAACTGAAAATCCCGGCGCTGTTTCAGGGCGGGCGGCCCTATCTGTTGGCGCTGGTCGGGTGGGCGGCCATGTGGGGCTTCGCCGGATTTCTCGTTGATCCCAAAGTCCTGTTTGAAAACAATCTCGAACCGTATGAATGGCGAGTGGTTGCGGGAGTGCTGTTGCTGTTTCCGGTTGGCATCACGATGGCAATTCTGCTGTCGATCGGCCGGGGGCAATCGGCTCCGATTTACGAGTTGATCTTCGAGCGGCATCTGGTGGCCCAGAGGCACCGCCAACGCTGGCAAAAGTTGGCGGACGCTGAGCGAAAGCATCGCGAGGAGAGATTCACCGCGTGGCAAAAGGTGGTCACCGCGAAACGCGAAGCGGGACTCAAGAAAGCGGCCGACGAACAGACGGCGACCTCGCAGAAGATCCTGAATCGCCGCGCCCAGGAATCTGCCGCAGCGAATCAGAAGTATCCGGCACTGCTCCTGGCCATCACGCAGCGTCGCAATCAACAGATGGCTTGGGCCAACACCGAATTTCCGCAGCGATTGGGAAAACTCAAGTCGCGGTTCGATTGGGATCTTTCCAAGTTACAGCAAAACCACGCCGTCGAGGTCACCGCCAATACGACGCGCTTTCAAGCGGCCTGGCTGCGCATGGCGGAAGCTTGGCTCGCAGGTTGGCGGCAGTTGGAACGTGACGTCGACGCGGCCAATCAAATCGTTGACGAATGGTTTCGCGATTGGACGACGTTGGGCAGCGCGCCGCTCAAGTTGCCACCGAAGATTCCTCCGGCGATGCGGCTCGGACAGTTTTCCGTCGCCTTGGAGAATGTACCGGACGGTGTTGCGAAAGAGCCACAGCTCATTCCCGAGCGACAGTCGTTCAAGCTCCCCGCGTGCCTGCCATTTCCAGATCGTCCGTCGTTGCTGCTCAGAGCCGCTGATGAAGGTCGCGAGGTGGCGGTTGGCGTTTTGCAGAATGCGATGCTGCGTTTCCTGACGACGCTGCCCGGCGGCAAGGTGCGATTCACGATCCTCGATCCCGTCGGTCTCGGCGACAACTTTGCCGCGTTCATGCACCTGGCCGACTACGACGAATTGATGATCACCAGCCGCATCTGGACCGAGCAGGCACAAATCGAACAGCGGCTCGCGGACCTCACCGAGCACATGGAAAACGTGTTCCAGAAATATCTCCGCAACGAGTTCCGCTCGATCCAGGAGTACAACGAACATGCCGGCGAAGTGGCCGAGCCGTATCACATCTTGGTCGTCGCGAACTTTCCCGCGAACTTCAGCGAAGCCGCTGCTCGCCGGCTGGTGAGCATCGCGACCAGCGGCCCGCGCTGTGGCGTGTTTCTGTTGGCGAGTGTCGATACCAAGCTCCGCTTGCCAATGAATTTTGATCTGCTGGACCTCGCGGCAAATGCCACCGTGTTGGATTGGGCCAATTCCAGTTTTCACTCGACCGACGAAGAGCTTCGCACGATCCCGCTGACGCTCGATGTGCCACCGGAGCCGGAATTGTTCACGAAGCTCGTCAAGGCCGCCGGTCACGAATCGAAAGACGCGCGGCGAGTCGAAGTTGCGTTTGAACGGATCGCGCCGAAGGACTCACAGTTGTGGACCGGCGACACGCGCGGCGGCTTGGACGTGCCGCTCGGCCGAGCAGGCGCGACGAAGCTGCAACACCTGCGATTGGGCAAAGGGACGTCGCAGCATGTGCTCATTGCCGGAAAAACCGGCTCCGGCAAATCGACGTTTCTGCACATTCTGATCACGAACGCCGCGCTGCATTACGGCCCGGACCAGCTTCACTTCTATCTGATCGACTTCAAGAAGGGAGTCGAGTTCAAGACCTACGCGACGCACGCACTGCCGCATGCGCGAGTCATCGCGATCGAAAGCGATCGCGAGTTCGGAGTCAGCGTGCTCGAACGACTGGACGCGATTCTGAAAGAGCGTGGCGACCTGTTCCGCGATGTCGGTGTGCAAGACCTCAACGGTTTCCGCGGTGCTCGGCCGGACGAGCCGATGCCGCGTATCCTGCTGGTCGTCGACGAATTCCAAGAATTCTTCGTCGAGGACGACAAGCACTCGCAAACGGCTGCGTTGATGCTTGACCGGCTGGTCCGGCAAGGCCGAGCGTTCGGCATTCATGTGCTGCTCGGGTCGCAAACGCTCGGCGGAGCGTACTCGCTGGCTCGCAGCACGCTCGGCCAAATGGCGGTTCGCATCGCGCTGCAATGCAGCGAGAGCGACGCGCACCTGATCCTCTCGGAAGACAACACCGCCGCGCGGTTGCTGACTCGGCCCGGCGAAGCAATCTACAACGACGCGAACGGATTGATCGAAGGCAATCACCCGTTCCAGATTGCGTGGCTGGAAGATGAACGCCGCGATTTTCATCTCGACCGTGTGCAAAAACTGACGCAGGACCGGCAAGTGCGAATGCCTCTTCCTGTCGTGTTTGAAGGCAACATCCCCGCCGACCCGCGCCGCAACGTCGATCTCTCGCAACTGATCGACGCTCCGCAGTGGGACGCTCCACTACAAGACCGTGTCGCGTGGCTCGGCGAAGCGGTTGCGATAAAAGATCCGACGACAATTAGGTTCCATCCGCAAGGGGGCCAAAATCTGTTGGTCGTTGGTCAAAGTGATCTCGCGACGGTTGGTTTGATGGCGGCAAGCATCGTGAGTTTGGCTTGCCAAGTCCGGCCGAGTGCCGGGCAGACTTCCGAAGTTTCAGAAACTTCCGAAGTCTCGGTCTCGACGCCGCAGTTCGTCATCCTCGACGGCAATTTCTCCGGCGTTTCGACCGAGACGTGGAAAGAACTGCAAGCCGCGCTGCCGCACTCCGTGCAACTCGGCGAACCGCGAGACGTTCCGGCCGTGCTCGCGACACTCACGGCCGAGATGACTCGCCGAGAGCAATCCGGTTCGAGAGATGACACGCCGATCTTCGTCGTCATTTTCAATCTGGGCCGCTTCCGCGATCTGAAGAAGTCGGACGACGACATGGGCTTCAGCTTCGGCGGCGCCGAAAAGAAAGTCAGTCCCAGCAAACAGTTCACCGACCTGCTCAAAAACGGCCCAGGCTTCGGCATCCACGCGCTCGTCTGGAGCGACACGTACAATAACGTCAGTCGCTGGTTCAGTTCGCAATCGCTGCGAGAGTTTGAGGTGCGAGTCGTCTTCCAACTCAGCGCATCCGATTCCAGCAACTTGATCGACAGCCCGCTGGCCAGCAAGCTCGGACCGAACCGAGCCATCTTGCACTTGGTCGATCAAGGGACGAACGAAAAGTTCCGCCCCTACGGCCCACCAACTCCAGAGTGGTTGTTGAGCGTCGCTTCACGTCTGCAGCCAACAACTCCCGCCGAGGACATCACGGAACCAGTTGCCGTCAGCGATGATTTGTCGCAGTTCACGATCTTGTAGGTCAGGCTTTCCAGCCTGATACGAACGCTCCATCGACAACAGATCCCATCGAGTCAGTCTGGAAAGGCTGACCTACTTTCCAGAGATTCCCATGCGACACACCCCGTTCATTCTTCTCGTATTCGCCATCACCTCCGCATCCGCCGCTGACCGGCCGCTCGTCGTCGTCAGCGACGAGGCTCGCCGCATTCACTCGACCGGTTTCGTCTTTGACGGCCACAACGATTTGCCGTGGGAAGTCCGGCAACGAGCCGGCGGCTCGTTCGACAAAGTCGACCTCGCGGCGGGTGTGCCGAGATTTCACACGGACATCCGGCGACTGCGCGTCGGCAATGTCGGCGCGCAGTTCTGGGCGGCCTACGTTCCGGCCGAGACCTCGAAAGAGAATCGTGCCTTCACGATGACGCTCGAGCAGATCGCAATCATTCACGCGATGGTCAAGCGGTATCCCGATGTCTTCGAGTTCGCCAAGACCGCCGACGAGGTCGTCCGCATTCAGAAGTCCGGCAAGATCGCTTCGCTGATCGGCGTCGAGGGAGGCCACTCGATGGAGAATTCGCTCGACAAGCTGCGGCGGCTGCGCGAACTCGGCGTCGGCTACATGACGCTAACGCATTCCGACACGCTGGCCTGGGCCGACTCGGCGACCGACGAGGCGAAGCACGGCGGACTGACGGAATTCGGCGAAGAGGTTGTCCGCGAGATGAACCGGCTGGGCATGTTGGTCGATCTTTCGCACGTCTCGCCCGACACGATGCGCGACGCGCTGCGAGTGACTAAGGCTCCGATCATCTTTTCGCATTCCTCCGCGAGAGAGATCGCCGATCATCCGCGCAATGTGCCGGACGACATCTTGAAACTGACCGCGAAGAACGGTGGCGTCGTGATGGTCAATTTCTACTCCGGCTTCATCCATCCCGAATCCGCCCATCGCCGAGCCAAAATGTTCGAGGTCACTCGTGCCCTCCGAAGTCAATTTCCCGAGGAAAAGGACTACCAGGCGGCTCGCAAACGCTGGATCGCCGCGAACCCGATCGAATCCGGCGACGTCTACGACGTCGCCGATCACATCGAGCACATCATCAAGGTCGCCGGCATCGACCACGTCGGCCTCGGTTCCGACTTCGACGGCATCGACAAGGTTCCGAAGCAATTGGAAGACGTCTCGAAGTACCCAGTCATCACGCAAGTGCTGCTCGATCGCGGATATGTTCCGTTACAGATCCACAAATTGCTGAGCGGCAATGTGCTGCGCGTGATGCGTCGAGCGGAACAAGTCGCGAAGGAACTGGGAACACAATGAACGATCCTCAGCGGCCACTTCGCCGATGGCACCGGAAACTGTCGCGGGTGATGGATCGTGGCGGTTCCATTTTCTTTTTGTTGTGGCTGGCGTTTTGGACGATTGGAGTTTGTTTCTTCGATGGCTGTGCGGTTTTGCTGCTGTTGAAGAATGTCGTGGCACAGTCGTATCCCAGCGTCCAAGGTGAAATCACCTCGAGCGAACCCGCTGGGAGCGAAGGTTCGGCGAAGTGGAGGGTTCAATTTCGATACTCAGTGGACGGCCGAGGATTCACTGGTGATCGACGGACCTTTTCGGATGGGAACTTTTCAAGCCGTCGGCAAGACATGCACCCGTTCGCCGAGCGATTTGTCATCGGGAATCCCATCCAAGTCTTTTACAACCCGAACGATCCTTGCGATTCGGCACTGGACAAAACTCTGAACGGATTGCCGTTGCTCATGGGGTTGTTCTTTGTCCCATTCAACGCCGTCATGGTTGGCGGCTGGAATTGGACGCGTCGTCGAATCCTTCGCATTCAAGCCGTTCCCGTCCGTCGTGACGGGACTCGTTGGCTCGTGACGACGACCAACGGACAGCCGCTGGTCGTGATGCTGATCGTCGCCGGCGGACTCAGTTTTGCATCGACGTTTGCCATCGTGCTGTGTGGCTGGGAAGAGAATCTCTTCGGCCTTGCGGTGACATGGGGTGTCTTGGTCGGAGTCAGCGTCGGCGCGTATTGGCACACGCGGTCTTTGGTTCGACGAGAACTCCCGGTCTTGATCCTGGATGATGACTTGGCGACGGTCACATGGCCGGAATCGAATGACGTGGCGGTTCTCTCGTTATCGCTGAGCCAGTTGTCCGGCGTCGAGCTTGCCGATCAACCGGCCAACGCGGACGAACTCGGACTCGCACCCGACTTTGTGGTTCGCCTGATTTTCAAAAATGACATGGAGCAACCAGCCCATCGAACCGTGCTCTGCACTCCCAATGGGATCGAAGCCACCGCGCTCACGGAATGGTTGCAAGAATGGATCAGCCGATCACCTTCCGCCGAACGCCGACAGTCGTGATACCATTTTCGCTTCGTTGGCAGGACAATCAAAAACGATAATACGGCGATCGGCGGTCAGTCATCGGTTTTCGGCCAGCCGCGAATTCCGCTTCTGCGTGCACCACGTTACCTTGGTGGCATCTCGGAGGTCTTGCTCATGCGACGTTGGCTGCTGGCGTGCTTGATTCTGTTGGTCACCAGTTGGCTGAATGCTGCCGAACCGGTTCCGAAAAAGATCGTGCTCATCGCCGGCCCGATCACCGGGCATCCGAAACACACGCACGAGTACGAGAAGAGCGCGATCCTGCTGAAGCATCTGCTCGACACATCGCCGAGCACGAAGGGCAAAGTCGCCGTCGAGACACACTTCAAAGGTTGGCCAGCGGACGAGAAGACGCTGGATGATGCCGCGACGATCGTGATGATCTCCGACGGCGGAGACCGCAACGCGACCGATCATCCGCTTTACGTCGGCGAGCGATTTCAGACGCTCGAACGGCAGATGAAGCGCGGCTGTGGGTTCGTCCAATTTCACTGGACCACGTTCAATCCCAGCCGAGTTCACGACCAAATCACCGAATGGGTCGGCGGCTACTTCGACTACGAGAAAGGACCGGCCGCCAACAAATGGTTCTCGGCGATCAGCACCTGGGACGCGAGCGTGACGCTCGGCAATGCCGAGCACCCGGTCGCTCGCGGCGTGAAGCCGTTCACCGCTCGCGAAGAGTTCTACTACAACCTCCGCTTCCGCGACGGCGATGATCGCGTCAAACCGATCTGGCTGACGAAACCTCCGGGACAGCAAAAGGACCACGTCGTCGCATGGGCCGTCGAACGGAACGACGGCGGCCGAGGCTTCGGCACGACCGGCGGCCACTTCTTCCAGAACTGGTGGGACGACAACTTTCGCCGGACGATTCTCAACGCGATCGTCTGGACCGCCGGAGTTGATGTCCCCGCCGGCGGTGTTGTCTCGACGATGGAAGAGCCAATCCGCGTCTTGATCGTCACCGGCCACAATCATCCAGCTCACGATTGGCGAAAGACGACGGCCGCATTGATCCCGGTCCTCGAACAAGACCCGCGCGTTGTGGTTGAGGTCACGGAGAACCCGAACGATTTGGCGAACGTAGCTCTGTCGCTCCGCGACAGGAAAGCCGAAGGCGGAGTGGGCACCGAAAAAACAGCAAACGTCAACGGCGCATCGAAACCTGATGGCGCGACGCCTGTCCTGTCGCGGAGCGACAGGGCTACGAATTACGACGCTCTCATCCTCAACTACAGCAGTTGGGACCGGCCGGGGTTGAGCGATGCCGCGAAGACGGGACTCAAGAACTTCCTCGACGACGGCGGCGGGCTGTCGATCATTCACTTCGCGAACGGGAGTTGGACTGACACGTTGCCGAACAAAGCAGCCGATTGGCCGGAGTTCCGCACGCAGATCGTCCGCCGCATTTGGGATCACAAACCGGGACTCAGCGGTCACGATCCCTTCGGCTCGTTTCGAGTCGATCTCACGGCCGCTGGCGAAAAGCATCCCATCACCGCCGGCTTGGAGTCGTTCGAGACGGATGACGAACTGTATTTCCGTCAGCAAGGCGCGTTGCCGATCGTGCCGCTCGTGACCGCTCACTCGAAGGTCACGAAGCAAGACGAACCGCTGGCGTGGGCCTATGAGCAATCGAAAGCTCGTGTCTTTCAAACGGTACTCGGCCACGGCGACGTCTCGATTCGCAAAGCGGGCGCGTTGATACGCCGAGGCAGCGTTTGGGCCGCGCGACGCGAACCGCTCAGCTTCGATCCGCCAGTCGCGATCACCGAGAACACGCTGTTCAGAGCCGGCAGTCCGTGGATGCTCGAAGAATCTCTGAAACGCGGCGGCGTCACTGCCACCGAGAAGGCTCCGCGCAAGGCCGGATCGGCGACGGCCGAGGGTAAGTTCGGCAAGGCGTTCGATGCACGAGTCGGCGGTGCGTTCGTGAATCACCGCGACGATTTCCGAAAGCTGCCACTCACGGTCGAATTGTGGACGAAGCTCGACAGCAAAGGCTCGTACAACATTCTGGTGGCGAACGAACTGAAGTCGTCGCCGACGCACTGGGAAATCTTCACAATGCCAGGTTCGGGGCAACTCACCGTGTTCGCGCCGGGACTGGCTCCCGATCACGTCCGAGGTGGGAGTGACATCGCTGATGGCAAATGGCACTTCGTCGCGATGCAGTTCGAGCCGACTCGCATCCGACTGTACGTGGACGGCAAGCAAGTCGCAGATCAGGAAGTCAAGACCAAAGACGGAGCGTTCGGTTCTGCGCCAAAGCCGGCACAGGAGGAATTCGCAATCGGCACGCTGGTCGATCAAGTGATCGGCTGCGATGGAGTGGTCGACGAACTGCGAATCTCGCGCCGCTTGCGTCCGATTGGTGACATGCCCAGCGAAGCGTTGAAGATCGATGATTCGACGGTCGCGTTGTGGAACTTCGATGCGCTCACCGACGGCGGCAGCTTCGTCGATCCGTCAGCGAGCAAGCTCAAAGCGTGGCTCCCCGGCAGTGCCGACGGGATGCCGGTGTCTGCAAAAAAAAAGTAGTAAACGAGTCACTCCTTGACCCGAAACTCGCGTCACGGAGTGACGCGGCTACTTTGAAGCCAGGCAAGATCACAGGACACTGGGGTGAGGACGCAGTCGGATTCAAGTGGACCGAGCAAGACTCGGTCGATAACCGGTTGCAGCAGATGGACGTCGGCCGATTTTACTCGGCGACGATCTGGACGCCGAATGAAATGACGCTCAAGGGGATCGCCGTGCGCATCGGCGAGAAATCCGAAGCGTCCGTCTTGTTCGACACGGAACTACTGCGAGTCGTCTGCGGCTGGACCGGCGAGTTTCTGGAATTCAATCCGGCACGCTACGGCATCATTGGCCCACCGAAGGTCGGCAAAGAGATCGCGTTTCATTCGCCTCGGCAACCCGGCTGGTCACGAGCGCGAAACTTCGCCGACCCGCGTCCCAGGCCATTCGGCCCGCTGCCGCGCGAGTGGGCCAAGTACCGCGGCCTGTATCT
Organism: Candidatus Kuenenia stuttgartensis; assembly: GCA_945906725.1. GTDB lineage: Bacteria > Planctomycetota > Planctomycetia > Planctomycetales > Planctomycetaceae > SXKJ01. The sequence goes on along the minus strand of CAMDRI010000013.1, from coordinate 39,367 downwards.
GCACGGCGACCGAGTCGTCTTTGAGTACACCGTCGGACCGAAACAAGTCGTGGTGCTGGAGTCTCCGTGGATCGAAACGATCGACGACGAAAAGGTCTTCTCTCGCGAACTGGAGATTGCCGCGAGCGACACCGAGTTGCAATTGCTGGTGACCTCAGCGGGAGAACCCGTGAAGTTGATCTGCGAGCCGAGCGTCGCGATGCTCGACAAACGTGAAGGTCATCCGATCACAGCAACGGTCGCCAAACACGATCAGCCGGTGAGACTGAAGTTGTTGTATCCGTTCTCTGCGACATCCGCGCAATCTGCGTTTCAAAAGCTGAGCGTTGAAACGCAGATTGCGCAGATTTCGCAGAATGGGAACTCGGAAAAGATTTCGCTCCGTCGCCTCCTTCAGCCGGGACCGCCGCACTGGACAGCAGACATCACGACGCGCGGAGTTGTGTCCGACAAAGACGACGCGTTCATCGTCGATGCGCTCACGCTGCCGTTCGACAACCCGTACAAGGCGCTGATGTTCGTCGGCGGACATGACTTCTTCGTGAGCGGCGCGGCGCTAGCCGCCGGTGCGGGGAACTCGAAGGCGAGCGAATTACCAGCGGCTAGCGCCGTACCGCTCAGTCCCGCATTTGACGCCGCGCTCTGCACTTTGCATGGCGACGTGTGGCTCATCAGTGGCGTTGATGACAAGCTCGAGAAACTCACTTGGAAGCGTTTCGCAACCGGGCTTTTTCAGCCGCTTGGTTTGAAGATCGTCAAGAATCAAATCTATGTGGTTGGTCGAGATCAGATCACCCGCCTGCACGATCTCAACGCCGACGGCGAAGCGGACTGGTACGAGAACTTCAACAACGACGGCCAAGTGACGACAAACGGCCACGAGTACGTGACGTGTCTCGAAACCGATTCGGCCGGCTGGTTCTATTTCCTGAAGGGAAACGCCGACGGAGCCACCGATCACGACGGCTGCTTGCTGCGAGTTTCTCCCAACGGACAAAAGCTAGAGGTCGTCGCCACCGGGTTTCGCAACGCAAATGGATTGGGAATTGGTCCGGCTCTGAACGGCGGGCAGGAGATCCTCACCGTCGCCCCGCAAGAGGGGGAATGGACTCCCGGCTCAGCGATTTTCGAGGCCGTTCGCGGAGGCTTTCACGGTTACATGCCGTCCGCTCATCGCGACAAACCACCAATCGAGTTCATCCAGCCGCTGTGTTGGATTCCGCGTTTGCAGGACAACTCATGCGGCGGACAGGTGTGGGTTCCGCCACAACATTGGGGACCGCTCGGCGGCCAGATGCTGCACCTTTCCTACGGTACCAGCCGGATGTTTCTGGTTCCGCGCGAGACGATTCGTAGCGGGCAAGAGAACCCCATCGTGCAAGGTGCGACAATTCCGCTGCCACTCGCCTTCGAGTCGGGCGTCATGCGCGGGCGGTTTCATCCGTTCGACGGACACTTGTACGTCAGCGGCTTGCGAGGCTGGGTGAGCAATGCCGCTAAAGACGGATGCTGGCAGCGAGTGCGAGCGAATGACAAATCGTTCGACATGCCGGTCGCTTTCGAGTCGCATCGCAACGGAATCCTGATTCAGTTCAGTGATCGGCTCAATGCGGAGTCGGCGGAGGACATCGACAACTTCCGCGTGCAGCGTTGGAATTATCGCTGGTCGGCAGCGTATGGCTCGCCCGAATTCAAAGTCTCGAATCCGCGAGAGGAAGGCCGCGATGAGGTCGAAGTGCTCAGCGCGACGCACGTTCGCAACCTCAAGGGGGACGATGCGGTGTTCCTTGAGCTGGCCGACATGAGGCCGGTGAATCAACTATCGATTCAAATGACTTTGCGAGCGACGAGCGGCCAACAGATCGAACGGCGGCTGGACGCCACGATCAACGCAATTCGCGGCCAGGACTACGAATTTGAACGCAAGCCGGCTCGGCCCCGTCCTGGTACGTTGACCGAGGCGGAGCAGCAGCGGCTGGTCTCCGGCATTCAGTGCGAATTTGCGGGACAGGCTTCCAACCTGCCAAACTCAGCAAATCGGCAGGCTGGAAGCCTACCCCACGTCCGGCGCATGGCCGCTTGGAGATTCGAACGACACGAGATTGTCGGCGTTCGCGAGATCGTCGCCGGCGGGTATCTCGTCGCACCGCGGCGGGGCATATATCGGCTTTCGGCCGAGGGCAGTGGCGCGACCGAGATCACGCTCGGCGATCAAGTTGTTTGGCGATCGACGAATGACATGCCGAGCGATGTGGAACTCGTGCGCGGCTACAACCGGCTGCGAATCGTGCAGCGAGTGGAACCCGATCCGGTTGGCCAACCAGTCTCGTTGCGGCTGTTGTGGAGCGGAACGGATTTCGAAACCGAACCGGTCCCACCGACCTCGCTGTTCTGCGAACAATTACCCGAAGAGGTCGAGGCGTTACTACTCGGCCGAGAGCTGTTCGCGAGTCATCAATGTTGCCGCTGCCATCGAGTCTCGGACGAGATTCTGCAATCGAAACGTGCGATGCCAGAGTTGCATGCCGAAGCGCCGGACCTGATCGGTGTCGGTTCACGAATGCGCGGTGACTGGATCGCTGAGTGGGTGCTCAACCCGTCGAAAATGCGCAGCGATGCGCGAATGCCGCGCCTCTTCCCTTCGACTCCGACCGACGAACATCGCCAACAAGCATTCGACCTCGCTGCGTATCTGACTTCGTTGACTGAAACTCGTGCCGCGTCGGCGAACGGGGGGCGTCAGCCCTCTGGTGTCCCGGAAAGTCCGTTGTTGCCAAATTCCACCAGAGCGATAACGCCCTCCGCTCGCCTGGGCAGGACACTCTGGGAAGATCTCGGTTGCATCGGCTGCCATCGGTTGCAACCGACGATTGACGAACCGCCTGATCGTCGGACTTCGCTGCACTTCATGCGTGACAAATTGCTGCCCAAAGAATTGACTGGTTACCTGCGACAGCCACAGCGTCATTTTCCGTGGACTCGAATGCCGGATTTCGGACTCTCCGAACATGAGGCCGAATCACTCGCGTTGATTTTGACTCAACCGACGGACGGTGCAGCGCAGACTCCAACCACCCGACCACCGGGCAATGTCGCACGCGGCCAAAAACTGTTTGCGTCGCTCGGCTGTCGGCAGTGCCATCGCATGTCGCGTGACGAAGCGTTGCCCAAGCCTCACTTGCAATCGGTCTTCGGCAAGGATGGCGCTCGCGGTTGCCTTGCCGAACAGGAACAGGAACAGGAACAGGCTCACGCTGGGCGATCACCCGTTTACAGCCTGGAATCTGCAGAGCAATCCGCGCTGCTGACATTGCTTCGCGGCGACGAGAAGGTACTCGCAATCGAAACTCCGACGGATGTTTCACATCGCTTCATCGCCGATTTGCAATGTGCCGTCTGTCACCCGCGCGACGGTCTCCGGAATTCACTGTCCGAAATTCTCTCCGAAGAAAGCGAAACCGGCTTGCCGCCAGAAGTTGTGCCAAACCTCAATTGGGTTGGCGAGAAACTCCACTCGCAGTGGATGCAGTCACTGTTTGCTGGCCAGATTGCCGAGCGTCCTCGTCAATGGATGAAACTTCGGATGCCGAGTTTCCCCGCGCGGGCACGCCTGCTGGCCGATGGCCTCTCACGCGAGCACGGCCTCTCCAGCAATTCGTCGCCGCGACCAAGCATCGAACCGCAACTCGCCGAGATCGGCGAAATCCTCGCCACGCGATCGGGGTTGCTCGATTGCCGCCAATGCCACGCGATCGGCCCGCTGCCGCCGACCGGCGACAAGAACACGTTGCTCGCACCGGGCATCAACTTCGCGCTGACTCGCGAACGCATCCGGGGTGATTTCTATCGTCGCTTCACACTCGACCCGCCGCGCTACGACGTCACCACGCGCATGCCCAAGCTCGTCGTCGATGGTCGCACGACCAAGGTCAAAGACATCCTCGACGGCGACGCCCGCCGACAATTCGAGGCGGTTTGGCACTACTTGCAAACGGTGCCAAGTTCGACGGCCGATCCTTGAGGTTTCAATGCCAACTGCCCAGGGGCTGCCGACTGGCTGTGGTCGTGGCCGTCGTAGACGCCAAAGTCGGCGAACAAATATCGCTTGAGCAGGCGATAGACCCAGCTCTTCTCTGGAATGGCGTGGCCGGGGTTGTATTGCGAAGTGCGGGTCGCCATCGCTTGCAGTTCGGCCATCGCAGTTTGGCGAGCGGTCGTGTCCTTAGCTCCATGCAGCACGACGAGGTTCTGCAGCAGGTCAGGGCGTTCGAGAACGATGCAGCCGCGAGTTGTCTTTTGGGCGAGCGAGCGGAAGTCGCGCAGGAATTCTGAGCCCATGATCTTCTCACCCAGCGTGCGCGATTCGTCGTGGATTGATTCCTTCGCGAATTGGATGATCGGGCAAGGCTCGATGCCGCCCCACGGGTTGATGTGGTGGCTGATGCCGGTGGCGGCGGGGCAGAGCGCTTGACCTTCGCCGTCGAAGTAGGCATCGACGATGGCGATTGGTTTTTTCGCACGCATCTCGACCACGAACTTGCGGATTTTGAGTTGTTGCTCCGGAGTCAGACAGAGGTCGGGGCAGGCGTCGGGGCCCATCGGACGATAGACGTGGAACCACGTGTAGAACACGCCCATCTCGATCAGGCGGTCCAGCCACTTCTCAGTAACGAGGTCGTCGATGTTCGTCTTGCAGACGCTCGTGCAGACGCCGGTCAGCAGATTGTTTCGCAGACAGGCTTCGATGCCCTGCATCGTCTTGCTGAGCACTCCGCCTCGGCCACGTCGTTCGTCACTGACGATCTCACTCCCTTCGACGCTGATCAGCGGCGTGACGTTTCCGATGCGGCGCATCTCGCGAGCGACCTCGTCGGTGATGAAGTGGCCGTTGGTGAAGACTTGGAAATAGCAGTCGCGATGCGCGGCCAGCATTTCGAGCAACTGCGGATGCATGAACGGCTCGCCGCCGACAATGCCGAAGAAGACGTTGCCCATTTGCTTGGCCTCGTTGACGAGGCGGTTCCAGGCGTCGAGACTGATCTTCTCTTGCTTGGCGGAAACATCGACCCAGCAACCCTGGCAGCGCAGGTTGCAGGTGTTGAGAATTGAGACGTACAAGAACGGCGGAAAGAACTGGCCCTTCTTCATTCGTCGTTTGTACTTGATGACCGACAGCGTCCCTTTGACCCCCATGTTCCACAGGAACTTGGCGACCAGCCGCTTATCGGTTTCCAGCAGCACTCGTTTGGCCATTCGCAGATACATGAGGGTATCCAAATCTTAAATCAGAATTTTCAATTCTCAAATCACAGGACAGGCGGACGGCATTCTACGGCTGACGTGGCGGAATGACGAACGACGAAGGTCGAAAGTTCGCAGGAGGAGTCGATGAGTTTTAGACGCAGTGCGAATTATGGGCGGATTGCCGTCGTGCTCGTCACGGCGCTGTCGTCGGTTTCTCCGGCACTAGCGAGGGAACTGCTGACCTTTGAGGGGAGTGTTCAAGTCTCTGTCCGCGCTCGGTCGCAGCTGGAGTTTTGGAAGCCTGAAGGTTCCGTCGCCGATTCTGGCCCGAAGCCCGAAGGTCGAGCAATGCGGCTGCGCGGTGAGACCGGCGGCGGCTTCGCGGTCAACGCGACGTCGATTGCCGATGATTGGCGGCAAGTGGAATCGATCGGGCTGTGGCTGCATCGCTCGGCCGACGAAGCCAAGGAGCATCCAACCGTCGAACTGGTGCTGCGTCTTTCGGAGGAAGATCAAAAGGCCTCGTTCTGGCGACGGATCGAAGTGTCCCACATCGGCTGGCAGAAACTGGTCCTGCCGTTGGAGTGGTTCGTCTGGAGCGACGGTCGCATGCCTCGCTGGGAAAAAGTGCGGCTGGTCGGTGTGCAATTGCGCGATCCAGGGACCGTGACGATCGACACGGTTTGGACCGAGCCATCGGCTCAGTCGCGTGACGAGTTTCCCGCGCTCGAAGTCCTCGTGAAGCTCGCGTTCCCAAAACTCGAACCGGCGAACATTCGGACGCTCGAAACGCGCGACGTGCAGCTTATCACCAACGCGAAGTCGCTCGAACTGGAGCGGCTTGCGACGCATCTGGGCACGGTCGCGCAGAGGTTGCATCGCGAGTTGCCGTTTCTGGCGCAGCCGGCGCGCGGGGCGGTGCTGTTCGTCTTCCAAGAGCGGGCGGAGTATCAACGCTTCTCGCCGCGGATCGCGCGGCAACTCAACTCGCGGCTCGATCCGCCCGAAGCCGGTGGCTACACGCTGCAAGGGATCAGCAGTTCGTGGTGGGACGAAAAGCAAGGCTCGCTGCGACCGGTCTACACGCATGAATTCGTTCACGGCTACCTGTCCCGAACCTTGCCGTTGTCGACCACCGGCGACTGGCTGCAAGAGGGGCTGGCCGCTTACATCCAATTGGAGTTTCATCCGCAAGAGAATCTGAACCAGCTTGTCCGCGACGGCCTGAAATCATCCAACTCTCCGCTCGCCGAGTTGTGCAGCGGCCGCCCCATCCACACGTCGCGGTACTGGCAGGCGGCGACACTCTGGCGAATGTTCCTCAACGATCCGCGTTATCAGGCCAAGCTCAATGAACTGATGGAACGACTCGCGGCGGCGAACTCGACCGATCTCGGCCCACACCTCGAACCGCTGTGGGAAACGGACTTCGACAAGCTGACCGCAGACTGGCGAGCGTTCTGCGAGCAATCGTTCCCCTCGCGATGAACTGGTGTCGTTGATTACGGCAGCGCGTCGCACATTTGCAGGGCCAGCAGCGGAAACGCGGTGCCGCTGTACGTGATGAAGTGCCAGGAATCCGTGTTGAGTGACCGAGTCCACCAACGGCCAGAAGCACGCTGATTTGAGGTGAGCCACGCAATTCCCTTTTGAATGCGGACGTCGCTAGCGGGAACTCCGGCTTCTCGCAGAACAATGATCGCCAAGCCGGTCATGTGGCCGTCGCTCGGCGGCGCGCCGAACTCAGGCTCGTCCCTCAGCTTCTTCTCGCGATTCCCTTTGCCCCATTTGTCGGGAGAAGCGAAGGTGCGGATTGACCAGCCTCCGTCCTCACGCTGCTGCTTCAGGAGCATCGCGATCAACTCTTGTTTGCGAGTGTCGTCCACCAAACCGGTCATCCGGCTGTTGGCCCAAAGCAACAACGTGCGGCTGTAGTCATGCTGAGTTGGTTCAGTTCGCAGATACGATTTCAGTTTCTCGACTGCGACGAGTTTTTTTTCGTCCTTCGCGTCTGCGACCTTTTTCAGCCATCCGGGAGCGGTTGCGGCGGCCATCGCGGCAACCGTGGCTTCGTGAAAAGCGTCCGATTCATACGGCGGCCAGCAAGTTTCCGTGCCCCAAGTGCCGGTATCGAGCTGAATCTCGAACATGAGCGACAACGCTTGCTCGGTTTCGGGCGAGAGTTGTTTCGTGACGTGAGCATCCCACTCGGCCAACCCGGCGGCGAGGTAAATCACTGCCGCCGGACGTGTCGATTTCTTCAGCTTCGCGCGGTCTTCGGTTGCGAAGGTCTTGAGAGTCGCCAAGAAAAACTCGCGAGTCGCTTCGCTCGGCTTACCGAGCTTCGCGGTCAGCGCCGGTCGCACGGTCATGTAGGTGCCGTTCGTGTGGCACGTGATGCACTTCCGTTGCCCGCTCCAGGCGACCGTCCCCTGTTCGAGATACCCGACCGCCAACGGGACCGAGAGCTTGTTTAATTTCGGCTCGTCTGCAGTCGCCTTGGGAATCACGATGTTGGCGTGTTCGTATTGCGGCCGATCGGCGGCCGGTGCCTTCACAGTCAGGTGGACCGTGACAAACAACGCACAGAGAAAACTCCGAACGACGAACCGCGTCAACATGGTGAATTTTCCGAAACATGAACGGTGGGAAAGTCGGGGGCGACATCCTAATCGGCCCGGCGGTTCGCTCACAATTTCACCGACGCCGGTTTATGCTGCCGACTGGTGGCACTGATCTGCTCCCTTTCCCGTTGGGTGAGGGCTGGGGTCAGGGAGCCGAACGTTGATCGATCCCTCGCCCGGCCTTCGGCCACCTTCTCCCGAGGGGAGAAGGAAAGAGTCGGTGCCACCGAACCAGCCAACGAATTCCCTCCGAAGGAGCCCGCCATGCGTTTGATTGCCTCGTTGTGTTTGATTGCCGCTCTTTGTTCGCCGCTGTTGGCGAGCGATTGGCCGAACTGGCGCGGGCCGGGCTACAACGGCGTCGCGTCGGGAACGGGATATCCCACGGAATGGAGTGCGACCAAGAACGTCGCGTGGAAGGTCGAACTGCCCGGCAAGGGTTCGTCCACTCCGGTCGTCTGGGGCAAATACATCTTTCTGACCAGCGGTGCCGACGGGAAGAATGCTTTGCTGGCTTTCAACCGTGACGGCAAAGAGCAGTGGCGAGTTGTGGTCGGCTCCGAGCGCCCCGGCAAGAACAAAAAGGCTTCGGGGAGCAACCCTTCCTGCGTGACGGACGGCGAGCACGTCTTCGCGTACTTCAAGAGCGGCGATCTGGCCTGCGTGGATTTTAGTGGCAAGATCATTTGGCAGGCCAACATTCAGGCCAAGTACGGCGAGGACACTCTGTGGTGGGACTTGGGAACGTCCCCTGTGCTGACGAAAGCCCACTGCGTCGTGACCGTCATGCAAACCGGTCCGTCGTACCTCGTCGCGTTCGAGAAGGGGACAGGCAAGGTCGCCTGGAAGGAGGACCGAAACCTCGGTGCTCCGGAAGAGGCGGCTCAGAGTTATTCGACTCCGGTCGTGCTCAACGACAAAGGCAAGGAGACGCTCGTGGTGCTCGGTGCCGATCATGTCACCGCGCACGACGCGGTGAACGGCAAGGAACTGTGGCGCGTCGGTGGGTTGAATCCGACGGGACACAAATACTTCCGCTCGATTGCATCGGCGGTGGTTCACAACGGGATCGTCGTGGCACCATATGCCCGCGCGGAATCGGTCACCGCGATCAAACTGGGCGGCAGCGGTGATGTGACCGCTTCGCATGTCGCGTGGACCATGAAGGGCAACGGCTCCGACGTGCCGACTCCTGTGGCAGCGGATGGCAAGGTTTACATTCTGAATGACCGAGGCACGCTCACCTGTCTGGAGATCGCCACCGGCAAGGAAATCTGGTCCGGCCAAGCCGAGAAGAATCGAGGCAACTTCAGTTCGTCGCCGACGCTCGCGGACGGGAAAATTTACATCACTCGCGAGGACGGCAAGACGTTCGTGTTGGCTCAAGGGAATGAGTTCAAAGTGCTCGCCGAGAACGAACTTGACGGCGCACAAACTGTCGCAACACCGATCTTCGTCGATGGCACAATTCTGATCCGCACCGACACGCACCTGTTTTGCATCGGCGGTTAACATCGTGGAGCAGACGGCACACCTGGCGGTGAAACAACACTGACTGAAAGGCATCTCATGCTTCGCACGAAAGAAAAACTGGCTCGTGGTGAAACGGTTCGTTACATGGCGCTCGGCCGAGTGTTGCATCACAACGTGATCAACATGATCGGCTTCAACGGCGGCTTCGATGGCCTGTGGCTCGATCACGAGCACGTCGGGTTCTCGATGGAGAATCTGGAGATCGCCTGCACGGCGGCTCGCAGTCAGAACCTCGACTGCTTCGTCCGCATCGCGCCGACCGATTACGCCCTGGTCACGAAATGCCTAGAAGCTGGAGCCGGCGGCATCATGGCGGCGATGATCTATTCCGCCGAGCAAGCCGAACAGATCGTGCGTTGGGCAAAGTTCGCTCCGCGCGGCAATCGCGGGCTCAACGTCAGTGGCTTTGATGGACGCTACACACTGACGCCGGTCGCCAAATTCGTTCAGGAGGCGAATCAGAACGGCTTCGTGGCAATTCAGATCGAGACACTCGAATCTGTCGAATGCGTGGACGCGATTGCCGCGATCGACGGCGTGGACCTGCTTTTCGTCGGCCCATCCGATCTGAGCCAGGCTCTGGGAGTGACCGGCGACTTTATGCACCCGAAATGCCAAGAGGCGATCGACAAAGTCGCTGCCGCCTGTCGCAAGCACAACAAGCCGTGGGGCGCGGTCACGCCGAATGCCGAGCATTGCCAGATGCTGCATTCGAAAGGCTGCCGGATGCTGTCCGTGTCGAATGACTCGCGCGTCGTCCAGGCGGGGCTGAACGCAGTGAAGACAAACTTCGCCAAGTTCTTCGCCGATGCGTAGCCCTCTCGCTCCGCGTCTTGTAACCCGAAACGTCAGCGAGGGCGCATGCTTCACTGACGTCAGCGACTCCTCGCGTTCTGAAGCGCCCGCCATCGCTGACGTTTCGGGTTACAATGCTGAACAGCTTTCGCAGCCTCAAACATTCGACAGTCATCGATGTCCCCTGGCCCGGCACGACTCGGCATGGTGAACGTCACCACGATCGGCATTCGTCTCGCGGAGCGAGACGGCTACATTCCGACCCATGAAACGCACCAGCAAATCTAACTACTGGCAGCAGTCGCGACTGCCCTGGCCGTCACTGGTGTTTTTGATGCCGATGCTGATCGCCTACGAACTGGGCGTGATCTGGGTCGGCGGCCGCAACGCCTCAGAAATTCGCAGCGGTGCCGATATTTGGCTGCGTGGCGGCCTCGAAGCAGTCGGCCTGGGAGTCGGATGGCTCCCTCCGTTGTTGGTCGTCGTCGGTTTGCTGACTTGGCAATGGATCGAGCGGCATCCGTGGCGAGTCTCGCTGGAAACGCTCGCTGGGATGTTTGCGGAAAGCGTGGTGTTCGCGTTCCTGCTGTTGCTGCTGGGACAGTTGCAAAGCCGAGTCTTCTCACTTGCCGACGCCACCCGTGACGATGTCCTTGGCGAAATGCGCTGGCTCGTCGCGTTGACGCCCACTGAAGCCGCCACATTCGCGAGAGCGCTCGGCTATGTGGGAGCAGGAATCTACGAGGAGGTGCTGTTCCGGCTCGCGTTGTTGCCGGCTTCGATCTTCGTGTTGCGACAGCCGCTGATGCTGCGAGCCTGGGCGACGCCATTGGCCGTGCTCATCACGAGCCTGTTGTTCTCGGCCGCTCATCATGCCGGCCCATCCGGCGAGCCGTTCGATCTGTTTCGCTTCTGCTTTCGTGCGCTCGCCGGAGGAATCTTTGCGGGGCTATTTGTGCTGCGTGGCTTCGGAATCACGGCTGGTAGTCACGCACTGTACGATCTGTTGGTCGGAGTGCTGCTGGCCGATGCGTAGCGGAACTCGCAGCGTTGTCACTCACGTCGGCACGCGGACACGGCGGACGATCTCGGTGATGATCTCCGACTTGGTGATGCCGCCGTACTTCGCTTGCGACGTCAGGATCACTCGGTGAGCAAGGACGTAGGTGGCCAGCTCTTGGATGTCGTCGGGGATCACATAGCCGCGTCCCTTCGTGAACGCGGCGGCTTGCGCAACGCGAAACAGCATCAACGAGCCGCGCGGGCTGACGCCGAGCTTCAATCGTGGCTCCTTGCGAGTCTCGTTGACGATCTCGACGAGGTAACGAGCGACAGTTGGCTCAACCCGCACATGCCGGACTTCGCGTTGCAGCGCCCGCAGTTCGTCGCCGCCGAGCACCGGTTGTAGATGCTCCAGTGGATGCTCTTCCTGCTGCGAAAAGAGGATGTTGACCTCGGTATCGAGATCGGGATAGCCAAGATCCAGCAGGATCAGGAAGCGGTCGAGTTGCGCTTCGGGCAACGGATAGGTGCCGTGATATTCGACCGGATTCTGTGTCGCCAGCACGATGAACGGAGCCGGCAGGACATGGCGCTCGCCTTCGATCGTGGCTTGCGATTCGCTCATCGCTTCCAGCAGTGCGGACTGCGTGCGCGGCGACGCGCGGTTGATCTCGTCGGCCAGCAGCACATGGCAGAAGATCGGCCCCTTGCGGAAATGGAACGAGCCATCATTCGGGTTGTAGATCGACGAACCCAAGATGTCCGCCGGCAATAAATCGGGCGTGAATTGGATGCGATGAAACGTCAGATCAACCGACCGAGCCAGGGCTTTCGCCAGCGTCGTCTTGCCGACTCCGGGCACGTCCTCCATGAGGACCGACCCGTTGGCCAAGAGTGCGATCGTCAGAATATCGAGGCCGTGCGGTTTGCCTTGAATAACCGTCGCGAGGTTCTGTTTGAGTCGGTCCAGTTTGGAACGCGCGTCAGCCAGAGAGGTGTCGGTCATGGTGCAGCGTCAGACAAGTTGGTGAACGAATCGAAGAAATGATATCGCAACGTTGATCCATCGACACGGCGGCTTCAAGTCTGCGGCGGCTGAGCTTGGCCCGCCTCGCTGAGGTCATGGATGTGGTCGAGCACTCGCAGGTGAATGCGGTGAATGAAATAGTCTCCCCACAACGCCCAATACGATCGCGGTCCCATGTCGAACTCGTACCACGTTCGGCCTTCCAGCCGCGTGCCGCCGTTCGACAGCGGGATCAGCCGGAATTCGCCGCGTCGGCTGATCAGCACGAAATCCAGATGCGGCGGATGAATGTCGCCCCACGGGTTCAGTTCGCGCATCGTTGGCGGTTGAGCGGTCACGTCGAACGCCAGTCGCTGCGGTTCGTCCCAGACACGGATCGGCTCGACAAATACGCCGGTCGAGAACTCGCAGTAACGCGTCGCACCAACGCCGCGCCCTTCGATCCGAGCACGTTCCGGGCACGCGATGCCGGCGCGGAAAAACCACTCGCGCGGCGGAGCCAGATCGGGAAACGAGACAACGTTGCGCCACACGATCTCCGGCGGCGCGGCGATCTCCACGATCGAGACCACTTCGCGCAACGGTGGAGGCGATTGAAAGCTCTCCCCGAACGCCAACACCGGCAGCACGAAGATCACGCCGGACCAATCTTCCGATCGTGAAGCTCCGCAGCAAGCGATCAGATGCCCGATCAATGCGCCAAAAACCCCCTCCAAAAGAAAGATGGGCGCTGCCATCAGGATGCAGAAAGCACCCTCAAGTGCGAACATCACCAGCACCATTCCACACGTCAATAACGTGAGCGTGGCGATGCCGATCGACACACCCACGCCACGCGAATGCTTGGCGTTGCTGATGTACGCGCTGACGGCTCCGGTCAGCAGCGGCGTCGCAAAGAAAAGCACGCTGCCGTACTCACGCAGGCCGTACACGCTTGCTCCCAGCGTCAGCACGAAGATTGCCACTCCGACGGCAATGGCTAGCAAGTCGGTTCGCCAAGTCGCGGTGGAAGTTGCCATTTTGCGAACTTCTGCCGGCGGAGTCAAAAAATGGCGGCCTCCCGGCAAGCACCAAAACAGCATCGGGATGTAATTCAGCACCGGCACCAGCACCCACAGGCCAGTCCAAGGTGAGGCACCGCGATGCACCGACCGACGAATGCTCATCGAGACGGCGATCCACTGAAACGGCAACGTCCAGACAAACCCAACCACCATCAACCAGCTTGGCAGATCCCGGTAAACCACTTCGCGAGTCGCGAAAGACGGCACCAAGAAACTCAGCGGCGAGAAAAACCTCCCCGTCGCCAAGAACACGACGGCCGCTTCGACTGCGTACTTCAGCAACATCAAACCGAATCCGGAGGCGGCATATGCGACGTGATCGACTGGCTCATGCAAGCCGAACCACAATCGCAAACAGCGAACCAAAAGATTCGGCTGACGCTCCGCTTCCAAAGTCGGCAGCGATTCTTCAGAGGTTGCAGACGAATCAGATGGCGGCTCGGATGACATTGCGGGCACTCCTTCGTTGGCGTGGATCGCTGCCACTCGACTGCAACCACCTTTCCGGATTAACACCGCACGCGCAATTGCTCGTGTTACGAGCCAACGGAGTCCGTCACATTCCGGCCTGCTCGATCAACTTTTGAGCCTCGGTCGCCGCTTCGGTGTCGGGATGGTCTTTGATCAACTTCTCAAGCTGCTTGATCGCGCCCTTGCGGGCACTCGGCGAGCGTGACGCGGCCTGCACGGCAGCGTCGAATTGGCGCATCGCGGCTTGCTCCACTTTGATCGCTTCGTCGGCGGCCAACTCTTTGAGAGTCGAGTTCACTTCGGCCGGAACCGCAAAACCCTTGAACTTGAGCGGGATCGCCGAGTAGCGTTTGAAGGCTGCCCACTTCTTGCCGTCGTCGAGCGATTTCTTTGCGGCGTCAATCTGCCCAGTGAGATCGTCGAGCACGAACTGATTGAGCCGTGTCGCCGCTTCCTTGATCTCCCCTTTGCCGTTGAGGTTCTTCTTCAGCATCTGAGCAGCACCGGGATAATTGCCGAACTCGATGGCCAGCCAAGCGGGCTGCAACACGGGCGGAATGTCTTTCGGCTCAATCTTCCACTTGGCGTCGCGCAGAGCATCGACGGCCGAGCCTTCGATGTTCTCGGAGTCTCCGCTCTTAAACTTGCCGTCCGGCATCAACAGGCGAAGTTGCTTGGTGTTCTCCAGAGAAACAGTGAAGTCGAATTGATTCTCGAATGAACGATCCGAATCACAGATCACCGGCCATTTGACATTGTACTTGCGGAGGTAGGCCTCCAACTGCGGACGCGGCGAGCCAGAGTTCACGGCGATGAACAAGACCGGCTCGCCCTCGAACTTCGCCGCCTGCATCAAGACTCTCGGCCAAGCCTCGACGCAGCGCGGACAAGTCTCCTCGAAGAAGTACAGCACAGCCGCCTTGCCGGCGAGCATCTCAGTGCTGATCGGCGGCGAATTGATCCAGACCGCTGAATTACCCGGCAACTTGGGAGCGGCTTTCGCGTCGCCCTCTTGAGCCAGTCCAATGACCGCTTGAAACAACATCAAGCAACACCAACAAATTCCGCCGAGTTGCAATCGCATTGCTGCCTCCGTCTTCCCTTGGAAAGTCGCGAGCGAATTATTGCCGCACACCGGCCCGCACGAAACCGCTGGCTTGGGAATTCATTCAACGGCCCGCTACAAAGTCGAGCATGGCTCACTTTCTGAAAGACCATTGGGAATTCTGGCGGCAATTCCGGCAACGATTCGAAACCACTGGGGCCGTCGCCCCCAGCAGCCGCTTCCTCGCACGAGCGATGACTGGCCCGATGGCTCGCCGCGAACGGCCCGGCCGCATCCTGGAGATCGGCCCCGGCACCGGCGCGGTCACTCAACGCATCGTGCGATTACTCCGCCCGGAGGATCGCTTCGATCTCGTCGAATTGAACGAAACCTTCGCCGGTTTGCTGCGTGAACGCTTCGCAACTGATCCGAGCTACCGCGCTGCGGCGGATCGCTCGCAGGTCCACGTCTGCCCGATTCAGGACTTTGCCACAACTGAGCCCTACGACATCATTATCAGCGGACTGCCGTTGAATAACTTCCCTGCCGAACTGGTGCAGTCGATCTTCGAGACCTATTTCAAGCTGCTCGCCCCCGGCGGCACGCTGAGCTATTTCGAGTACATGTATGTCCGCCCGTTACGAAAACTCGTCGCGAACAAGGACGAGAAGACGCGGCTCAACGAACTCGATCGCATCGCCAACGACTATCTCTCCAAACACCGCATCAACCGCAGTTGGGTCTTCGTCAACATCCCTCCCGCATGGGTGCAACACCTGCAAAAGCCGTAGCTGAATCCCGTGTACGCCACATCTCTTCGCGACGACCGCAGCTTTGAACTTTCGGCTGAAGCCATCACGGTTCGCATCCGGTGGTTCGGCCTGGCGGTCGGCTACGCGCTCGTGAATTTTCTGGGACGCGAGTCCAGCGAGACTCACATCGTACTGCTGGAATGGCTATCGAATCGGCAAGTCCTGAACGGCATCCTGACGCTGGGAGCCATCTACGCAATCGCCGATTCGTACTTCAGCCTCCGCGGCAAAGTCTTCCTCAACCGCGTCCCGATGGTGATCTCGCTGATGGAGGCACTCTTCATCGGCGTGTTGTGTCACTTCGACGAGGGACTCGAAAGTCCCTTCCGGTTTTACTATTTCCTGTCACTGCTGGTCTGTGCGTTTCGATATTCACGCTGGATCACGTTTTCGACTTTCTGTCTGCATGCCTTGAGCTTCGCCGTCCTGGCGTTTGCAACGTCACCGCATTCTCCAAACGAACCGACACGCGTGCTGCTGATGCTGATCTGGCTCGGCTGGGTGACGTGGGCCAGTACCGCCCTGGCGGGACTGTTGCAATCGGCGGGACGTCGGCTGTCGTTCTTCAATGACGAACTGCAAAAGCATCAACACGAACTTGAACAGCGCATCGAGGACCGCACGCGCGAACTGCGCGAATCACAAGCGTTCGTCGTGCAACAAGAGAAGCAGGCCGCGTTCGGATTGCTCGCGGCCGGGATCGCTCACGAGGTGGGGAACCCGCTGGCTGGCATCAGCTCAGTGATCCAACTGCTCAACCGCCGCGACGTCGATGACTACACCCGCGAACGCTACCAGATGGTCGATGACCAACTCCGCCGCATTCAACGGACGCTGCGCGAACTCATCGACTTCAGCCGCCCCGCCACGCTTGAACGGAGCCAGTGCGACTTGCAGGAGGTGCTCGAAGCCGCGCTCAACATCGCCAAGTACTACAAACGCCGCAAGAACAAGCAGATCGTCACGCACTACACCGAGGGACTCCCAAAGCTGAACGCCGTCCGTGACCAGTTGGTGCAGGTCTTCCTGAACCTGATCCTCAACGCGATGGACGCAACGGCCGAAGGAGGCACCATCGAAATCACCACACAACGCAACGACCGCTGGCTGCGAGTCTCGATCCACGACAACGGCTGCGGCATCATCGAGTCCGACCGAGTACGCCTCTTCCAGCCGTATTTCACGACCAAAGAAACCGGTACCGGCCTGGGCCTGTTCGTCTGCCGCCTGATCCTGGAACGCAACGACGGCCGTATCGAACTGGCCAACACTTCGGCACACGGCACGACGTTTTCCGTGTTGCTGCCCGACGAGAATTCCGAGAAGCTCCCCTCGATTCCCGTTTCGCATCGGCCCCACGACTTGATTCAATGAAATTCGCCCGCTTCGCCCCTCTTTCGCTGAGCTTGCTGGCACTTGTAGCCGTGCTGGTCGTTGTGCCCTGGAGCCTGCGGCATCCAGTTCGCGATTCGTTGACCGGTGGGCCGAGTGAGTCATTGGCGGCGACCTCGAAAACGCTGTCGCGGGCCGATCAGACAACCGTGCGAGTGGCAGTGACTTCCTCACCGCAGAAGCAAATCGAATTGTTGATTGACGGGCCGTATCAGCTTCGGCCAGTGGGCAGCGACAAGGTTTTATCGCGCGGACAGTCGTTAGGCGCGAGCACCGTCACCGCGACGAGCAACGGGTTCAAAATCGGCAAGACCGAGCACGCGGTCACTCGGCTGGAGATCGTCGCGACGCAGTCGCCGTCGATTTGGGTCAACGGTCACGAGTACCGCGGCAATCTGCGGCTGTTCCGGAGATCGGGGGGCGGAGTGCTCGCCGTCAACGTATTGCCGTTGGGAGATTATCTCGCGAGCGTCGTAGACAGCGAGATGCCGACTTCGTTCGGAGTCGAAGCTCGCAAGGCACAGGCGATCGTCGCGAGGACGTACGCGCTCGACGTGGTTCGCAGCGATGAAGGGGACTCGGAATTCGATCTGTTCGCTTCGACGAGCAGCCAGAAATATCTCGGCTTTCAATACCGAGACGGCTCGCGCCGCTTGGCCGGCGAGAGCGAAGCCAGTCGTCAAATCGTGCGGGACACGACGGGCATGGTCTGCACGTTTCAGGGTCGGCTCTTCCGGACGTACTACTCGGCGGCGTGCGGCGGGCACACGACTCAAGGGAGCGCGGTCTTCGCGGACGCGGTTGCCGCGCTGAAGAGCGTTCCGTGTGATTTTTGCCGCGAGGCCAAGCTGTATCGCTGGCAAGCTGATCTGCCGAAAGCGGACGTCGAGACCAAGCTCAAGTCGCATTTTCGCTCGGAGGGCAAGACGTTCGACAAGCTGCAATCCATCAAGCTTGCCAGCGGAGATCCCGATCGCGGCAGCGACGTCCCGGAGTTCGTGGTCAGCGACGGCAAACGCGCCCACCGCATCTCGGCCGCGACACTGCGCCGGCAACTGTCCGTCTCGACGCTCCACAGTCCATTCTTCTCGGTCAGCGAGACCGGAAAACTCAACACGCTGCATTTCGAAGGCCGAGGACACGGCCACGCCGTTGGATTGTGCCAGTGGGGTGCTCGCGGCCAGAGCCTGTTGGGCAAGACCGGCTACGTGATCGTCCGCTACTACTACTCCGGCGCGAAGATCGTGCAGTTGCGGTGACTACGAACGCTCAGGCGATCAGCTCTTTGATCCCTTGATAGGCGGGATCGGCAATCGGCATCGGCCGGCCGCCGATGTCGAATGAGCCGGACGAGTCCACGCCCAGAGCATTCAAGTAGGTGTGAAAGAGATGCCCGGCGGTGACTTCGCGATCGGTGACTTGTGTGCCATTGGCGTTTGTTTTACCGATGACCGCGCCGGGAATGATCTTCGCTCCGCCGACGAGCACCGACCACGCGGTGCCCCAGTGATCCCGGCCGAACAGGTGGTTGATGTTCGGCGTGCGGCCAAACTCGCAGAGGACAACGACCAACGTCGATTCGAGCATCCCGCGATCACCCAAGTCGCCGACCAGCGTAGCAAACGGCTGGTCCCATTCCCCGAGCTGTTCGAGATGGAAATTGAAGTTCTCGTTGTGCGTGTCGTAATTCGAGTGCGTGACTTGCACGAACGTAACGCCACGCTCCAAAAGCCGTCGAGCCAGCAGGCAGTGGCGACCGAAGTCGTGCTTGCCGTAGCGTGCTTGATCGGCGTCCGATTCCTTGGTCAGGTCGAACACATCGCGCTGAGCCATCATCTGCTGAGCCTGATCGTAGCTCTGCACGAACGCATCCGTCATCGCGGTACGACGCTTGAGATTGAACCGCTCGTTGGCCTTCTTGCGGAAATCGTTGCGTGAGGCATCGGCCGCTTCGGCGATTGCTTCGGGTCGTTCCGAATTCGCCGGCGGCTTGCCGTTGCCGAGCGAAATGCTGGCGTACTTCGGGCCGAGATACGCCGAATCGCTGCCGCGTCCGCCGCCGCCACCCGGTGTGATGATGATGTGACCGGGCAACCCTGCGCTGTCCGGCGACAGCGATTTCGCTGCGACAGCACCCAACTGGGGAAACGCCATACCGGGGGTTTCCTTCCGGCCGGTGAGCATCATGTGCATGCCTTTGCCGTGATCGTTCTCTTTCGTGTCGATGCTGCGAATCAGTGCCAATCGGTGCATCTGCTTGGCCGTATGCGGCAACAGTTCGGAGATGTGGACTCCTGTCTGTGACGTCGCGATTGCTCGGAACGGGCCGCCCGTGTCAGTCCCCGGCTTGGGATCCCAGCTTTCAAGCTGGCTCAACCCGCCGAGCATGTTGAACACGATCACTCGCTTCTGCTGCTTCACGAGTTGTTCCGCCATCGCCGGCCGAGTCAGTGTGCCGATCCCTCCGCCAACGATCGAACTAGCCCCCACAGCGACGCCTCCCAAGAACTGACGGCGACCGATCAAGTGTTCCGGCGACTGACAGGCATACGAGCATTTCATGGCGAGGTCTCCCAAAGTAACCGTCACGTTCCGTGTGACGAAATGCCACTCGCCATGCGAGCGGCTGGTCAGTGATTGAAACGAAACTCGGCCGATGACAGCAAGCCCCAAACCATTTCTTGGATGGCAGGAACGCGGGCATCGGCGCGGGATTGCAAGTGGGTCGTGACGACTGCGATCTCGTCGTCGCTTGGCCGGCGGTTGAAAACGTGCAGATACATCTCTTCGGCCAACAGCTTCGGGTCTTGTTGTGCGGAAAGCGGAGTCGCCAGCACTCCCGCCCAACTATGGATCGTGCCGCCGTTGCCGTAGAACAACGCTTGGTCGGCGGTTGCGTAAAAAACGTCCTGAGGCTGCCCGGCTCCGCCGCCGAACATCGCGATGAAGGGTCCAGCGTTGGCTTGGATGAGCTTTTCGAAGACGTGCTCTTCGACTTGCCGATCACGCCCTCCTAGCGGCACGGCAACTTGCACCGGCGGCTTCGCAGCAGCAGCGGTTTGTGCGGCCTTGTCGATCTCGGCGTTCGCGGTCTGCGTTTGCATGTCGATGTAGCCGGTCGCGCTGAGCGCGCTGGCGGTGAGTTGTTCCGGCGTGAGCGGCTTCAAGCTGGCGACGTAGAAGTGGTCTGTGCAGAACTGTGTGACCTGTTCGCGAGTGGCCGCGAGCACGTCGCCGTCGGACTTCGCTTGCTGCTGCGCGGTTGCCAGCAGAGCGATCATTTCAGTCACGGTCTTTTGAGCAGCGGTTTTCGCGGCATCGTCGGCCGCTTGAGTCAGCATCTTTTGAGCGGTCGCGAGTTCGGCCTGCTTGGCAACGAGTACCGCTTGCGAGGCGGCGGCTTTCGCGATTTGTTCGTTGTACCCGGCGAGCGTTCGCAATCCGGCGACGCGTCGAGCGACGACGTTGCGGTTCGCGTTAATCGACCGAATGCCAACGGCCGTAGATTCGGCCTTCTCGCGAGCGGCGTCGAGTTTCGCTTTTTCAGCCGCCCACTTTTCGCGAACCGGATTAATCGCGGTCGCGGCGGCCACGAAGGCATCCGCTTTGGGTTTCGCGGCGGCCGTTTGGTCGTTGCGAGCTTTCGTCAATGCGGCGACCTCGTTGTTGAGCGCGGTTACTCGTGCCTGAAAGAACTCGGTTGCCTTCTTGAGGTCCGCATCATTCGGAATCTTCGCAAGAGCTTCGGCAGCCTTCGTCGCAATCTCGGCGAGCGGTTTCGCCGCCTCGGTTTTCGGACCAATCTGCGCTTCCGTCTTCGCAACGACATCGGTCGCAGCGTCCCATTGCTTGCGGGCTTCGACGGCGGTCGCGGTGATCTTGGTCAACTCGTCGCGCACCGGAGCGACTGCCTTCTTGACCGCGTCGAATTCCGATTCCGTTGGCTTCGCAGCCTCCTTCGACTGGTCGATCGCGGCAGAGATTTCTTTCTGCTTCGCCTCAAGCGTGGCCAACAGTGTGGCGGCTTGTTGTGAGGCGGCGTTCCAATCGGGCGGAAGTTCTCCGGATCGCTGATATGTCTGCGTCAGCGCGATCTCGCGAAGCAGTGTTTTCACGTCGTACTTTGCCGCGACGATCTCGGCAGTCAGCAGGTCGAGCAGTTCGGGATGCGTCGGAGTGTTGTCCGAATGATGTAGGTCCAGCGGATGCACGATGCCTCGGCCGAGCATCATCGCCCACACCCGATTCGCGATGTTCCGGTTGAACTGCGCGTTGTTGGTAGTTGTGATCGCTTCGGCGAGTTTGGCTCGGCGGCTGTACTTCGGGACTGGGCGAGTCTTGTCCGTCGGCCTGACGTTGTACTCCTCGCCAATCGGCAGCAGCGGGTCTTCGACGAATGTTCCGGCGGGCACGCGCGGAGCACTGACCCCCGATTCCTTCGTGAAGACTGACGTGAAGGCAACATCGCCATCCGCGTTTTCTCCCAGGAATTGTTTCTTGGCGGCGGCATCGTTGAACATCACCGTGCGGACAACAAACGCCTGCACTCCGTAGTAATCCGACTGCAAGAAGTCGTTGACCAGCGGGCTGTCGTGGCACTGAGCACATTGCAAATCGCGGCCGAAGAACAGTCGGCCGATGTCGCGCGTCACCAGGTTCGGCTCGGCAGTGCGGTCGAGGAAAAACTTCGCGGCTGGCCGAGTCGCCGGGTCGACGCCGTCGGCCACGATGATCTCGCGAACCAGTTGGTCGTATGGCTTGGCGGCAAGGAACGACTCGTACAAATACTTCTGCCATTCTGGCGACGGGACGTGCGCGTCGGCCCGGCGTTCCATCAGCGCCACGTCGAACGTGTTCGCCAAGTGCCGAGCGGATCGCGGGCTGGCCAGCAACTTCTCGATCAGCTTTTGCCGTTTGTCGGGAGCCGGGTCATCCAGGAACGTTTTCGCTTCCGATCGTGTCGCCGTCATGCCATTGAGGTCGAGGCTGGCTCGCCGCAGGAATTCCGCGTCGGAACAAATCGGCGCGACTGGCCCCAACGGAGCGGCATTCACCAACTGATCGATCCGCTGGTGCAGCGGCAGTTGGGCATGAGAGACGGTCGCCCCAGACACCGCGAAAACGATCGCGGTGAATGCGACAACTGAACGGAAAGAAGGCAGCGACCAGGAAACATGTGCCGGCATTCGGTGGGCCTCCGGCGAATCAGGTGAGAACCAAGTCAGCCAGGAGAGGCCGTCCATTGGCCTCCAATTGGTATCGGCTGATATGTACGGTAGGCCGGTCGTTGGACATCGTCAACCGGAACACCTTGCCGGGACAGCCTCAATGTTCAGAAGCTGGTTCGGTCGTGACGGTCGGTGGGGCCGGAATTGAAGTCAGAAATTGGTTGTTGATGAACAACTTTCTGCCGCTGTCCGATGAGCCACGAAGATCACCGAAGCAACTCCCATTGCTTGTCCCAGCGCTGCGGCGAGATCGGGATCGCTGTTCGCAGCTCCTGAGCGAATAACGACACACGCAGCTCTTCCAGCATCCAGCGGCAGGTCGCGAGCTCTGGTTCGTGGCGGCCGGCTTGTTTCGCGGTGTCGAGACGCTCGAGCAGTTTTCGTGAACGGGATTCGATGTCGGTCATCGCTCGTTGATCGCGTGCTTGGCCGGTCGCGATCAGTTTTTTGAGGCGCAACGCAATCCCTTGGAAGTAGCGAGGGAATTGTTGCAGCCATTCCCATTGCGTCGTCGTGAGGAATCCCGATTCGGTCAGTCGTGCAAGCTGATCTCGACAATCGGCGACGGCCGTTTGAGCGAACGGCAAACGGCAGCCTGCGATCGCTCGGCGAGCTTCTGTGTACGCGGCGAGCAACGGGCCGAGCAGTTCGATGACCTCTTGCACCGCGAAGGGGATCGCCAGCTTCGCCGCGCGAATGCGGTCTTGAAACTGCGACTTCGTCGTAGGACGGACAATTCTGTCCGTCCCCACGTTCGCCGCTTCGGGACGGATAGGATTGTCCGTCCTACTTCCGAAGAACGCACGCTCCGCGATCAATTCGACGAGTTGCTGCGGCAGCCGGCTCTTGTCGGGCAGCATCGCAGTCAGCAGCGTCCACTTGCCGAGTTCCGGCAGGTGTTGCACTTGCTTCTTCAATTCTTTCGCAGCCGCGATCACGAACAGACGGCGCAGTCCGAGATGCGTGTCGAATGCCGCTCGCTCGGCCGAATCGGCCAATCGCAGTGCGACACTGTCGCCACGATCAACCAGCGACGGATAGCCCTTGAGCTTCAGGCCGCCATGTTCGAGATCGACCGTCGGAGGCAGCACGTCGAAGTCCCAATCGGTTAGTCCGTCGCGATTCCACTGTGAGTGGTCGATCGCCGAAAAGCTTGCCGACGCCTTCGCTCCGAGCTGTCCGCGAAGTTGATCGAGGTCGCGGCTGACTCCGAGCGTCTTGCCGTTCGCCCCCAGCACTTTGACGCTGATCCGCAAGTGCGGCGGCAAGTCATCCTCTCTCATCTCGCTGGAGTCGATGCGCTGGCCGCTGAGTTTGCTCAGCACCGCTGCGACGGCCGCGGTCACGTCCCCTTCGCTAAACTTGATTTGCTTGAGCACTGACTTCGCCGTCTCGGGCACCGGCACGAACAGTCGCCGCAGCTCCTTCGGCAGTGACTTGATGAGCGCGACGACTTTCTCTTCGAGCAACCCCGGCACGAGCCAGCCGAGTCGCTGCGAGTCGAGTTGATTGAGTCCCTCCTGCGGCACGGTGATCGTGATCCCATCATCCGCCTCGCCGGGTTCGAGCTTGTATTCGAGCGGGACTTGAATGTGCTTGAGCCTCAACGTCTCAGGAAAGTCCTCGGAGGTCGCCGTGGCACGCTCCGGATTGAGCAGGTCCTCGCGCGACAAAAAGAGCGTGCGTTCGCATGTCCCCTCTCCCTTCGGGAGAGGGCTAGGGTGAGGGATGCGAACGGTGTTCGACGTTGATCGCGCGGACAGGTTGCGGATTGCAGAATCAGATTGCGAGTGTTTCGGCTGTTCGCTTCCCTCACCCGGCCTTCGGCCACCCTCTTCCGAAGGGAGAGGGGACGGGATTGGGGCTTTGCACCACTTCAGGAGACTCGGCCCATCAACGACGTCTTGCGGAATCCGCTGCTCGTAAAACTCCAGCAGCGCATCTTCGCCTTTCAGAAAGTCCGCGCGGCGCGACTTCACTCGCAATACTTCGAGTTCGTCGATCAGCTTCGAGTTGTGGACAAAGAACGGGGCGGTGCAGTCGAAGTCCCGTTCCACTAAGCCGTGCTGAATCAGCAGCCGCCGCGAGGTGACGGCATCAATCCGGCCCAACCGTACTTTGCGGCGCGGCACGATCGTCAGCCCAAACAACGACACTCGCTCGAACGCCATCGCCGAGCCAGCCGAGCGATCCCAATGCGGCTCGCTGTGAGTTCGCATGACGAGATGCTCGGCAAGCGTTTCGATCCAGGCCGGGTCGATCCGCGCGACCGTTCGCAGATAACGCTTGCTGGTCTCGATCAACTCGGCAGCGACGATCCACTTCGGCTTCGAGCCAAACGTCCCCGATCCCGGCCAGACGACTCCCTTCATCCCGCCAGCCGCCGTGTACTCAATCGATTCACTCTCGCGGTTCGCGATGCTCGCGAGGAACCCCGTCAGCAACGCGCGATGGATCGCAGTGGCCCCTTCGTTTCGGGAGGGCGAGGCTCCCACCGAGCCGCGATTTGGACGCGGCGTCGCATCCCGAACCGGCTCGGCGGGAGCCTCGTCTTCCCATCGCCTCGGCCCGGATTTCAATCCGTTCTCGTTCGCCAGCTCCACCAATTGCCGATGCACGTCGGCCCACTCGCGCAGGCGGTTGAAGTTCAGAAAGTTTTGCAGGCACGCCTTCCGCACTTGGCTATTCGAAAGGGTGTCCTTCAAGTGATGGAAGAAATCCCACAGCTTCAAGAGGCTCAGAAAATCCGAGTCGGGATGCTGAAACGGCTTGTGCTTTTCATCCGCCGCCTGCTGCTTGTCGAGCGGCCGATCGCGCGGGTCTTGAGCCTCCAGCGCGGCGGCGATGATCAGGATGTCGTTCAAACAACCTTCGTCGTGCCCCGCGACGATCAGCCGAGCGATTCGCGGATCGACGGGCAATCGCGCCAGCTTGCGGCCCAGTTCCGTCAGTTCATTCCGCTCATTGACCGCTTCGAGTTCAAACAGCGTTTTGTAGCCGTCGCGGATCGCGGTCGGCTTCGGCGGTTCGAGAAACGGAAAGTCCTCGATCGCTCCGAGATTGAGCGACTGCGTTTGCAGAATCACCGACGCGAGGTTTGTGCGCAGAATCTCCGGGGGAGTGAATCGCTCGCGCGTCTGATAGTCCGCCTCATCGAACAGCCGAATGCAGACGCCCGGCCCGATGCGTCCGCAGCGTCCTTTGCGTTGATCGGCCGATGCCTGCGAGATCGGCTCGATGGGAAGCCGCTGCATCTTGCTTCGCGCGGAGTACCTGCTGATGCGCGCCGTACCGGTGTCGATCACCGCTCGAATGCCGGGGACTGTCAGCGAGGACTCGGCGACGTTTGTGGCGATGACGATCCGCCGCTGGCCGGTTCGCGGTTCAAAGACTCGCTGCTGTTCGGCCAGCGTCAGCCGAGCGTACAACGGCAAAATATCGACATCGGCTTTCGCTCCCTTGCGACCGCCCGTGACGTGGAACCGCGCTCGCAGCAACTTTGCCGTTTCGTGAATGTCCCATTCGGTTGGCTGAAAGATCAGGATATCCCATAAACCCTCAGCCACGAGTTCATCGACGGCAGCGAGGATCGCCTGCTGCGGATCGTCAGGATCGGCTGAGGGACGAGGGCTGAGGGACGAGGGCCCCGGCAAAGGAAGATCACTATTTTTGTCCGGCCCTTGCCCCTCAGCCCTCAGCCCTCCGCGCCATCTCACTTCGACCGGATACATCCGGCCGGAGACTTCGAGAATCGGCGCTGAATGAATCGGCGATCCAAAGTGCTCCGCGAACCGCGCCGCGTCGATCGTCGCCGAGGTGATGATCACCTTCAGCTCCGGCCGCCTCGACAGCAGACGCTTCAAATAGCCGAGGAGAAAGTCGATGTTAAGGCTCCGCTCGTGAGCCTCATCGATAATGATTGTGTCGTATTGGTCGAGAAACCGATCGCTGCGAGTCTCGGCCAGAAGTACGCCATCGGTCATCAGCTTGATGAGCGTGTTCGGCTGCGTCGCATCTGTGAAGCGGATTTTGAAACCGACCGTCGTACCAAGCGTCGTCTTCAATTCGTCAGCGACTCGCGCCGCGATCGTGCGAGCGGCGACTCGGCGCGGCTGCGTGTGACCAATCAATCCGGAAACTCCACGTCCGAGCGACAAGCACAGCTTTGGCAACTGAGTCGATTTACCCGATCCGGTTTCGCCACAAACGATGACGACTTGATGCTCGCGAATGGCCGCTTCGATCTCGCTCCGACTGGCAAGAATCGGCAACTCGGAGTCGAACTCGATCTTCGGCACGCTGCTCTCGCGACTCTTACGGCGAGAGATCGAGCGCCGGAATCCCTCGTCCAACTTCCCCAGCAGTACGTCGATAGGCCGATTCGCCTTCTCGTGCTGACGCAGTTGCCGAATCTGTTGCCGCAGTCGATGCCGGTCAGACAGCATGGTCTCGGCAAGTCGGCGTTCCCAATCCGTGAGCATCAAAGTCGCCCTATCGCAGTGTCGCTCCGTCGCGAAGCGTGCGGGCTACAGGTCGTCATTCAGGCCGTCGTCGTGGGCTTCCGAATCGGTCAGCAAGCGGACATCACTTTGCGACGCCTTCTCCAGGGGGACCACGTCTCCACTGTCGCTGTAGGAAACCTTCGCAGGACGAACGTCACCGTCATCCTCGTCCATCCGGTCCTCGTCAGGTTGCCGCTTGGGCGGGGCAAGCATGGCCTCCGTGCCGGCATCATACTCGACCATGTCGGGATCGTCCGGGCCAAGATGCACTTTGTACTTCGCGTTCGCAAAGGCAAGTTCGTCACCAGGCAACAACGCTCCGCGAGTCACTCGCTGGCCGTTGACCTTTGTCCCGTTGGTACTTCCGAGATCGCGAATGAAGAGCAACCCATCGGTCTTCACGATAATGCAATGCAGTTTCGAGATGCTGCTGCGATCAATAAAGATGTCGCACACTCCACGCTTGCGGCCGACGATCGTCACGTCCTTTTTCAGGCGGATTGATCGCTCGCCGTCAGTGGAGATGAGTTTGGCTTCCATCATGAACCTCTCAGGACCGGAGTCCCGGTCGGTCGCGAAGTGCGTTCGCGGCAACAGGTTCAACACTGTTCCACGCAAATCGTGGTCTGTCAAGCAGTTGGCTGGCTTGCTTGAGAACCGGCGAAAGCGTCGCTAACTTGATCTGCTCGCTGCGCCAGGGCTGGCTCCGGGGTTGGCAACTTCTGCCGCCTGCTGTGTTTGAGTGATCCGCGTGGACCGTGTTTCAATCGCCCGCCGCAGCCTCAAAATCAAGGAAAACAGGTCGATGTCAAGCAAGTTCGTTTATTTCTTCGGCGGCAAAAGTGCGGATGGTGACGGCAAGATGAAAACTCTGCTCGGCGGCAAGGGAGCCAACCTCGCCGAGATGTGTTTGATTGGTATCCCGGTCCCCCCCGGATTCACCATCACGACGGAAGTCTGTGCGGACTACTACGAGCAGGGCAAGAAAATCCCGGAAGGAGCCATTCCGCAGATTGACGAAGCACTCGCCAAGACTGAAGCCCTTGCCGGGAAGAAGTTCGGTGATCCGGCCGATCCGCTGCTGGTTTCTGTGCGTTCTGGCGCGGCACTCTCGATGCCCGGCATGATGAACACGATTCTGAACCTCGGCCTGACCGATGCCAGCGTCGAGGGACTGGTGAAGAAGACCGGCAACGCTCGTTTCGCCTACGACAGCTACCGCCGCGTCATCGACATGTTCGGCTCGACCGCGATGGGGGTCGAGCACGAAGAGTTCGAGCACGAGATCTCCAAGCTCAAGGCCGAGAAGAACGTGAAGCTCGACACGGACCTGACCGTGGATGATCTCAAGGAACTCGTGAAGCGTTACAAGGCGGTCTACAAGAAGCACGTCGGCGATGACTTCCCGCAGCAGCCGAAGAAGCAACTGATGCTGGCCATCAACGCCGTGTTCAACTCATGGATGGGGAACAAGGCTCAGGAATACCGCCGCATCGAACGGATCACCGGACTGCGAGGCACGGCGGTCAACGTGCAGGCGATGGTCTTCGGCAACATGGGGAGCACGTCGGGAACCGGCGTCGCGTTCACACGCGATCCGAACACCGGCGAGGACCTCTTTTACGGCGACTACCTCGTCAACGCTCAGGGCGAAGACGTCGTCGCCGGCATCCGCACGCCGGAGCCGATCGCGGAACTCGCCAAGTACAACGCGCAGGTCTATGACCAGCTTTGTGGGATTCGAGCCAACCTCGAAAAACACTTCCGCGAGATGCAGGACATCGAATTCACAGTCCAAGAGGGAACGCTCTACATGCTGCAAACCCGCAGCGGCAAGCGCACCGGGACTGCCGCCGTCCGCATCGCGGTCGAGATGTTGAAGGCTGGCCTGATCGACGAAGAGACCGCCCTCAAGCGAGTCAATCCAGAGTCGCTCAACCACCTGTTGCAGCCGCAGTTCGATCCGAAGTCCAAGGTCAAGCCGGTCGCTCAAGGGATCGCGGCCAGTCCGGGCGCGGCCAGCGGCATGATCGTTCTGTCTGCTGAAGCGGCCGTCGAACACGCGGCGAAGTATCCAAACGATCCGATCATGCTCGTCCGCAAAGAGACCAGTCCCGAAGACGTCGCGGGCATGCACCTCGCGAAGGGCATTCTGACCGCAACCGGCGGCAAGGCGAGCCACGCGGCCGTCGTCGCTCGCGGCTGGGGCAAGCCCTGCGTCGTCGGTTGCGAAGCGGTCAAGATCGACGAGAAGTCGCAGACCGTCAACATTTCTGGCCACACGCTCAAGGCCGGTGACTTCATCACGATCAACGGCACCACGGGTGACGTGATGATCGGCAAGGTCGAGACGATTCCACCCACGATGACCGGCGACTTTGAGACGCTGATGACGTTGGCCGACAAGTATCGCACGCTCAAGGTTCGGACCAACGCCGATAGTCCGGCCGACTCACTGAAAGCTCTTGAGTTCGGTGCTGAAGGCATCGGCCTCTGCCGCACCGAGCACATGTTCTTCGGTGACGATCGCATCACCGCCGTCCGCGAGATGATCCTCGCCACCACTGTCGAAGACCGCCAAAAAGCGCTCGCGAAAATCGAGCCGTTCCAGAAGGCGGACTTCGTCGGCATCTTCGAGGCGATGGCCGGCCTGCCGGTCACGATCCGCCTGCTCGACCCGCCGCTCCACGAATTCCTGCCGCAAAAGGACAATCTCGCTGGCGCGGAAGCGGTCGCCAAGCAGATCGGCGTCAGCGTCGAGAAGATTTTCGAGCGAGTCGATGAACTCCACGAAATGAACCCCATGATGGGCTTCCGAGGCTGCCGCTTGCCGATCGTCTTCCCGGAAATCGGCGACATGCAGATCCGCGCCATCATTGAGGCTGCGATCGAAGTCCAGAAGTCAGGCAAGACAGTTCATCCAGAAATCATGATCCCACTCGTCGGCGTCGTCGAAGAATTGATTCTTTTGAAGAAACGAGCGATCGCCGTCGCCGAAGACTGCATGGCGAAAGCCGGAGTCAAAGTCGAGTACATGATCGGCACGATGATCGAACTCCCGCGAGCCGCGTTGACCGCCGACAAGATCGCCGAAGAAGCCGAGTTCTTTTCATTCGGCACGAACGACCTGACTCAAATGACCTTCGGCTTCAGCCGCGACGACATCAAGGGCTTCCTGCCCACATACCTTAAGGAGAAGATCCTGCCGGTTGATCCGTTCCAGTCAATCGACGTCAACGGCGTCGGCCAGTTAATCGAGATCGGCGTCAAGAAGGGCCGCGACGCTCGAAAAGCCAAGCACAACCAGCACCTCAAAGTCGGCATCTGCGGCGAACACGGCGGCGACCCCGACAGCGTCAAGTTCTGCCACAACGCCGGCCTCGACTACGTCAGTTGCTCGCCGTTCCGAGTGCCGATCGCCCGCTTGGCCGCCGCACAAGCGGCGATCGAAAAGCCACGATGACGAGCCGCCACCATGATCAGCGGTTTGTTCGGACTCTTTGAGGTCGGCCGTCAGAGCCGTCAGAGGACGGAGAGTTTCGCTGATTGCCAGTGCCGACATTGGATTCGGCAACATCAGCCGGTTTGTCGAGCGATTTTGAAGGGCGCGACGAACGAAGTCCGAAATGAGTCCGTATTGCGATGATCGAGTTCGCTCGTCACGGTCCTCAATTTCAAAAGGCGAATTGCTCATGGACTTTTTCCAGAATGCCACGGACGACCAAATTGCTTTGATGGGATGCTTTGTGGCGCTGGTAACATCGGCCGCGTTGATGTACGTCAGCGTATTCCTCAGTCGAACTCAGCGAAAAACACTACTTCGCAGGGACGCTGGCCACACGCAGTCACTGTCTGGTCGCGACGAACGTTCGGCACAGACTACCGAGGTTAAGTCGCGCAAAGTGGCTTGATCTCGTGGGGCAGGTTTTTAACCTGCCCGTCCGGTATTTACGGGCAGGTTGAAAACCTGCCCCACTTGGCACACCATTCCGCGAGACGACAAGATTCTTTGCGCGGAAGGAGGCTTCTGATGCGTTCGATTTGCAAAACTGTTGCGGTGTTGGGACTGTTGAGTCTCGGATATGTCCTGGGGACAATCGGCGCGTTGGGCCCAAAGTCTCTGGGGGCACAGGCGGCAGCCGAAGGCGGGCCTTCCGCCGAATCGCTCACGAAACTGAAAGAAGCGTTTGCCGCAATCAAAAACGCGGCCGAAACACTTGAGCAAGAAAGTCTCTACGTCCCGGCGACCACATCGCTGAATGTTTTTTCGGTGATGGCGGGAGGAATCAACGCGGTGCGGGATCTGGAAGATGGGCGTGGCGTCGATCCGGAAACCTTCGCCGCACTTTACGCCGGCGAAGCGAAGCAAGAAATCAAAGAGCACCTCGACCACGACGACCAAGGTCGTCTGACCTACAAAGGCAAAGTCGTTCGCATCTTTTCCAAGCAGCGAATGAAGTCGATCCTCCAAGAGCGGACACGCTACTCGGCCGGCGGCGCTGTGAAGAAGTAGTCGCATCAACTCCGTGACGTGAATCGATTCACGGAGTGACTCGACTACATGGCACCAAATTGTCTGGCGGCTTCGACCGCAAGTTCATCGCAGCGTTCGTTCTCGGCGTGACCGCTGTGGCCTTTGACGACCTTGAAGCGGACTCGATGTTTGGCGAGCAGCGTGTCCAGGCGTTGCCAGAGTTCAAGGTTTTTGACCTCCGCCCAACGACTTCCTTCGCGACGCCGCCAGCCGTTCTTCTTCCAATTCGGCATCCAACTGGTGCATCCATCTGCGACATACTTGCTGTCGGTGATGACTTCCACGGCAGTCGCACGAGTCAACGATTCCAATCCGGAGATGACGCCCATCAACTCCATCTGATTGTTAGTGGTCGCGGCAGCACCGCCCGAGAGTTCTCGTTCCTTGCCGGTCGACGGGTGCCGCAGAATGCAGGCCCAGCCTCCCGGACCGGGATTGCCGCTGCACGCGCCATCGGTAAACAGAAGAACTTCGGCGGAAGAGTCGTTTGGCATTGGACGTCGACAAGCCAGCGGCTTAGCGTTCGCGGAAAATAATTCGGCCGCGATTGAGATCATACGGCGAGACTTCAACCTTTACTTTGTCCCCAGGCACGATGCGGATAAAGTGCTTCCGCATCTTGCCGGCAACGTGAGCCATAACGAGATGGCCGTTCTCCAGCTTGACGCGGAACTGGGTGTTGGCCAGAGCCTCCACCACAACACCTTCAACTTCGATCGCCTCTTCTTTGGCCATACTTGGGAATCTCGCGCGAGAGCCGACGAACATTCTGGATGAAGCCAGGGTTTGGAAGGGAGGCATTCTGGCGTCCGTGTCAGCGGTTTGCCAGCCACAGCATTCAGACTTCTGACGCCTCTGTCTCAAGCAACTTGACGTACCGCACGATGAGATGACTGATGACGACTTGTCTGATTGGCCTGGGTGGCAATTTGGGAAACGTGCCGCAGACGATTGTCGGCGCAATGCAATCGTTGTCTCAACGGCCGGGAGTACAAGTCGAACGCTGGAGTTCGTTCTATCAAACCGCTCCGGTGGGTGCCGCCGCCGGCTCTGAGTTCACCAACGCCGCCGCCCAATTGCAGACAACTCTCTCTGCACGAGACTTGCTGAGCTGCCTCTTGGCTATCGAGAACGAATTCGGTCGTGAGCGCGACGTCGTTTGGGGGCCCCGCACGCTCGACCTCGATTTGCTGTTCTTTGGCAACGACGTGATCGACGACCTGCCCGTGTTGCGGGTACCGCACTCGGGCTGCTGGTATCGGAGGTTTGTGCTCGACCCGTTGTTCGAGCTTGTGCCGGACTTCGTGCACCCGAGAAAACAGCAGTCGATCGCCGAGTTGCGTCGCCGAATTCTGGTTCGCCCGTTTCGAGTCGAAGTGTTGGATCTGGCACGGTCGGTTAAGTCGGCCTTGCGAACGCTGCAGACAATGTTTCCGGATGCTGAACTACGGGCAATCCGGCAACCGGACGAAGTGAGCCAGGACGATCAGGGGTTGCTCATTCGGCTCGATTCCGGTCCATTGCCCCCTTGGGCCGCTCCGTTAAAGTTGCGAATTGGCTGGCTGGACGTCAGTGTCCGCATGGGCGACCGACGGCAAAAGCTGATCAACATTCTGCGCTCGGTCGGCTTGTAGCAATCGTTCTCGTTCCGACGCCACGTTGCTAGAGTTCGCCACATTCGTGCGCGACTTTGCTGCGCCGACTTGGTGAAGCACTTCATGGGAGGACGTGTGTCATGGTGATCGTGAATTGCAAATTGAGAATTGCAAATTACAAATTGCAAATTGGTGCAGTGCTGGTTTGGGGATTGCTCGCGTTAGCTGCGTTGCGTCCGGGATTTTCCGCCGAACCGAAACAGGTCACGTCTATTGAAGGGATCACCGAGTATCAACTCGACAACGGCCTCAAGGTGCTGCTTTTCCCCGATGAGTCGAAGCCGACCGTTACCGTCAATCTGACAATCTTCGTCGGCTCGCGGCACGAAGGTTACGGCGAGGCGGGCATGGCTCACCTGCTGGAGCACATGGTCTTCAAGGGAACACCGACGTTCGCCGACATCCCGAAGTCGCTGAAAGATCGCGGGGCGGATTACAACGGCACGACGTGGCTTGACCGCACGAACTACTTCGAGACGCTGCCGGCCAGCGACGACAATCTCGAATTCGCGATCAAGCTCGAAGCCGATCGCATGCTCAACAGCTTCATCAAGGCCGAAGACCTCGCGTCCGAGATGACCGTCGTCCGCAATGAATTCGAAAGTGGCGAGAACCGTGCCCAGTCTGTGCTGATGCAGCGGATGCTGTCCGCCGCGTTCGAGTGGCACAACTACGGAAAATCGACCATCGGAAACCGAGCCGACATCGAACGTGTCCCCGTGGCTAACCTGAAGCGTTTCTACAAGAAGTTCTATCAGCCGGACAACGCGATGCTTGTCGTCGCTGGCAAGTTTGAACCGGAGACGGCGCTCAAGTTCGCCGTGAAGTACTTCGGCCCGATGCCAAAGCCCGAAAGACAACTCGAAAACACCTACACGGAAGAGCCGGCTCAAGATGGCGAACGACTTGTGACTCTGCGACGAGTCGGCGACGTCGCCGTCGTCGGTGGAGTGTTTCACATCCCGTCGGGACCGCATCCGGAGTTCGCGGCGGTCGACGTTTTGGAGTCGATCCTCACGCAGGCTCCCTCGGGCAAGCTCTACAAGGCGCTGGTCGAAACCAAAAAAGCCGCCAATGTGACCGGTGGGGCGTTCGCGCTGCACGATCCTGGTGTGCTACTGTTGATGGCCGAAGTCTCAAAAGGGAATGACCCTCAAGTCGTGCTCGAAGCGATGCTGGATGCGATCGAAAAAGTCGCGCTCGATGGAGTCGCTGACGACGACGTCGCGCGAGCCAAACAAAGCCTCCTCAAGCAGCGCGAACTACAAGCCGCCGACAGCGCGGGACTGGCAATTCAGTTGTCCGAATGGGCATCGCAGGGTGACTGGCGGATGTACTTCGTCTACCGCGACCGCCTGGAACAAGTCACGAAGGGCGACGTTCAGAAGGTCGCGTCTGCGTACCTGCGACGGAACAACCGCACGGTCGGCATGTACCTGCCGGTCAAAACTCCCGAACGAGTCAGCGTTCCGCCGACCCCCGCGCTGGCGGAAATGATCGGCGATTACAAAGGGCGAGAAGACGTCGCCGCCGGTGAGGCGTTCGACGTTGATCCACTGAAGATCGAAGCTCGCACCGAACGAGTCACGTTGCCTACCGGTCTGAAGGCCGCGTTCCTGCCGAAGAAGACACGCGGCGAAGCGGTCACGTTGCGGCTGACGCTCCGATTCGGCAGCGAAGAATCGCTCACCAACAAAGCTAAGGCCGCCGAGTTACTGCCGAAACTCATGGCCCGCGGCACAAAGAAGTTGTCACGCGAAGAATTGACAGACGCACTCGACAAGCAATTCACCGAACTGCACGCGACCGCGTCGCTGCGTCAGCCAGGAGTCGTGACGTTCACACTCAAGACGAAGAAGAAAAACCTCGCCGCCGCGCTCGATCTGTTGAGGCAAGTGCTTCGCGAGCCGGCACTCGCGGAAAAGGAACTGGAGACACTGAAAAACGCGCAGCTTGCCGGCCTCGAAAAGCAAAAGACCGACCCGACCGCGCTCGCCCAAACCGCCGTCTCGAAACAGCTCAACCCGTATGCCGGCAGCGACCCTCGCTACATCCCGTCGGCTCCCGAAGAGGTCGAGATGCTGCAAGGCACCTCGCTGGCAACGATTCGCGAGCTGTACGAGACGATGCTCGGCGCGAAAAACGGCGAATTGACGGTGATCGGTGACTTCGACGCCGAGGCCACGAAGCAGCAACTCGCAAAACTCTTCGACGGCTGGCAGCCGAAGACTTCGTATCAGCGCATCGTGCGAAAGTCGGACATCAAAGTGAAAGGGAACGTCCAATCGCTCGTGACGCCTGATAAGGCGAGCGCGACGTACTTCGCAGGACTCGTCTTCCCGTTTAAGGATGACCATCCCGACTTCGTCGCGCTAAATCTCGGCAACTTCATCCTCGGCCATGGTTCGCTATCTTCGCGCTTGGGCAACCGCGTGCGTGAGAAAGATGGCTTGAGTTACGGAGTCGGCAGCGGCCTGCAAGTTCCTGCCGTCGATGATCGGACGCTGTTCTACGTCTACGCCATATGCAACCCATCCAACATGCCGAAGGTCGAGAAAGCCATCCGCGAGGAACTCGACTTGATGCTGAAGGACGGAGTGACCGCCGAAGAACTCGACGCCGCCAAGCAAGGTTTTCTTCAGAGCGAACAAGTTGGCCGTACCGAAGACGCGCAGCTCGCCGCGATCATCGAGGAGTCGCTCGAAGCCGGCCGCTCACTGAAGTACCAAGCCGACCTCGAAGCCCGCGTGCAGAAAGTCACCCCCGCCGACGTCGTCAAAGCCTGCCGCAAGTACCTCGACCCCACCAAGCTGGTGATCGTCGAAGCGGGAGACTTCCGGGCGAAGGAAGACGAGAAGAAATGACTTGGCCGCAAAGAACACAAAAGATCACAAAGAGAATGCCCTTCTTTGCGATCTTTTGTGTTCTTTGCGGCCAACAAACAGCCTCGCTACATTCCCGCGCGTGGTCGGTGGGTTGCCCAAGCCTTGTTGGTGAGCTGCTTTGACGGCGGCTCAACAACGCCACGGGGATACCCCGCGGTTGATTGCTTGTGATGATTTCGTTGCCGAGGTGCGTAGTACGACGTCACGTTCCTACCACGCACCCGCTACTGGACCCGTTGAGCAACCCACCGTCCACGTTTTTTTCACCCCCGAAACGTGGATTCCTCGACGACTGGTTCCGGATGAACCTGATAGTACGCATTTTGAACTGGCTCTTCGGTGGCAACCGCTCCGACGACGTGAGGCCAGATCCGCAGCCAGCTACGCGATACAGACGCCCGGTGTCATTGTCGGCTCGCCGTCGTCAACAGCTCTTCTTGCATCAGCGGAGTTATCAGCCGTCCGTCGCCACCAAGACGTCTCCGTATTTGTTCTCAAGCTACACCTCTGACGGTAAGCGGTTCTTGGACCTCAGCCAGAGCGGCGATGATTCGCTCCTGACGAGTTGGAACTTGCCGGTCTTTCACACACCGCAAGAACTGGCCGACTGGTTGGGGATTCGAGTGGGCGAGTTGGCGTGGTTGGTGCATCGGACCGCTCCCGATCGGCGGCCGTCCAATGTGCCGAGTTCGCACTACGTTTATCGTTGGGTCAAGAAGCGATCGGCGAGTTTTGAATGCGGTTCGACGAGCGCCCGGCCAGTGCTGACGCAGTGGCGATTGATTGAATCTCCGAAGCAGACGCTCAAAGCGGCGCAGCGGAAGATACTCACCGAGATCCTCGAAAAGATTCCGGCACATCAGGCGGCGCATGGGTTCGTGCGCGGGAGGTCGATCGTCTCAAACGCGCGGCCGCATGTCGGGCAGGCGGTGGTCGTCAAATTCGATCTGCAAAACTTCTATGCCAACGTGACCTTCCGAAGGGTCGTCGCGATCTTCCGT
The DNA here is from genome assembly GCA_945906725.1 of Candidatus Kuenenia stuttgartensis. Taxonomy (GTDB): domain Bacteria; phylum Planctomycetota; class Planctomycetia; order Planctomycetales; family Planctomycetaceae; genus SXKJ01. The sequence goes on along the minus strand of CAMDRI010000013.1, from coordinate 2,553 downwards.
TCGATGGGCTATTGCCGTGAGGCGGCGATCTGGTTGGGACGGCTCACGACTTCCACTGTCCCTTGGTCGTTGGCGGTGCCGGATCAAGACGAAGCCACGAAGAGACTCTACTCCCGCTGGCACTTGCCACAAGGAGCACCGACGTCACCCGCACTCGCGAACTTGTCCGCCTTCGGGTTGGACGTGCGGCTGTCCGGGTTGCTCAAAAGGTTCGGCGGCCACTACACGCGGTATGCCGACGACCTGACGCTGTCGGGCGACGACGACTTTCGATACGCGCTCCGCTGCGTGATCCCGCTGACCGAACAGATCGTCCGCTCCGAACGCTTTCGCTTGAATCACCGCAAGCGAAAAGTCCTGCGGCGCGGACATCGGCAGCTCGTCACCGGAGTCGTCGTCAACGCCAAGCCGAATATCCGCCGCGACAAGTTCGATCGGCTGAAGGCGATCCTGCACAACTGCGTGAAGCTCGGCCCGTCGTCGCAGAACCGGGACAACCACACTGACTTCGCCGCGCATCTGCGAGGCCGCATCGCGTTCGTCCGGCAACTCAATCCCGCGCGAGCCGAAAAACTGCAACACCTGTTCGAGAAAATTCACTGGGCCTGATTTCCCTCGGAGTGCGATTGCTCGACACCGCCCTCCATCAATCGCGGCAGACACCTCTCTATTTCTTCCTCGATGTGGTCGTGACCAGCGACCTTCTCAAGTCACTCGTCACGACGACGATCGACATCGTCCAAAGGTTGCTTGCCGCGATTGATGGAGGGCTGCGTCAAGCCGCAGCACTTCAGGACGATCATGTTCGCTCGGCGACGGACGGAGACTCGGCCCGGCAAGTCGATCTCAGTGGGCTGATCGGCTTGGACGAAGTTCACCAAGCGATCCCAGTGCGCGAAGGCCATCGACTGCCGAGGCCAATTCACGCGCTGCCACAGGCGGACAAAGACTTCACGCGTCAGCGGCCTCGAAACCTTTGCCAGCACATCGCGTCGCAGTCGCACGACCTGTTCCGACTGATCGAGCAGCGAGGCATCGAGCAGCGTATCAACGGCAATGCGCGTCGCCTCGTCGCATCCGGCCGCTTGCTCGGCCAGTTGGCAGAGATGCTCGCGCACGCGAGGGTTGAAGTCCTGTTCCAGCGAAGGCAGCAATTCGTGTCGCAGCCGATTTCGAGTCAGCGAGACATCTTGATTCGTCGCGTCCTGGCGATAGTCCTGGCCGAATTCTGCCAGAAACGCTTCGACCTCCGCACGGCGGATCGCCAGCATCGGCCGAATCAGTTGGAGCGAATCTCCCAGATCCCGCGACCATTCCATTCCGCGCAGCCCGGTCAGGCCGGTGCCGCGCAGAATGTGATGCAACACGGTCTCGGCCTGATCGTCCGCCGTGTGCGCGACGGTGACGATGTTGCACCCGTGGCGGATCGCGGACGCTTGCAGGAAGTCGTACCGCGCCTCGCGAGCAGTCTCTTCGAGTCCTCGTCGAGTCTGCTTGGCAAGCTCACGAATCGGAGCGACTTCAACATCGCACGGAATCTCGAATCGCTGGCACAATGCAGCCACCCAATCCGCATCCCTATCTGCATCTGCGCCACGCAGTTGGTGGTTCAGATGAGCGGCTCGCAGTGTCAGGTTCAACGGCTCGCGAAGTTGCAGCAGCCCACGCAACAAAGCGACGCTGTCGGCTCCGCCGGAGACCGCGACTAGAATGTTCGTGTCCAGCGCGACGCACCGGCGCAGCCCAAATTCCAGCAGTGGCAAAAAATTAGACCCAGCCTCCGCTGGCCGTTTCAAGGTGGAAGAAGTTGGGATCACAGCCATCGGCTTTCGGCCCACGGCCATCGGCCGAACAGGGGTCAACATGCACCGGAATTCGTGGGGACGGTTGCGAAGTTGCTCACACCAGTTCTCGAATCAAGCCGCGTTCTTCCAGCACGAATCGCGGGCGGCCGGAGTTGTCGTTGAAGGTGTGATTCGACCCGATGCCGAGATGGCGATAGACCATCGCCAACACGTTCTCCGGTCGGTACGGACGATCCTTCGGAACCGAGCCGGTCGAGTCCGACGAGCCGATGACTTGGCCGACTTTCAGGCCGCCGCCGGCGAGCACGCTGCTCATCACTTGGCCCCAGTGATCGCGGCCGGCACCTTTGTTGACTCGCGGAGTGCGGCCAAACTCCCCCATGCAGACGATGAGCACGTCTTTGTCGAGGCCACGGTCATGCAGATCGGTGACGAGCGCCGCGACCGCTTGATCGAAGCCGGGGCCTTTGCGTTTCATCGCGTCGGCGATGTTGCCGTGATCGTCCCAACTGCCGAGCGTGCTGGCTCGCACAGTGACGACCGTGATGCCGTGCTCGACAAGTCGCCGAGCCAGCAGCATGTTCTGGCCGAGCGAATTCATGCCGTATCGGGTTCGCGTTTCGGTGGCCTCTTTCGAGATGTCGAACGCTGTCCGTGCTCGGTCGCCAGTGACGAGGTCGAACGCTTCTCGAGTGAACTGGTCGATCGAATCGGCGACTCCTTCGCGGTCGATCAGTTGTCGAGTCTC
>CAMDRI010000012.1:0-55000 GCA_945906725.1 Candidatus Kuenenia stuttgartensis | reverse complement strand
GAACGGCACGTTGCGGTTGAACGCCCCGATGACCCAGTCGCGATACGGCCAGAGCGACCGCTCGTTGTCTAAATGCAGCCCGTGTGTGTCGCCGTAGCGAGCCGCGTCGAGCCAGTACCGAGCCTGATGCTCGCCGTGCCGCGCCGAATTGAATAGCCGCTCGACGAGCTTGTCATAGGCTTCCGGCGACTGATCCGCTACGAATGCATCGACCTCGGCCGGAGTCGGTGGCAGGCCGGTCAGATCGAACGTCAGCCGGCGAATCAGCGTCACCTTGTCCGCTTGCGGCGACGGTCGCAGCCCCGCCTTGTCCAACTTCGCGAGCACAAACCGGTCAATCGGATTCTTGATCCACGACTCTTCGGAAACCTTCGGCAGTTCCGGTCGAGCCGCCGCGACGAACGACCAATGCGGCTTGTACTCCGCCCCCTCGTCGATCCAGCGTTTGAGCTTCTCGATTTGTTCGGCCGAGACTTTCTTGCCGGAACTTGGCGGAGGCATTTTGAGGTCGGCGTTGTCGGTCGTCAGTCGAGCGATGATTTCGCTGTCGCTCCACTTGCCTGCGGCGATGCCAACTTTTCCCGATTCGAGTTTCGTCGTTGCACCGTCACGCTGATCGAGTCGCAATCCGGCCTGCCGCTGCTTTTCGTCCGGCCCGTGACACTTGAAGCAGTTGTTCGACAAGATCGACCGCACATCGCGGCCGAAATCGAGCTTGTCGCCGTCTGCGGCGAACGCCATCTGCGTCGTGAGACTGAATCCAATCACGACACTCAACCAAGAAACCAGGCGTCTCATCGGGGGAGTCCTCTGTTGGGGAAATTACGGCTGAGAAATATCGGCGACTTGTCGCCGCTGTTGGTGAGCGATCCGGGGTGAACCGTTTATTCTAATCGTCAGGCTCGACACATCGGAAGATGTTGAGCAGTGAAAGTTGGCCAGGGCTACGGCCACAAATCCCGCGTTTCCCACAGCCGCACAAGAATTCGCGGCTGAGACTCCGCCCGTCGCGGAGCGACGAGGGAAGGTGTGGAGACGACGACACGCATCTCTTTGGTGGTGGATGGTTCCATCGTCGCTCCGCGACGAGATGGTTTGGCGGGATGGCTCCGCCGAGGAAGATGGATGGAAACCCATGGCGACCTTCGCTCCTACGTGGCGGAATCTGCGATCAAGGCCACGGATTAAACGTCGCCGGATGCGCCCTGCTCCATTTCATGTGACTTTTAAGGGTGTGATACTTAGGAGATTGTCAAGCCGTCGGGGTTGAGGATGGTTTCAACACAGCGGTTTGCCAACTCGTTGGGGTAGTGATTGATGCCGACCGAGTGGTTGGGCTCGCCGTGTGCAACTTGGTTGCGAAGTTCGTTCATCGCTTTGAAAAGTTCGGCGTTCATATTTCAGTCTCTTTCGAGAGAGTCTTCAGTTCGGGTAAGTCGCGATCATTCTATCGGAAGTCCCGATAGCGGCGAGTTCCCACGAATTCTGCCAGAGTACGTTGAATTGAAGGAAGATTGATTCGGCCGGCGGATTTCGACCGCTTCCCCAGCGATAGTCGCAGTTGGTCGAGTTCGTCGGACAGGCGGCGGTCGTGTGCTCGCAGGGATTTGAGCACTTGCCAGACTGGCTCGAAGGCCGATTGCTAGAAGACGTAGTCGGCGTCTTCGGTCTCGTCGATGAAGACTGGAATCACGATCGTGCCGAGTTGCTTGCCGGCGGCTTTGCGGATCACTCGGCCGACGGTCTGGATGATACCCACCATCGACCGCTTGGGGTCGATGAACGCCATACGGTCGAGCACCGGAACATCGACCCCTTCGCCCAGGCAGGCGCAGTTGGAGAGGATGCCGCGCGTGTCCTCCAGTAGGTCGCCTAAGCCTTTCAGCAACGTGGCTCGTTGGCCCCGGCAGACGTTGCACTCCGCCGCAGGCCGAACAGACGGCGATGTCGCGATCGAGATGCAAGTTCGCATCGCGGAACGGTGCTCCGCATTGCCCGCATTTCAATTGCATGGCTGGCCTCACGCCAGGACGAAAACAAAAGCAGCCCGACTGTCGAGCGACAGGCGGGCTGCTGCGAATCGATTACTTCTTGTCTTATTTTTTCTCTTCGGGCTTCTTTTCTTCCTTCTTGTCGTCTTTCTTTTTGTCTTCCTCGGCTTTTTTCTTGGCTTCTTCCTCAGCCTTCTTTTTGGCCTCTTCTTCCTTCTTCTTCTTTTCCTCTTCGGCTTTCTTCTTTTCGTCCTCGATTTTCTTCTTGGCTTCCTCTTCCTTGGCTTTGACCTCGGCTTCGGCCTTGCGCACGGCTTCGATTTCCGCTCGCTTCTTTTCGAGAGCGATGTCCGGTACCAGTTGAGCGGTCGTATTCGCGGCCTTGAACTTGGTTTGGCCTTCCTCGGTCACTTTCGTCTGCCAGACATACAGCCGCTTGAGCTTCTTCGAGCCAGCCAGCGATTGCACTCCGGCATCCGTCACTTCGGTGCCGTAGAGGTTTAGATATTCGAGATTTTCCAATGCGGCAAGATGAGCCAAGCCGGCGTCAGTGATCTTCGTTCGTTCGAGGTGCAGTCGGACAAGGCTCTTCAAGTCCTTGAGTTGCTCCAGTCCCTTGTCGGTCACTTCAGTGCCACGCAGGTTGAGCGAGTAGATGATGTTGGCCAGCGGCTTGACCGCTGCGACTTGCTCGTCGCCAATCTTGCCGTCCGCCAGATGGAACGCGATGTCCAGCCGATTGTCGTTCTGAGCGACTTGCAAGACCGCTCCACCCACCTTCTTGACGGCAGCGATGCCATCCATCTCAGCCTGAGTCGCCTTGGGGGCTTCTTTGGGCTTTTCGTCTTTGGGTTTATCCTCGGCCATCAGCATGTTCGAAGACACGGCGGCCAACAATGTGAAGATCAATGACAAGTGTCGCATGAGAATCTCCTCCGTACAGAACCAAGGAAACATGAGGTCCGTGAGACGGGGCGGATTCTAGTCAGGAACTAGGGGTTGCGGGCTAGGGACAAGGGGTTGGTGAAACGAAAAAAGAGCCACGATCGAAGTCCGACCATGGCTCAAATGAGGTTCAAAGTCCTTGCTGCTCGCCCCTCGCCCCTGACCAGTTAGGGCTGGCGTGACCGTGATCGTGACGGCGGTGTCCGCAGTGGCGACGTTTCCCGAAGTTTGCATAAATGTCAGGCCGAAGATCGCCTCTGACTGTCCGTCCCTCCCCAAACGAAACCCTGTTTGATACGGTGCCGCGCGTACTCCGAAAGTTCGTTCGGCCGATGCCAGGTGTTCGAGATGCCTACTATCTTCCAGCGGATCATCGACAAAGAGATTCCCGCCAAGATCGTCCACGAAGACGAGCTGTGCTTGGCGTTTCATGACGTCGCGCCGCAGGCACCGACGCATGTGCTGGTGATCCCCAAGAAAGAGCTGACGAACCTCGCGGCGGCTTCTGGTGAGGATCAAGCTCTGCTAGGCCACTTGCTGCTGACAGCGAAGAACGTCGCCGAGCAGCTCGGTTTGACGAACGGATACCGCACCGTCATCAATTGTGGCCGAGACGGCGGCCAATCGGTCGATCACCTGCACATTCACATCCTCGGCGGCCGAGCCTTACACTGGCCACCGGGGTAGTCCGTGGGGCACGTTTTTAACGTGCCCGTCACCTCAAGGCACGTTGGAAACGTGCCCCACGAAACAAGGAACACTCGATGGGCACTCGCAAATTGTTGTTGACCGCCTCTGTCCTGATCGCAATGGGAGCGTTGCTCTCCGCGAATTTTCAAGCCGAGCCAGCCTCCGGCCTGAAGATGACCGCCGCCGCGAAAGCGTTTCTTGGTACGCTGACCCCCGAACAGAAAAAGCAGGCCAGCTTCGCCTTCGATGACAAAGAGCGGCTCAACTGGCACTTCGTTCCCCGTCCGAGAAACGGCTTGCCGATCCGGCAGCTTGAGGGAAATTCGCTCAAGGCTGCTCACGCTTTGTTGCAATCGGGCCTGAGCACGGCCGGCTACGATCAGGCACTTAACGTGATGAGTCTTGAAGAGGTGCTGTACCTGCTCGAAGGGGGCGTCCGGGAGGAACGCCGCGAGCGACGTGATCCCAAGAAATACTATTTCAGTTTCTTCGGCACTCCCGCCGAGACTGGCACCTGGGGCTGGCGACTCGAAGGCCATCACATGTCGCTGAACTACACGATCAAGGAGGGCAAGGTCGTATCGAGCACTCCCGAATTCTTCGGCGCGAATCCGGGCACGATCGACTCCGGCGTCGGTCGGCAGATTCGAGTGCTCGGCACCGAAGAGGACATCGCCCGCTCAATTCTCAAGCTGTGCAATGAAGAGCAAAAGAAGCTGGCGTGGATCGACACCGCCGCGCCGGACGATCTGCGAACCGGCGGCGCAACAGGCACGAACCCTGTCGCTTTCCAGCCGGAAACAACCACTCCCGTCGGCTTGCCTGCGGCGAAGATGAGCAACGACCAGAAGAAACTGCTTGCGGAATTGCTTTCGGAATATCTGCGGAACATGCCAGGCGATGTGGAGAAGGAGCGCCGCGCCGCGATCGAAGCAGGCGGCCTCGATGGCATCCACTTTGCTTGGTGGGGCGACGCCGAGCAACACAAGCGGCACTACTACCGCGTCCAGGGCAAGTCGTTTTTGATCGAGTACAACAACACGCAAAACAACGCCAACCACGTCCACAGCATGTGGCGCAACTTGGGTGGCGACTTTGCGATCCCCATCAAGTAATCCCGGCCCTTGTGGCCTGGAGTTCTGTTTTCAATCGACGTTCTACGATCTCCAAACCTAGAGGTTCAACATGTTCTCACGCAGAAGTTGGTTGAGTTTCACGCTCGCCGGGTTGGCGGCAATTGGCTTGTGGTCCAAAGCCTCCCTCGGAGCGGACGACGATGGCTGGCAAACGATTTTCGATGGCAAAACGCTCGACGGTTGGGACGGCAATCCTGACTTCTGGCGAGTCGAAGACGGCACGATCACTGGCCAGACAACGGCAGACAAACCGACGAAGGGCAACACCTTCATCATCTGGCGCAAGGGTGAGACTGCCGACTTCGAATTGAAGCTCGAATACAAGATCGTCGGTGGAAACAGCGGCATCCAGTACCGCAGCTTTGAAGTCCCCAAGGAAAAGTGGGTCATTGGCGGCTATCAGGCCGACTTCGAGGCGGGCGACACCTACTCTGGCATCAACTACGGCGAGCGGTTCCGAGGCATCCTCGCTTTACGCGGCGAGAAGACCGTCATCGGTGCCGACCACAAGCCGAAGGTTGTCGAAAAGATCGGCGACACGAAGGAGATTCAGGCCAAGATCAAGAAAGAGGACTGGAACACCTACCACGTCACCGCGAAGGGCTTCACATTCACGCACAAGATCAACGACGTGACGACTTCGATCTGCACCGACGAGGACACGGACGAGCGTCGAGCCAAAGGAGTGCTCGCCCTGCAACTTCACGCTGGCCCGCCAATGAAGGTCCAGTTCCGGAACATCAAGATTAAGCCCCTCAAAGGGGATGCGGTGTCGGGCAGCAAAGGCGAGGACAAGATCTCGTCCGCAAAAAAAAAAGCTCTCCTTTTAGCGGGTAATCCGAGCCACGGCTTCGGAGCTCACGATCATCTATCGGGCAGTTCTCTGCTGGCGAAGCTGCTCAACGCGAGCGGACTTGTCGAAGCGAAAGTGCATTCACTGAAGAACGATGGTTGGCCGAAGCCGGAAGAGATCGCGGCCGCCAACACAATCGTGATTTACTCCGATGGTGGTGGCGGCCATCCCTTCAACGCGCATTTGGATGAACTCACCGAGCGAACCGCGAAGGGGGTCGGCATCGTCTGTATTCACTACGGCGTCGAGACCACCATCGGAAAGCCGGGTCAGGCTTTTATCGATTGGACCGGCGGCTACTTCGAGCCGAACTACTCGGTCAATCCGCACTGGCAGGCGTACTACCGACAGCTCCCGAAGCATCCGACGACCAAAGGCGTGAAGCCGTTCAGCACGCACGACGAGTGGTACTACAACATGCGCTTCCGGGAAAAAATGGAAGGAGTCATTCCGATTCTGACCGACTTGCCTCCAGCGACGACGCTCGTCGTCTTGGACAAGGATGGCAAGATCGTCATGGAAGAGAAGGACGGCAAGAAGGTTCCGAAGCTCAGCCGTCCGGAGAACGCTCACAACAACAACCCGCACGCTCGCAAGGCCGTGCTGGAGGACAAGGCTCCGCAACACACCGCGTGGGCGACTCAACGAGCCGATGGCGGCCGAGGCTTCGGCTGCTCCGGCGGCCACGACCATTGGAACTGGGGCAATCCTCAATTCCGCAAGCTGATGCTCAACGCCATCGTCTGGACCGCTGGTGTCGATGTCCCGGCTGACGGAGTCCCCGCCGGAAAAGTGACGCTCGAAGACCTGCTCCAAAATCATGACGAACCGATCCCGGCCGATTTCAACGAGAAGCAACGACCGCGTATCCAAACGCTGCTTGACGAATGGAACGCCCAAGCGGCGAAATGATTGGCTCGGCCCAAAGCCGTTCACCGATGGTCGACCGCCGTAATACCGTTTTCAGAAAATCGTATTACGGTGGTCGGCCAACGGTATTTGGTGATCGGCCGGAGGAAGGCTGTACTGCCATGCCGACCGCCCACGAAGTTCAGCATCCGCTGATTCAGCATCATCTCGCCAATCTGCGAGACAAGACGACGAGGCCGGATGAATTTCGGAGGCTCATTCATCGGCTCGCGTCGCTGTTGGCCTACGAGGCGACACGCGACCTCAGCACGCGCTCGCTGGAAATCGAAACGCCGTTGACGCGCGTGACCGCGCAGCAGTTATCGCAACGCATCGGACTCGTGCCGATTTTGCGAGCGGGACTCGGCATGGTTGATCCGGTGCTCGATTTGCTGCCGGATGCAGAGGTCTGGCATCTCGGCCTGTACCGCGACGAAGCGACCGCTCGACCCGTCGAGTACTACAGCAAGCTGCCGGCCCACAGTCCGGTCGACGTCGCGCTGGTGCTGGACCCGATGCTGGCGACAGGCGGTTCGGTCATCGCCGCGCTGCAGGCGTTGCAGCGCTGGGGGGTGCCGAAGTTGAAAGTCCTTTCAGTCATCGCCGCGCCGGAGGGGATCCGCAACGTGACGGAAGCCTGCCCGCAGGCTCAAGTCTTCGTCTGTGCGATCGACCGTGAATTGAACTCTCGCAAATTCATCGTCCCCGGACTTGGCGACGCCGGTGACCGAAGTTTCAACACGTTGCCGTAAACCGGGAGCCGATCATGCTGACTCGCTGGATTTGCCTCGGAGCCTGGTTGGTCACTTCGGTTGCGACGGCGGACGACACCGCGACAAAGGTCTTCGAGCAGCGCATTCTGCCGATCTTCAAGTCCGATCAGCCGAGCAGTTGCGTGCAGTGTCACTTGGCCGGCGTCGACCTGAAGAACTACATCAAGCCATCCAGCGAGGCGACGTTTCAATCGCTGCGGGATCAGGGTCTGGTCAATTTCGATCGGCCAGAGCAGTCGAAGATTCTCAAACTGATCAACATGAAAGACACGGACAACCCCGGCGCGAACCTGTTGCACGCAAAGTCACGCGAGGTCGAACTCACCGCGTTCGCCGAGTGGCTCAAAGCCTGCTGTGGCGATCCGAAGCTGCGCAACGCACCGAAGCTGGCGGCCAACGAACTCGCCAAGCCGGCTCGACCGAACGAAGTGATTCGTTTCACTCGGACGGATCGCCTGCTGGAGTCGTTCGAACAAAACATCTGGGGCCAGCGGCATCGCTGCATGGGCTGCCATTCAGAAGGCTCGGACCAGAATCGCAAGCTCGTCAAAGAAAACGGCGAGCAGGTCTCGTGGATGAAGAAGTCCGCCGCCGAAACGATGACGTATCTCATTCGTAAAAAGGATTTGATCGACGTCGAAGACCCGGAAAAGAGTTTGCTGTTGCTCAAGCCGCTCAAAGAAGTCGAGCACGGTGGCGGCAAGAAATTTTTGAAAGGGGACTTGGGTTACAAGGGCTTCCGAACTTGGCTGGAGGATTTCGCGAAGGTCTCACGCGACGAGTACGCCAAGGCCGCTGATCTGCCGAAATCCGATCCGCGACGGCTCAAGGAATTCACCAGCGAGTTGTGGTTCAAGCTGTCGAACCCGCTACCCGATTGGGATGATAAACTGCTGCAAGTGACGATCTACCGGTGGGACGAGCGTGCGAAGAAATGGGAAACCAATCCGATCGCGGCCTCCGACCGGCAAGCCTCTGCCAAGTTCAAAACGTGGCAACACACACTGACGCTCTTGGCGGCACCCGGTTCCGACCGAGCGAAAGAATGGCAACGAGGCGAGGCTCGTCTGCCCAACGGGAAGTACCTCGTCAAGGCGCATGTCGATCGTAACGGCCGCACGCTCACCGACTGGAAGGCGACCATGCGCAACGACGACTTCGTCGGCCAAGCCGAGTTCCAAGCCAACTGGCGGAATAGTTACGGCGCAATGACGGTTGTTGAAGCAGAGAAGCTCAAAAAATAGCAACCAGTTCGGCTTCGCTGTCAATTCTTCTGGGATGCCTGCACTTGCAGGACCGGCTGCGCGTGCTCGCCGCTGCACAGCACGACCAGCAAGTTCGAGATCAGCACTTCCTTTTGAGCCGGAGAGACCTCCAAGCCGGCCGCACGTAACTGTTCGACAGCGTCATGCACGATCGCGACGGCCCCTTCGACGATTGTCTTGCGAGCGTCGATCAAGGCCAGCGCCTGCTGCCGCATCAGCATCGCCTGAGCGATTTCCGGAGCGTAGGTCAGATCGTTCGGCTTAACGTTGAGCACACAGATGCCGGCTGGATCGACGGCCTGTTGCAACTCGGCGATGTAGGCTTTCGTAACTTCATCACTCTCGTTCTTCAAACACGCTGCTTGAACCGGACGAACTGCTTCGCCTTGCCGCCCTTGGTTGGGATGCTGACATAACCAACGCCGAGCTGCCTGGCAAAGACGAGATCCTCGTCCGTGAAGTCCGAGGGGACTTGAAGCGAAATCTTGATGCCGGGCGAAAGCGGTTGAAGCTTCGCAGCCGGCCTGTCTTCCGGCCCGTCGGCGAGCGAGGGCCGAGCCGCCAGCGCGGCACCGACAACGGCACCAGCGAAATCGCGACGATTCAGGACACAATCACTCGGTTCGGTCACGCGGCTCATGGTGATGGACTCCACTGCCGTTTAACCGCATGACGCAGGCACGCGTGCCCGGAAACGCGCGTGCCTGCGGCGCGCGGTTAAACGATCTTCGGGAGCTCAAACCCTTTGCGATGTTCGCGGCCCAGGAGTTTGTTGGCGGCGGGATCGTCGAACGATTCGGTTTGCGGGTCCAGCCGCAGCTTTTTGCCGGTGCGCCAGGCGATGTTGCCGGCGTGGCACATCAGCGAGCTTACGTGACCGGAGTAGAGTTCCTGGTTGAGCGATTCGCGCTTGCGGCTGCGAATGGCGTCGAGGAAGTTGCGAATGTGGACTTGCTGGGCTTGAGCCAGGCTACTGCCCCCTTCCTTGATGATTTTTCCGGCCGCGTCGTAGGCGGTCCACTTCGAGTTGGTCAGCAGCATCCAACCGGTCTCGCCGTAGATGGCCGCCCCTTCCGTGGCACCGAACAGCTTCGGCCGGGACCACAGACGCATCTCGTATTGGATAATCTTGTCCGGGTACTCGTAGTTGACGAGCATCGTGTCGGGCCACTCTTGGTCGTCGTCTTTGAAGAAGAACTTGCCGCCGGCGCACGACACCGACTGCGGCATTTCGTCCAAGCCCATCACGGCGCGGCAGTAGTCGATGCGGTGAACGCCGTCGTTGCCCAGGTCGCCGGTGCCGTAATCGAACAGCCACCGCCACGCGCCGCCGACGATCGACGCGTTGAACGGCCGCTCGGCCACAGGGCCTTGCCAGATGTTGTAATCCAATCCGCTCGGAGGTGTGCCGTTCGGAGCCAGTCGCACTTCGCCGTTGCGATCCGTTTCCCAGGCTTTGCCGTAGATCACTTTGCCTAACCCGCCGCTCCGAATGAACTCGGTCGCTTCGTGCAGGAACGCCGCGCTGCGAATCTGCGTCCCCACTTGCACCATGCGATTGTGTTTACGAGCAGCGGCGACCGCCGTCTTGCCTTCCACGATGTTGTGGCTCGCCGGCTTTTCGACGTAAACGTCCTTGCCGGCCAAGCAACCATGAATGGTCAACAGCGCGTGCCAGTGATCCGGCGTGGCCACCATGAAGGCGTCGATCGACTTGTCGTCGAGCAACTCGCGAAAGTCATTGACGAGCTTCGGCATGACTCCGGTTTTCTGTTTCATCTCGTCGCCGCGCTGTTTGCGGACCGGTTCGTTGACGTCGCAGAGGTGAGTGATGACGCAATCGGGTTCGGCTGCGAAGCTGTGCATCACCGAGTTGCCTCGGCCACGGACGCCAATGCAAGCCACGCTAATCTTGTCATTGGCCGCCACTGCGCGGCCGGACGAGGCGGCACTCACGCCGATGCCGACCCCCAGTGCCGCCGTCTGTTGCAGAAAGGTGCGACGAGTGTTTTGGGACATGCTGTTTCTCCTGATTGATGCTACTGGAAATTCACTTTCCCGTCGCGAAGTAGGCTGGATTGGGTGTGTCGTACACGACCGACGCGCGGGGCGGGACTCGATCGGCCGGAGCTTTGCCCGAGACGATCTCCATCGAGATGCCGACCGGATATCGGCCGGGGCGATAATTGAAATGGTGGTCGCCCCAAGGTGTGCCGTAGGCGTCGCCGAGTGCGATGATGTCGAAGCGAGTGAATGAGTTTGCCTTGCGATTCCAAGTCAGATAGCCGAGGACTCTCGGCTCGAAGCCCTGGACCGATCGGCCTTCGCGTTTCCCTTTGCGATCCTCTTGGTCCGCTGTGGCAAAGTCGGCACCGAGGGCCGCCGACCCTTCCAGTCGGAGTTGGACAACTTCGGCCGAAACATCGGTCACGGTCAACGTCAGCGACCGCGAGCGCACCGCGTCCTTGCCGCAAATGCCGCACTCGCCGTAAGCCATTCCCAGGATCAAGTGGGCCCGCGTCATGCGATCGGCCACGGCTTCGAGCAGCGGATAGGAATCACCCGGATGCGGATCAGGCCGCACGATCGTCTGCCATTCGGCTTCCTTGATCCGCATGAAGTCCGGTTGCGCTTCCCAGCGCTCGCCGTAATGAGTGAGCCAGTCCTCCGGCTCTTTCAGCGCGGGATAATCGCTGCGCCTTGCCATGCGGAGGCTGCCATTTTCCTCCCGCGTCAGTAAGCGGTGATAGGTGCGCAGGATCAAAGCGTTGGTCGGCGGAGCGATCGAAGTCACGTTGGCAGCCACGGGACCGGCGGCGTTGATCTTGACCGCGCCGGGCATGCGTTCATCGTTAGGCAACGCTTGCCATTTCTTCAAGATGCCCTGCAGATCGCGGCGGTTATGTTCCGTCCCACCAGCGGCGTAGAACGCACCGAGTCGAATGCCGCTGGCGGTCAAGCATTCCAGATTGCCTCCCGCGCCCGCCAGTTTGATGCCGGTCTCACGCAGGAAATCGCCTTCGGCATCCTTGCGATTCATCGCGACATGCCCGGACACGGCCACCGCGACGAATTGCTCTTTGATGATCTTGGTCATCTCGTCGGTCCACATCGCGGTCCCACGGACCGCGCGGCCGCCGCTTCAACAGCCACCCAGCGGCGGTGCTCCGCCCCCCGACCACAACAGAATCGGCTTCCCTTCCGCCGCGGCCCGTAGACGTGCTTCTTGCAGACTCGTCAACCACGCGACCTCTCGCCATCGCGATTCGCTGACGTCTGGCCGAATGAGTTCGCGCAATGAGCCAAATCGCTCCGGCGGAATCCTTTCCTGAGCGGGCAGCGCCGAGGCGGGCAGGCAAAGAAGAATCGTGACACACCAAGTTTTGTGTATCGACATGCTTGCTTCCTCCAATTGCGCGAATGAACCGTAGTTCGCGTCAACCAAGCAGCTTCGTGATCGGCTTTCCGTCGTGAGCGACTTTGAAGGGGCGGCCGGTTGGAGAGTGAACGATTTCGTTGAGCGGCAGTCCGAGGGCGGAGGCGATCGTGGCATTGAAGTCGGCGGGGGGGACGCCGTCGGTCGCGACACCGTGACCGGCCGCGTCGGATGTGCCGTGGAATTGGCCTCCCTTGATCCCGCCGCCGGCGAGCATCGCGCTGAAGACTGCCGGGTGATGATCGCGGCCGGCGTTATAGTTGATCACCGGTGAGCGGCCGAATTCCGTCGTGAGTACGATTAATGTTTCGGCCAGCAGTCCACGCTCGGCGAGATCCTTGATCAAGTTGCCGACGGCTTTGTCGAGAAGTCCCGCGCGAGCTGGCAAGTTGCCCCCCGTGAAGATGCTGCTGTGCATGTCCCAGCCGCCGCAGGTCACTTCGACACACCGCACGTTGTTCTCAACCAATCGCCTCGCCAGCAAACAACCTTGGCCGAACGAATCGCGGCCGTAGCGATCGCGGTCCTCGGCTTTTTCTTCGTTGAGGTCGAAGGCTTTCAACTCGCCGCTGGAAAGTAGACTGGTGGCCTCGCTGTAAAAGTCGGTGTAGGTCTGCACTTTGCGGACTTTGAACTTGTCTCGAAACTTTTTGTCGAAGCCGTCAATCAAGGCGACTCGCTTGCCGAACGATTGCTCGGTCAGATAGGCCGGGGGCTTCGTGTTTTCGAGACCACGGTTGGGGTCGCCGATCGGCAGCGGGCTGAAGGTCGGATCGAAGAAGCCCGAACTGGGGTGCCGCGCGGGAGCACCAATCAGCACGGTGTCGGGAAGCGTTTTGCTCTGCCGACCCTTGAAGCGTTGAATCCACGGCCCCATCGACGGATGCCGTTCAGTCGCGATCTCGTCGTAGCTGGTCCGCATCAGATACTCACCCGCTTGATGATCGCCGGTCTGCGTGTACATCGAACGGATGGCGGCGATCTTGTCGAATTGAGTTGCGAGCATCGGCAGGAACTGGCTGATTTGCAGCCCCGCGACCGACGTGGTGATCGGTTTCGTTTCACCTTGATTCGCATGTCCGGGCTTCAAATCGAACGTGTCGAGGTGCGTCATTCCTCCATTCATAAAGAGGTAAATCAGCCGCTTGGCCTTACCGCCAGCCGCCCCATCCGCCGCCGCGACGGTTCGATCCAACTGCGACAACAGGCTGACTCCGAGCATCGACTTCGCGGCTCGCTCCAGAAATCGGCGACGGTCGAATTCATCAAGATTGGCGAGAAGTTGTTTCATGGTGAGTACTGTTGGTTGAAGGTTGAAGGGGATACGACGTAACGAAACTCGCTAAGAGTTTCGGCAATGAACGGACCCCGAAAGTCTTGGCGACTTTCGCTACTTCATTGCACGAACAGGAACTCGCGGGTATTGACGAGGGACCAGATGACGTTGCCGTAGCCGGCGGGGCCGTTGGCTTTGATTTCTTGTGAGCCGAGTTTGATTTCTTCGAGGTCCGGTTCGCGGTTCAGGATCGTGAGGAAGACCGTGCGGACTCCTTCGCTGACGGTTCGTTCTTTCATGACGTTGTTATAAATCGTGGAGTTCTTTTCCAGCAGCATGTGCGTGAACGGGCCGTTGAACATGAACAGGACTTGCGGCACCGAGCCGGTTGTGGACGAAGCCGAAATCAACTCCCGATCCGATTGGCCAAACATTCGTAGGAAGTGACTGGGCGGAACCGGAGACGGGAGTTCCGACGCGCGAGCCAACAGCGCTCCTTGATAGTTGTATTTGGATTGTCGCGTTCCCTGTCCGCCGTCGATTTCGTTCGTGCGGTTGTCGGCGGTGAGTAGATCGGGGGCCGAGATCGACGTCAGGTTCACTCCTATGACGTCGGTCCTAATGCTAGCCGGAAGTTCGCGATACTCGTCTGGCTTGACGACTGCGAGCGTCAGGAACGAATCCCAAACTTGTTCGGCCGTCATGCGGCGCAGCATCGGGCCGGGGAAGTGGTACGGGGCACCGAGGCTCACGTCGTCCGAACAGGCTTGTCGCTGATACGTCTCGCTGTTGAAGACGATTCGCAAATACTCCTTCATGTCGAAGTTGAGCCGCTTCATTTCTGATTCGAGAAACGTCATCAGCTCCGGATTCTCGGCGACCGTGGAGTCCATCATGTCATCGACCGGCTCGATCTGCCCGACGCCGAATGCCTGCTTCCACAACCGGTTCGCGATCACCAACGCGAATCGCGGGTTGTCCTTTGCCGTCAGCCAGCGAGCGAACGTCTTGCGAGGCGGCTCGCCGGGATTCGCCTTCACGGGAGTGCCGAAGAGCGTTTTCGGTTCAATGATGTCGTCCGGCTTCGCGTCGTCGTAGGCGTAATCCTTCGGGAGCCGAATCTTCCGGTCGATCTGATCGTTGACGATCATCATGTTGATGCCGATCAGCCGATTGAACCGGTACGAGTTGTTGCGGCGATCCTCTTCTTCCTGATCGATCTCGGCGTACTGTTCCTGCAAGCGGTCGTTGGGGTTTTCACCCCAATATCGCTTGTCGCCGCCCCCGGTGCTGGTCAGCGTCCCGAACGTGAACGCCGCCATCTGATAAAACTCCTTCTGAGTCCAACGATCAAACGGATGATTGTGGCACTGAGCACAACCGATCCGAGTCCCCAGGAAGATGCGGACTGTGTTGTTCATGTTGTCCAGCGGCATATTGGCATCGCGTTGCAGATAGCCGGTCGCCGGATTCGCCCAAATCAGCCCATCGGCACTGATCATCTCCGCGACCATTTTGTCCCACGGCTTGTTTTCCGCGAGCGATTGTTTGATCCACTGCCGGAAATGCTCGCCCCGCACGTTGCCGTTGAGGCTGTCGGTGTACCGCAACACGTCGGCCCAATAGTTGAAGAAGTGACTCGCGTAGCCGTCGCTGTCGAGCAACTCGTCGATCAACGCCGCTCGCTTGTCGGGTTCTTTCGCGGATAAAAACCGCCGCGTCTGAGGCAACGTCGGAATCGTGCCGGTAATGTCGAGATAAATCCGCCGCACAAATTGCTCATCCGTCGTCAGCGGGTTCGGCTTGACGCTGTGCTTTGAGTAATTTGCCGCGATCAATTGATCGACTTGCTTCGCCGATCGCATCGACTCGGCCCGCCGATTCGGCGCGACCTCCTTCGACTTCACCAGGAACCGCTGAGCGAGCGGGTCGTCTTTCTGTTTCTTCGAGTCATCTTTTTTCGCCGTCTTGCTCGGCGGAGCGTTCAGCTCCTTGAGCTTGTTTGTGTCGGCCGTGGCCAATGACGTCTTGTTGAGCTTTTTGTAGCCCTGACTTCGCCCGGCATACGCCTGACCAAACTTGGGTTCCAGCCGGATCGCCTCGCTGAAATCCTCAACGGCAAGCTCGAAGTCCGCTTTCGCCACCTCCTTCCGCCCCGCGCGAGCATACCCGCGATAGCAGTACGCTCCCGCGTGCTTCGGGTTCAGTTTGAGCGTCTCGTCGAATCGCTTGATCGCCTCATCGACATTCCCTTGATCGAGCAACGCCAGTCCCTTTTGGTAGATCGCTCGCACCGACTTCGGCTCCAGCTTCAACGCTTCGTCCAGATCGGCCATGGCTTTCGCCATGTCCCGCTTCATGCCGAACAGCAACGCCCGGTCGCACAACGCATCGACCAGCGTCGGCTTCAACTTCAACGCCTGATCGAAGTCGGTCATCGCTCCGTTGCCGTCGTTCTTCGCGACCTTCGCCAGACCCTGCCGATAATGAGCAATCGCCAACTGCGGGTTCAGCTCAATCGCCTTCTTCTGATCGGCCAGCGCTTGATCGACATTCCCCTTCAACCCGTAAACCAACCCGCGATGGCTGTACGCTTCCGCGTGCTTCTCATTCGCCTGAATCGCTCGATTGAAACTGTTGAGCGCCTTGTCATGCTGCCCGCGCGCGATGTAAGCCGCTCCCCGATTGATGTGCGCTTCGACGTGATCCGCCTTCTCCAGCACCGCGAAATACGCACTGTCGATCGCTTTCAGAAACTCCCCCTTCTGATACAGCGAGAACGACCGACCCGCAAACGCATCCGCGCGATTCACCACGGCCGCCGTGTCGCGTCCCGGTTGCGCGGTGACAACATCAAAATCCTTGATTGCCCCGTCGTAGTCCGTTTTGCCATTGAGCGACCGCCCACGCATCACGAGCGCCGCACCACTCGCTGCATCCACCGCGAGCGCCTGATTTACGACCCCAATCGCCTGATCCCATTCCGACTTTTCCACATGCTGCTGAGCCTGTTTGACGAAGGCCTCGATCTTCAATTCCTTCTCAGTCTTCGGCTTCGCCTCCTGAGCCTGCCCTAACGCAGACCAAGCCAGCATGGCCAGCACCGCCCAGATCATTGCGAATCGAACCGCCATCACACGCCGTGCTGGAATCATGAATTCCTCCTCGTCGCTTGATTCTCCGAGCCTTTGTTCTGAAAACGCTAGACTCATAAATGAAGAGCGATCTATAGAATCATGATATGGATTCTGTTGAGATTCAATCCCGCGACAACGAAATCCGTTAACAAGTTGCCGTGTGTCGGGTTCGTTTGGGTGTCAGTTTTTAGTCACTCGGAAAGTGATTGCGCAAAAAAACAAACTGCGGGGTCTTGTCTTGCGGACCGTCTGCACGGGGCTGGGAGCGTAACGCACGATAGTTCTCTGACACGTTGCCCAGAAGCAGGTGCTTGACGTCGCGTCGCCGTGGGCTAAGCAAAACGCCATGCTCAATCACGGCACTGCGAATCGCATCAAATGGCCATGGCGATCCCGGCAGAGGATTTGTCGATTTGAGACGACGACATGCGGCCAAACATCATCGCTGGCAAGACGGCCGACGCGAGCCAACTCGCGATAAGTTTTGCTTGGCGCTGCTGAGGCTTCGGCCAGAATGAGGTCGCCTCGTCCCGCCCAGACGATGAGTTTGTCATCCGACGTGACGACCACCGATCCGGCATCTCCGACAGGGGGTCCTTGCCAGATCAGTTCGCCGTTTTGCCAGTCCAGACAGCGCAGGCGATCCCAGGCCACGTAAATTCGGCCGCGATGAGTCACCGGGGTACATGCCTTCGAGGAGAATGGTTGCTCCCAAAGTTTCTCCGCACCGCGCAGCGTGATTCTCAGTTTGCACATCGCCCGATGATTGTATTGGGAGGTGATCAGAACGCAGTCGTCCTGCACGGCGGGGCCAGCAATGTTGTTGGCGAACTCAGTGATCCACGGATAGGTCGCGACCGTTTCTCCGGCATGAGCGGCGTCGAGTCGCACGACGAGCAAACCGTCGAACGTCAGCACCGCGACGCACGGCACTTTTTCCGCGGTGATCGGTGCGAGCCCGCCGGCGTGTCCGGCGACCTGAGTTGCTTGAGATCGCCACGCCTCGCGGCCCGTCCGTTTTTCAAACGCGACGATCGTTCCCGTCGGCCCGCCGACTTCCACCAGCAGCCAATCGTCATGCACCAGCGGAGCGGAAGTGTAACCGTAATCGCGCTGTCCACTGCGCCCGACTTTCGCCCGTCGAGGCATCTTGTAGTCATCGTAAAGATTGCGATGCCAAACTTTGGCACCGCGTTCGCGCACGTTCCAGCAATGCAGATCGCCGTCGGCACTGAGTGTGTAAAGGAACTGTGTGGCCGGATCGAATTCCGGCGTCGAAGACGGTCCCGAATAAAGCCCTTCGTCGCCCGTCGCGTTTCGTCCGTAGCGCGGCGTTTTGTAGGACGTCGTCCAGACGGTCTTGCCCGTCGGGGCTTCCAAGCACGAAACGATGTTCAGTCCGTCGCGATGCCCCAACGCGAAGACGTGCTCGCCGACCAGCAGCGGCGAAGAGGCTCCTTCACCGACGTTCGCCGCCCATGTCGGATTTGAGTCAATCCAACGCGAACCGTTCCAACCGGACGCTTCCTGAATGATGCCGCGGCGTTGCGAGCCTCGCCAATGCGGCCAATTCTCAGCCGAGGCCAACACGGCCCAACACAGTCCAACGACAACAGCCATCAAGAATCGTGGTGCCCTCGAACGCTGCATCTCGCCGGTTCCTGGTGGTGGTCGCTGAACGCTAAGACTTGTGACGATCGGCCAAGACATTGAAACTGCAAAGGTGCGACTTTGCCATGCCTCGCCGCTTTGCCCACCTTGCTCTGGGAGTCATCCATGCCGACGCCTGTTGTGTTTAGAGGTCAGATTGTGTTTCCCAACCGCATCGAACGCGGCGCGATTGTGGTTCAAGACGGTCGGATTGCCGAAGTGCTTGGCGGGGGAGCGACTTTGCCGTCCGACGTAACGGTCGTCGATGCCGGTGACGGATATCTCTCGCCTGGATTTGTCGATCTGCATGTGCATGGTGGAGACGGCGGCGATTTCATGGACGGGACGGCCGAGTCGTTTCGGTGCGGGCTCCGATCCCACGCACGGCATGGCACGACGCGGATGGCGATCACTACGACGGTCGCGCGGCATGACCAAATACTCGCCACGTTGGAACTCACGCGGCAGTTCCGCCGCACGCCGGAGCCGAACGGGGCACGCGTGCTGGGGGCGCACTTCTACGGGCCGTACTTTCGATACGAGGCACGCGGAGCTCATCCAGGTGCTGAGGTTCGGCCGGCGGTTCAACAGGAGTTCGAGCAGTACCTCGAATACGCCGACGATCTCGTGACCGCGACGGTCGCTCCCGAAATTGTTGGTGCGGAGGAGTTCGCGCTGGCCTGCCGAGCTAAAGGTGTGCGAACCAACGTCGGTCACTCGTGGGCGACATTCGATCAAATGCGTGAAGCCGTTGAAGTTTGGGGCGTGAGGCACGTCGACCATCTGTTTTGCGCGATGTCCGACAAGACGAAGCTGCGACAGTTTCAGATGTACCCGATGCAAGGAGGAGTGCTCGAAGCGACCTTGTACTTCGACGAGCTGACGACTGAAGTCATCGCCGATGGCAAGCACCTCGATGCCGGACTGCTGTTGCTGGCGTTGAAAATCAAAGGCCCGGATCGGCTGGCGCTGGTCACTGACTGCAACCGCGCGCTCGATATGCCCGATGGTGACTACATGATCGGCCCGCTCGATGGCGGCGAACCGCTCATCAAACGTGATGGCGTCGGCTTGATGCCGGATGGTCAGGCTCTGGCCTCCAGTGTCGAAGGGATGGATCACATGATCCGCACCTTCGCAAAGTTGACCAGCCGACCGCTGTGGGAAGTGATCCGCATGGCGTCTCTCACACCGGCCCGCATCGCGGGGTGTGATCGCGAACACGGCAGCCTCGAAAAGGGCAAGCAAGCGGATGTAGTGGTGTTTGGTCGCGACTGGAATGTGCAGCGAGTGTTTATCGACGGGGTTGAATTGCAAATGTAGGTTGGGCGCTCTTGCCCGACAAACAACGATCAAGAGTCCCCAACCTCCGGGAGTCGTACCATGACCACTCTGCGAATCGCACTGGCACAGTGCCGGCAGACGGACGAATTCGAGACGAACTCATGCAACATCTTCCGCTTCCTCGAAGAAGCCGCGGCGCAACGGGCGCAGATCGGCTGCTTTCCAGAGACTCAGACTGTCGGCTATCGCGTGGACATCGCTCGGCCCGACACCCCTGTTGAACCGCAGAGACTCGACGAGTTGCATCGCCGAATCGCGCGCCGGTGTCGTGAGTTGAACATTGCCTGCATCCTGGGTACCGAGACGCCGCTGGAATCGAATGCGGCCGGAAAGCCGTATAACTCGGCATTGGTCATCGCACCGAACGGTGACATTCTCGGCGTTCATCACAAGAATCGGCTGACGCCGCTGGACGCCATCGCCTACTCGCCGGGGAAGTCGTTCGAGACATTCGACCTGTGGGGCGTGTGTGTCGGTGTCGTGATCTGCTTCGAGGGTTTTCGATTTGCCGACACGACGCGAGAGTGCGTGCGGCAAGGAGCTCAGCTCATTTTTCAGCCGCAGAACAACACGACCCGGCCGAACGATTGGAAGATCCCGATTCATCATTCGATGATCGTGACTCGCGCCGCCGAAAACACTGTCTGGTTCGCATCATGCAATATGGCCCACGAACAGCACCAAAATTGCAGTTCGATGATCGTCGCGCCGGATGGACGCATTCACGCTCAAGCCGGATTGAAGCGAGAAGAATTGCTCGTCGCCGACATCGACATCGATCTCGCCACGCAAGCCATGTTCAAGTTCGACACCGACGGCTGTGCCAAAGTGCTCTTCGCCGACACGGTCGCACCCGCAGAGTTTCAGGATCCGCAACGCTCTCGGAGTCGCTGAATTGTCCGACTTTCAACCGGATCGCCCCAGGAGTTCTCGAATCCGCTGTGCGACAGTCCGCTCTTCCCCGGGTTGCAGCATGAAGACCGAGATCAAGAAACCTTCGTCACCGGTGCCATGAACGCGAGCAGTCGCGATTGGCGTATCGCCGTCGGCTAACCGCTGTTTGAGTTGCTCGCGAGTGATTTTTAATCGGGCTTCGTCCCACAGAATCAACAGGTGCGGGACGTGGTTGGCAATCGGCGGAACAATCAGCTTGGTCGAGACCGTGGGGATGTCTTTGATCGCGTCGCTGATCACCGCGATCCGCCGCTCCCATTCGCGCCATTCCGCGTCGTGGTCCAGTTTCAGAAAGTGCTCGACCGCCGCGCACATCGCGACCATCTCTTCCTTGCTGACCTTCAGGCCGCGACCGATGTTGCCGCAACGAGGAGACGTGTTGAGCTTGGCTGCTTCGATCAAGTCTTTGCGACCGAGTAGTAGGCCGGCGCTCTGCGGTCCACGCAGGCCTTTCCCGCCGCTGACGATGACGAGGTCAAACCCCATGCGGTTGTATTTCCACAGCGCGTCGACTGGCGGCACATCGGCAGCCGCGTCGAGCAACGTCGGAATACCATGCTTTCGAGCGACCGCGACCCACTCGTCTCGTTTGATTCGGCCGGCCTCTTCATAGACGTTGTACGAATACATCATCGCCGTCCGCGAATTGATTGCCAGTTCCAAGTCTTCTCGCGTCTCGACATCGACCAGCTTGACTCCGCAAGCCGTAACGAGATTGTCGTAGCATTCGCGATGTGACTTCTGCCGGATCACTTCGAGGCCCATCTCCGGCGGCAACGGTAACCGACTCACCATGCTGTGGTCGCGATACGTCAACACGGCGGCGGTACCCACCAGAATTCCGCCAGCCGCGCCGGTCGTCACGAGCGCCGCTTCCACGCCGAGCAACTTCGCGATCCGTTCGCCCACTCGGTCTTGCAGTTCAATCAGCGGCACAAAACTCTGCGCTGCCGCGTTCCAAGCCGCCAGCACTTCCGGCGGCATGATCGACCCGCCGAGCGTCGTGATTGAGCCGGCCGCGTTGATGATCGGCTTGACGCCGAGTGCTCGGTAAACGTCGACGGTCGATGGCGTCTCCGCTCCGTGTGTCGCTCCCGATAAGAGTATTCCTCCCATCAGACCGCCGGCACCGGATGCGAGTACTTCGCGTCTCGACAGATTTGTTGGCTGTGTCGGTTTCATCGTGAGCGCTCCGTTTTAGGGGAATGACGAATGACGAAGTCTTCAATGACGAAAGAATACCGAAGCACGAAATGGTGTTGGGTCAAGCATCCAATTGTCGACACGGCTTTTCGTCATCGGGCATTTTGGAATTCGTCATTTCCCACCTCTAGCACGTCCCCGTCTCCACGCACCGCTTCGAGCCAGAGTCCGCCGCAGGCGGATCCAAAAATCCCGGTCTTACTAGATGACGTGCGGAGCAAGAATAGGCAGATCGTCGAAGCGTTCCTACTCCCCACAACATCAGAGCCGGCGTCTTCCTGTCCCTCCGCCACTCCTGCGGCTTGAGCCACGGCTGGATCGTGGAGTCCGTCACGCCGTCTTTGTCGACTCACTCAATCGCGTCTCTCATTGGAAGAATCAGCAACATGCCAACGACAACGACCAACGATCTGTTCTGATTTGTTGTGCGGAGACGGTTCATGGAAAGACTCTCCGACAAATTTGATTCCGGGAGGTGCGACGCTCTCGTCGAGTCGCTTCATCGAACAATTCTGCATACTCGACGAATCTCAGAAACAATTAGGGATTCGCGTGCGTTCCGAAATGATTCATAGGCATCTATCGCTTCCGTGTCGACATTTCTTCGTGCGTCGCCTCTATGATCGTCTTTACTTGCCAATCGATAAAATGAGGACACAGCAGCGATTCATCTGGCCCTGTCGGAGATACCTTCGCGTCAACCAGGTAATCAATGGGAGCCTTGTCCTTGATCCTCTCATTGGTGACGGCGGGCTTCTCTCGCATCCGGATTTGTTCCACGCAAGAACTCAGGAGCGAACGGAGGATTCTGAGGATCGCATCGAAGCAGCAAGAGGGAGCCGACGAAATACTGTCTCAAGACAGATCGCACCAAGTCGCCGACTTGGTCCCGTGGCCAAACCAAGTCACGTTAAAAAAGTCGGCAGGCAAATTTTTCCGTCATTCGCCATCTCAACAAACCGAACGAGTTCTCGTTTGTCAGGGATGATGTCCATCGTAGGTCACCTTGCACTTGCCAGAAGTTTCAAGCGAACGACGGTCGATAACGAACCGACGCTATGCGACTGAAATGCTCCAAGCTCCGCCGCTGGAGCATGGAAGTATGATGATTGGCTCGTCCCATGATGACCGGAAACTATCAAACGCGCCTCAATCCGTTCCTGACACCTTTTCCTCTGTCTGGTCGCAGCCTCATCGGCCTGCGGCCACCGGATCCTTTTGGCGTTGAGTCGCCAGCTGCGGCTTGGGTCAGCGCGTGGGCTTCGCGAACAGAGGCGAGAGCATCGCCGGGGGACTCGTTACCGCTGTCACCGGGACTGGCTGGCCGACGACGTGGAAATAGACCGTAAGCTCCTCGCGTTTCGCGGCGATGCGCACGCGGCCATCGGCGCTGAGATCGATGCGCGGTTCTCCGTCGGCGCCGCATGCCATCATCCCGAACGCTGCAACGCGGTCGTTATCGGCGAGATGGCCCCAACCTTCGCAATCCTTTCCGCCGGCGTAGAGAGACGGCACCGCTGTTCCGCGGGCCGTGAAGACCTGCCAGCCGGCCGCGCCAACGCGCAACGAAACTGATTGGTTTGGCTGGGCGAGAGTTCCATACAGCCAGCTATTCACGCCGAAGTCCCATAGCAGCGGAAGTTTCGTGAGCGCGAAGTGAGCGTCCACAGCGAGGTCGGTCGCTGATCCGGCGCGCTGCGTGATCTTCACCCACGACTTCGTGCTGACGTATTCCAGCCGCACATCGCCGAGTTTCAGCGTCACATTGAATGGACCGCGTTTGAGCACTTCGACCGGGCCGGGGGCGAGCGTCGTGGTGATGCCGCTCGCGCCGATGAATTCGTTTGTTCCGAACGCGATGGAGGTCAGCAGCGGCTTCCCGTCGCGGCGGATGCGATGCTTGATGGCCGATGAGGCCACAATGATCTCGTCAGGCGTTTCGGTCACCGACAAACCCTTGTATACCGGCTGCGTCGGACGGACTCCTGTCTCCACGCAATAGGCTTGCGTCTCCAGCGGCGCGGGACTCGTCGCGAAATCGACGTCGAGGCTGCGCACACTGCCGTCCGGCCATTTCGACATCGCGGTGAACTGCGCGGGCAATTCCGCTCCGGCGGCGTCGATCAGCCGAGCCTGCTCGATGCCTTCAATCGCTCCCCGGTCACTCTCCAGCGAAACCGTGACTGGATAGCCGAATCGTCGCAGGCCAGCGGTCTCGGTGACGCTGAAGCGGATCGGTTCTGCCGCTGCCGGCGACGCGAGGACGAAGAACGTGAACAGAAGACGTGAGGCTGTCATGGTTGGAACTTGCTCCCCGATTCGTGCAGCGACTTCGCGTGGAAAGAACGGTGGCTGGAACGATTCTGACACTCTTTCTTTTCGCTTGTCGCCTGGACACCTTTTCGCCTTTCCTATTTCGTTTCGACACCGTTCTGAGTCACGAGCACCGACATCAGGTATCCCAAGCTCGAGGAAATTTCTTTCTCACGAAACGATGGAGCCATGAGTGGGAGTCCCGTCTGAGATGACTTCCAAGTGATCGTGCCCTCTCCAGAACTGAATCCCAATCGCGTGACAAATGCCCCGGCATCTTTTTGTGGCCAGTAACCACTGGTCTTCGTACCGACGAGGATCGGTGAACCCGATGAATCGCGAACCAGATCCCAGACAAACGTGTCGGGAACGCGTTTTTCCACCAGCGTCCCATTCGCGAGGACTTCGTTCACCGACACATACCATTGATCCTCAGGTGTCGCGTCATGATTTCCATCCACTTGCCCATAGACGTTGTAGAAGAGAAACGTTTTGCCTCCAACGGTGGCGATGGGATGCGCTGGAGCAACGACTCGCCCTCCGTATTGATGCATCTTCGACTGCGACGGATCGTAGGCATAGCTATGGTAACGGCTGGTTTCCATCACTCCCGACCTCGGATCGTAGACGTTGACGTGGCGAGCCAAACCGCCCCACACATCCGTGGACTTCGTGCCGACACGGGCATCCGTTGCCAAGGTATCAGCGGTGGTGCCGCCGATCAGAATGATCTTCTGCCTCCCGCCGACGGTCACGCACACCACCGTGCCATAGTTGCGACAACCATCGAAGCAGGGAGGTGCGACCGCGTCGTCGTAGTCATCCTGTTTCGATTGATGTGAGAGGAACGGCGTGTCGCTCACGAGCGGAAGGGGCGTGACGTTGTCGAGTGCAAATTGCACGACTCGGCCGGAGGTGAAGAACAGCACACGCGCTTGTCCGCCGACGGTGACGATCAGCCCATTCGCGGCGTGACTGCCGACGAATTCTGGATGGCCGTGATACAGCGTCGCCGCGTTCCGATAGGCGCCGCCATACGCCTCCGTCGAAGGGAATACGGAGGTGCCGGTGCTTTGGAATTTGCCGCCAACGAATTCCATCGCCCAACCTTGACTCTCATATTGTCGGGCCATATAGACCTCGTTGCCCGCCCCGAACAAGACCGAACCGACATACCATTGTTGATACTCAAACGGGCCGGGCGTGTACACGGCGCAATTCGGCAACTTCACAGCGTAGAGCAGCTTTCCCTTTTTCCCGTCGAGGATCGAGACTTGCGATTGATCGACGGACGCGGCATTGCACATCGTGTTCGGCCCCAATCCCGTTTGAGCCACGATGACTTCGGGAAAACCGTCCGCGTTGACATCCAGTCCTCCGCTGAGACCGTTGATCGCGACGCCCCCCGCGACGGTCGCTCGCCAAAGCACGCCCTGTGTCGAGTTGGCTATGACTCGATCGGATTCCGTGCGATAGGCCACCAACCCCGCCGGTGTCGAGTAGGCGGGCAATGTTCCGCCACTTGTGACGAGTGCATTCGGACGCAGCGTGAATGCCGGAGAGACCTGACCAAGTGCCGCCGTGGTCAGGCCGGCTAACAGGCTGGCAATCGTCAAGGTCATGCGCATGGTGAATATCTCTCGTTGGTTCACGGTTGCTGGCGTGCAAGCTTGAGGAGGCGTCGGCCCAATTCGCGGACGCTCCCCAGGGAACGACCGAGGCCCCGGCTGCGGTCGGTGATTGTGGAGTCGATGTCGGCAAACGGTAAAGTCTTCGACGTGACGACGGCTCTGCAGGGCGCAGGGGCAAAGGGGGCCGGACCAACCCTGTTCGGCACGACGATTAATCGGAAGCAATTGAATCGGGGCAACGAGGTTCTATTGCCGATGGAGGAGGGTTTCCAGCCGGAGTGAGAAAAGGTGACAGGAACGAATGGCACTGTCGCAATTCTAAGCTGAGTCATGTTTTGCTGTTAGCATTTTGGAGTTGTGCTTTGAGTACGGAGCGAGGTTGTTGCATGAGCTTGTAGCCGTGGCGGCGGCGTTTGAGAACGCGGGGTTCGAGGCTCACTATCACGCCATCGAGGCAAGAGGCCACCAGACGAACGCCGGGAGGCAGCATAGGCCAGCAGTCCGGCGTCGGTCGTGATCTGACTACCCAAGAACTTCAGCTTCAAGCGTCTGTCAAAACCGACCCGCAAATCCTCGTTCTTCGCGTCACCCATCGGGCTTTCCTCTCCGCTTGACACATCTTGGCAGCAAACCCCTGTTTTTCAGGTGTGTGGCGCAAATCGCATGCCAAGGCGAGGGAAGTCATCTGGGAAATGCGGGCTGATAAAATGGTGCCGTTACGCGACGGTCGCCTCGAGCTTCACCTTCAACCCAAGGGAGCGGGCGACTTCGCAGACGCGGGTGAGGCTGGCGGATGCGTCAATTGGCGAGCGTTTCCGTCGGCGCGCCGACCGTTATGTCTCGCCGCTGGCTCGCAATGGGACTCAGCCGTACCCAGCGGAAATGCCAGAGCGTGACGAGCTTGGTCGTGGCACTGACCGACGACAGTAACATCAGCGGCCAGCCGGTGCTCGTCCCCATCGAGAGCGCGAACGTGATCGTCGAGAGATCCTTCCAAAAGAAGAACTGATGCAGCCGCGCCGACACGCCGCCGGTTCGGCCCGTTTGGCGAATCATCAACACCTGATGCAGATACCCCTGGGCCAAGATCACCGTGACGATGACGATCAGAGTTTGCGAAACAGTACGTCCCCACTCGGCCGCGCCAGGAATCGTGACTAGACCAAGCGGTGCTCCGGCCAGCAACGCCGCACAGGCAGCGAACGCGAACGTCGCCACGCGGTCGCGTCGATCCCGCACGATCTCAAACAGCACAGCCAACGTGAGCAGCGACGCGGCTAGACGAGGCCAGACGAGATAATGGTTGAATCGCTCCAGGCACGCGCCGTACAGGAAGAACGAAAAGAACGCCAGAAAGCTGCTGACGAATTGATTGACCGACAACACGGCCGTCGGTCGCTCGTGAGTTTCACTCGCGTCGGCGGATTGATTCCGCTGCCAGACCAAGCCCAACTGCAACCACAGCCCGCCGATGGTTAACAGAAAGATTGCGGAACAGATCAGGCCCGTGACGTGGTAACTCATGATGCTCGTGGTCTGACAGATTTCGGCAACTCTGTGAAGCCCGCTCGCCACCCGAACAGTTTTGTCAGGCCAGCACGTCCGTCAGCACATGGCCATGCACGTTGGTCAGCCGGCGTTGGATGCCGTTGTGATAGAACGTCAGCCGCGTGTGGTCGATGCCCAGCAGGTGCAGGATCGTGGCGTGGAAGTCGTGGACATCGATCGGCTGCTCGGCCACCTTCCAGCCGATGTCGTCGGACGCTCCGTAAGCGATGCCGTGCTTGAGGCCGGCTCAGGCCAGCCAGACGCTGAAGGCGTCCGGGTTGTGATCGCGGCCAGCACCCACTTTACCGTCCCCACTTTCGGAATAGGGCGTGCGGCCGAACTCGGTGTTGAAGATCACCAGCGTGTCGTCGGGCATCCCGCGTTGACGCAGAGCGCGCATCAGCGCGGCGATCGGCTGGTCGATCTTGTTGGACTCGTGGCGATGGTTGTTCGGGATGCTGCCGCGAACTCCTCGTCCTCTTTCGGTGTTGGCGGCAGTCCAATGAGGTCGAATGTCACTCGGCGGGTGAGAGTGCAGCGGTCGGCTTGAGACCAGCCCTCGCGAGACGATGCTAGATGAAGGCGTCGAGGGGGTTGAGAGTCTGTGGACGTTCGCCCTCGCTGACGCGTCGGGTTACGAGGTTAGATGGTTTGACGATCTTCAGCGGTTGCGGGGACCACCAGTTGTAGCCGGCTCGGCCGTCGCTCGTGACGAGAAATGGATCGATCGGGTCGGTGGCTCAGATGGCTCTGTCATTGCCCCACTCGCTCAGCAGCTTGCGCTCGTCGGCCGAGAGTTTGCCGC
Source organism: Candidatus Kuenenia stuttgartensis (assembly GCA_945906725.1). Classification (GTDB taxonomy): domain Bacteria; phylum Planctomycetota; class Planctomycetia; order Planctomycetales; family Planctomycetaceae; genus SXKJ01. The sequence continues at coordinate 27,141 of CAMDRI010000012.1, read as the reverse complement.
GTCCCTTCGGCGGCATCTCGCCTGCGTCGATCCGCTTCAATAGCAGGCTGTTGTCTCGATCGTCGAGACTCAGAGCCTTGCCGCTGTCGCCACCAATCGACGCTTTCTCGCGTCGTGTCAGGTCTAGCCCGCCTTTGCGATCGGAAGTGTTGTGGCACTCTAAACAATTCCGAGCCAGGGCGACGGCGACGTCGGTCTCACGCGATCTCGAAGTGGCGACCGCTTTGGCATCATCGGCAATGGCAATTCGCAGGAGCCACGCAGTCAGCAACAGCAGTCCGCCCAATGCGGCGACGATCGGTTTCTTCGCTGGTCGCGGACGAGTCATGGTGAGCACAGTTCTCATCGAGTTCGCGATCAATTCGTGGACGGAGTATACACGGATGGTCTCAAAGTGGGTTGCGACTCTCGCGAGTTGAGGCTCATTGGGCAGCCGCTATCATCCGGCCCTCTGAACTCTCCAGGAATTTCTATCATGCCGACCGCTCCGTTTCACTTTCAAGAACTCTTTGAACTCGGCCCCGACCACACCGAGTACCGCTTGCTGACTGCGGAGCACGTCCGCATGCAATCGTTCGACGGGAAGGACGTGCTCTGTGTCGATCCGCAGGCGTTGACGCTGTTGTGTTCGCAGGCGTTTCATGACATCAACTTCTTTCTGCGGCCGAAGCATCTCAAGCAGGTCGCCTCGATCCTCGACGACCCGGAAGCCTCCGACAACGACCGGATGGTGGCACTGACGATGCTCAAGAATGCCGATGTGTCGAGCGCCGGCGTGCTGCCGTTCTGCCAGGACACCGGCACCGCGATCGTCATGGGCAAGAAGGGACACGCCGTTTGGTCCAGCGGCGATGAAGAGGCGATCGCTCACGGTGTCTACAACGCCTACACCGAGAACAATCTGCGGTACTCGCAGAACGCCGCGCTGAACATGTGGGACGAGAAGAACACGAACACCAACTTGCCCGCGCAGATCGACCTCTCGGTGGTTGACGGCGACGAATACAAGCTGTTGTTCATCGCCAAAGGAGGCGGCTCGGCCAACAAGTCGTTCCTGTTTCAAGAGACGCGAGCGGTCCTCAACCCGAAGTCTTTGGTCGAGTATTTGACGGCGAAGATGGTGTCGCTTGGTACTGCGGCCTGCCCGCCGTATCACCTCGTGTTCGTCATCGGCGGGACGTCGGCCGAGGCGACGCTAAAGACGGTGAAGCTCGCCTCGACGAAATACCTCGACAACCTGCCGACCACCGGCAACGCTCACGGCCGAGCATTCCGCGATGTCGAACTCGAAGCCCAGATGCTGGAGCAAGCTCGGAAGTGCGGCATCGGGGCACAGTTCGGGGGTAAGTATTTCGCCGTCGATGTGACTATCATCCGTCTGCCGCGACACGGAGCCTCGTTGCCGATCGGAATCGGCGTCTCGTGCAGCGCGGATCGGCAAGCCAAAGGGAAGATCACTCGCAATGGTGTCTTCATCGAACAGCTTGAGTTCGAGCCGCTGAAGTACATCCCGGAAGAGTTGCGGCATCGCAAAGACACGGGCGCGATTCGAGTCGATCTCAACCGCCCGATGAAGGACATTCTCGCCGAGCTGTCACGCTATCCGGTCACGACACGACTGCTGCTGAGCGGTCCGATCGTCGTCGCTCGCGACATCGCGCATGCGAAACTCAAAGAGCGAATTGATGCCGGACAACCGCTGCCCGACTACTTCAAAGCTCACCCGGTCTACTACGCCGGACCTGCAAAGAAGCCGGAAGGACTGCCGAGTGGTTCATTCGGTCCGACGACCGCCGGCCGCATGGACTCGTACGTCGAGCTGTTTCAGTCGCACGGCGGCAGCATGATCATGATCGCCAAGGGCAATCGCGGCCCGGCGGTCACCGCCGCCTGTCAGAAGCACGGCGGCTTCTACCTCGGCAGCATCGGTGGCCCGGCGGCAATTCTCGCCAAGGAGAACATCCGCAAAGTCGATGTGGTCGAGTTCGCCGAACTCGGCATGGAGGCGATTTGGAAAATTGAAGTCGAGGATTTCCCGGCGTTCATCCTGGTCGACGACAAAGGGCACGACTTCTTCGCTGACGTCGGACCGGGGTGCTCGCACTAGTAAAATGGGCACTGTTGCCCGTCTCTTTTTGAACTGCAGGACGGGCAAGAGTGCCCATCTTTCTGAGAGTCACCGATGAACCAATCGCGTCAAATCCAGCCGGTGAAGATCGGAGTCATCGGCCTTGGCCGGTTCGGTCGTCTGCATTCGCTGACACTCTCAGGATTGGCAGAAGCCGAGTTGGTTGGCGTCGTCGCGCGGCGACAGGCGAGTCTCGACAAGTTGAAAAGCGAGTTGCCCAACGTCCCCGGTTGGCTCGATCTCGATCAAGCGATTACCCAGTCCCATGCCGAGGCCTGGGTCGTGGCCTGTTCGACCGCCGAGCATGGCCGCGTCGCGTCGAAGCTGTTGCGGGCTGGCAAGCGTGTGCTCTTGGAGAAGCCGATTTCGGAATCGATGGCCGAAGCCGAGAGTCTCGCGCCGCTGGTCAACGCCGACTCGTCGAATCTGATGCTCGGCCACATCTTGTTGTTCAATAGCGAGTTCAAGGCGCTTCGTGAGGAAGTCGCGAAAAGAGGACAGCCGACGTTCTTCGACTGCGTCCGGCATCGACCGGCGAGCATCGTCCACGACTTTCCCGGCGAGAACCCGCTGATCGCCACGATGGTTCACGATTTGTACTGCGTCCAAGTGCTGATGAACCGCGCCGAACCGGAGCGATTCAGCTCGCAGTTGCGTCACATCGAAACGGGTGCGGTCGATCTCGCGCTGGCTCAGTTGCGGTGGTCCGACGGGACGCTGGCGTCATTCGCGTCGGGCTACGTCTCGCCGACCGGAATGGCTCCGCGCGGCTTCGATCGCATGGAGGTGTTCGGCAACGGCTGGGCCTCGCGCATCTCGCCGAACCCGCGACCGATCGAAGTCTGGGACGAGAAAGCCATTTGGCCGATGCCGCTGGAAATCCGAGCCGATGCTGGCGGTCCTTCCGGCATGATGGCCGAGGAACTCCGCTGCTTCTGCCGAGTCGTTCGCGGTGTCGAAAGTGTTCCCGTCGGCGCGACGTATGCCGACGCCCTGCAAATTCAGCGTTGGATGGAACGGCTCTTGGTGACATAATGTTGAGCTGATCACTGATTTTTCGCCGCCCCTCTGCGGTTTGCGATGAAGAGAAAGAGGCGGCGAAAAATGAAGGGCGAAAAATGAAGCACGAATCGAGGATCAAAAGACGCGACTTGTTGCAGGCTGGTGGCTTGAGTCTGTTCGGCGCGCCATGGCTTTCAACGTCGGTTAGTGTTAGTGCCGAACGGAGCACCGTCACGCTACCCGGCTTCGGTCGTGCGAAGCGGTGTTTGGTCCTCTACATCTACGGAGCTTGGAGCCAGCTCGACACGTTCGATCCGAAGCCGGAGGCTCCGGAAAACATTCGCGGCGAGTTTGAGACGATCGACTCGTGCTTGCCGAGTCTGCGAGTTTGTGAGCATCTGCCTCGGTCGGCGCGGGTGCTTGATCGTTGCACGTTGGTGCGGTCGATGTCGCATCCATGGAACATTCACTCGGCGTCGTACACGCTGACCGGCAACTCGGACACCGAGCGGATTGAAGGGCGGCAGCGGAATCCCGATCAGTGGCCGTACATCGGTGGGGTCATCGACTACTGCGCGTCGCGCGGCGAGTTCGGTCCACAGCCGCGCGGCGTGCCAGTCAACGTGATGCTGCCGTGGCGGCAGAGCTTGTACGCTCGGCCGAACAAGCGATCGGGGACATTCGGTGGATTCCTGGGGACGGCGTTCGATCCGCTCTGGACAGAGTTCCGAGGCGAGGCTCCGCAAGGGGATCCGTTCCGCGAGGTCACGCCCGATGGGCGGCTCGAATTCGGTTCTGGTGACGGAGCGGCGATCACATTGGATTCGCTCGACCGACGCCGCTCATTGCTGACCCAGTTTGAACAGCGAACAGTGGAACTCGATCGCTCGGCCAGCGCGGCCGGATACTCGAAGCAACGCGAGTTGGCCCTCGACTTCCTCGCGCGGCCACAAGTGGTCGACGCACTTCGGTTGGAACGGGAGCCGATGTCGCTGCGAGAAGACTATGGCATGACGCTGTTCGGCCAGTCCTGCTTGTCGGCCAGGCGGTTGCTCGAAGCGGACGTGAAGTTTGTCACCGTCTGCTGGGACGAATTCGGCCAAACCGACGAGAGCTGGGACACGCACTACGACCATCATTCGCGCATGCGCGAGTTCCTGCTTCCCGCGTTCGACCGCGCGTTCTCGGCGCTGATGCTCGATCTCGACCGGCGCGGATTGCTGGAAGATACGCTCGTCCTGTGCCTCAGCGAACACGGCCGCACTCCGACGTTCGACATCACCGCCGCCGGTGCTCCCGGCCGAGGCCACTGGTCGCGAGCCTACTGCCAACTCTTCGCTGGAGCGGGCGTCCCGCGTGGTCAGGTCGTCGGTTCGACGGACGCGATCGCTGGCGATGTCGTCGAGCAGCCGATCGACCCGAAGGATATTCTTCGCACGGCGTATCACCTGCTCGGCGTCGACGCCAACCGCGAACTGCTGGCCTCGCCGGGTCGCCCGGTTCCGATCGTCGCGGGCGGACAAGTCGTGCGCGAGTTGTTAGGTTGACCCGCACGTGGGCGACGCGTCTCGCGTCGGTCGGATGCGAGACGCATCCACCACGAACCAAAAGGAGATCACATCGTGAGGCCAACTGGATTGATTGCCGTCTTGTCACTGGGAGCATCGCTCATGACGACGACCGTCTTTGGGGACGACTTGAATCTCCACCTTCGTTTCCAAGCGAAGTCATCCGCTGGCAGTGGAAGTTTCAAGCGGGAGACTCGCGACGAAAAATGGTCTGCGAACGAAACCGCGGTCATCGTCTGCGATGTGTGGGATGCGCATCACTGCTTGAATGCCGTGCGGCGGCTGGAAGAGTTTGCTCCGCGAATGAACGAGGTTTTGAAGGAGGCGCGGAATCGCGGGGCGACGATTATTCATTCGCCGAGTGACTGCATGGTAGCTTATGAAGATCATGCGGCTCGGAAGCGAGCTGTGGCAGCTCCGGCAGCGAAGGTGATGCGAAAAGATGTCGAGCATTGGTGCTCGCGGATTCCCAGCGAAGAGAAGGCGGTCTACCCCATCGACCAATCCGACGGAGGCGAGGACGATGATCCGGCCGAGCACGCTGAGTGGGCCACGAAGCTCAAGGCGATGGGCCGCAATCCGGGAATGCCATGGAAGTCGCAGTCGAAGCTGATCGAGATCGACGCCGACCGCGACTTCATCTCCGATCGAGGTGACGAAGTTTGGAACGTGCTCGAATCGCGCGGCATCAAGAACGTGATTCTGGTCGGCGTACATCTCAACATGTGCGTACTCGGCCGGCCGTTCGGGCTGCGGCAGATGGTTCGCAACGGCAAGAACGTCGCGCTGATGCGCGACATGACCGACTGCATGTACAACCCCAAGCGTTGGCCACTGGTCGATCACTTCACCGGCAACGGCCTCGTCATCGCTCACGTCGAACAGTACGTCTGTCCGACGATCACCAGCGATCAGCTTCTCGGCGGCGAGCCGTTCCGGTCGAAGTACGACCAGCGGGTGGAAGCCAGTCCCTCAATTAAGCCACAGGATGCTCGTACCGCTTGGCGACCGATTTCCGTCACGAAGCGTTTGCAGCAGCTCAATCTGAGCGAGGCGGAGGGTTATCACGGCCCGTTTTGGATTCGTTGCGTAGTTCGGCTCCCCAGCGATTTTCTAAAAGAGAAACGATTGCAGCTCAAGTTGGAAGTGGACCAAGAAACGTCGGTGTGGTTGAACGGCTACATAGCCAGTTCGCAGATCGAAGCAGGAAGTGGCAATTGCGTCACCTATCAATTCCCGGCCGAGGCGATCCTACGCGACGATTTCCATTTGCTCGTGATGCGGCTTGGGGGGCCTGGTGGACAGCTCTTGTTGCCCGAACCGCCGACGTTGGTCAGCGGTTCGCGAAAATTGGAGCTGAAGGGCCAATGGCAACTCCGACTCGGCGACGATAAGTCCTGGTCGAACATGCCGCTGCCGGCGAAGTTTGGCGGCTCGACCGATATGCTTTTTGAGCCGAAGTGAGATGGAGGATGGCCGCCCTCGGCTGTCCGCGGTGGATCAAAACGATGCGGGACGGCCGAGGGCGGCCATCCTCCATTTCAAATTGGGAGCGTCTTATGACCTCGATTCATTCACTGACTCGACGACAGGCGATGACTGTTGGGCTTACCGCCGTTGGAGCGATCATGACTCAGGACATTCTGGCTGCCGACAAAGACCTGCCGTGGATCGACGCGCATTCGCACATTTGGCCGCCGGAGACTGACAAGTTTCCGCTCGCTCCGGGGCAGACGAAGGCGGATCTCAAGCCGCCGAGCTTCAACGATGACGAACTGATGGCGATCGCTCGGCCAGAGGGAGTTGGCCGCGTCGTGCTGATTCAGCATTCGGTCTACCATCTGTTTGACAACTCATATTTGATCGATGCTGTGCGACGGCACCCGAAGCTGTTTCGCGTGCAAGGGATGGTCGATGATCACTTGCCGAATCCGGGGGCAGCCATGAAGAAGCTGCTGCCGCAAGGCGTGACCGGATTCCGCATCACGCCGTTCGTTCGCAAGAAAGAAGACCAACCGAAGTGGCTCGAAGCGCCCGGCATGATCGAGATGTGGAAGACCGGCGCGGAGACTCGGCAGGCGATGTGCTTGCTCATCAACGCGAGCGACCTGGCCGCGACCGATGCGATGTGTGAACAACATCCCGACACACCAGTCGTGATCGATCACTTTGCTCGCATCGGCGTGGATGGCGAGTTTCGAGACAGTGACATCAGCGCTCTGTGCCGATTAGCACGACACAAGCACTCGAGTGTCAAGATCTCGGCCTACTACGCGCTCGGCCAGAAGAAGCCACCGCATGACGAGTTGATCCCGATGATCAAACGGCTGCTCGATTGCTTCGGTCCGCAGCGGCTAATGTGGGCCAGCGACTCGCCGTATCAGATTCAGGGAACCAACAACTACAAGGCGTCGATCAGCCTCGTTCGCGACCGAATGGATTTCCTCTCGAAGCCAGACCGCGAGTGGCTGCTGGCGAAGACGGCCGAGAAGGTCTTCTTCTATGCCTGAGTTGGGATTGCCTGAACTGACGGCTGCTCAATGGTCGCTGGCGTTGGTCTCCGCGTTTGGTTTGGGCGTGGCGAAGAGCGGTTTCGCGGGGGTCGGCCTCTTTCACGTCGTGGTCTTCGCGTTCTTGTTCGGAGCGAAACAATCGACGGGGTATGTGTTGCCAATGCTGATCTTCGGCGATGTGTGCGCCGTGGCGGCGTTTCGCCAACATGCTCGGTGGGAGTACGTCTGGAGCATGTCGTTGCCGACGGCTCTGGGAGTCGTCATCGGCTGGGCGCTGATGAATTCGCTGAGCGAGTCCGCGTACAAGCCAGTCATCGGCAGCATCATCCTGGGGTTGGCGGCGATGCAGACCGCTCGTATGTGGCGGCCGGGTTGGTTTGAGCATGTTCCTCACGCGGCCTGGTTTGCGTGGAGCCTGTGTCTGATTGCCGGCTTCAGCACGATGCTCGCCAACGCGGCGGGCGGGATCATCGCGCTGTACCTCGTGACGGTCGCGATGCCGAAGCTGGAACTGGTTGGAACGACCGCCTGGTTCTTTTTGCTGCTGAATTTGTTCAAGGTTCCATTCAGCGCCCAGTTGGGGCTCATCGGGATGGACACCCTGCTCTTCAATGCGATGCTGACTCCGATGATCGTGCTCGGTCTTCTGGCCGGTCGCTGGCTGATTCATCGCATCCCGCAGCGACAGTTCGACAGCCTCGTCTTGTTGCTGTCGTCGGTCGCCGCGCTGAGGTTGATCGGAGTGTTTTGAGTCGAAGCCGTTTCAATCGAGAGAATCAGTACGACGCGCCAGCGAGTGGTCCAGTTCTCGTGGAGACAGATCACTGGCTGGCGCGTCGTGCTGGTTTCTCGGCAGTTTTATTTTCCGAAGCAATACAGCCACTCTTGCCGTTTGCCGCCGGAGTGAGTTGCGCTGCGGATGAAGAGTTGGTTGCCGGCGACGGCGGGACTGGGGAAGGCTTCATCGCCGAGTTGATTCTCGGCGACGAGCTCGAACTTTTCCGGATTCGGTTTGAAGACGAACCAAGTGCCGGCTTCATTGGCTTGGTAGATGTGACCTCCCGCGAGCACGGGCGATGAGCTGACTGGTCCGGCGAGTCGCTTCACCCACATTTCATGACCGTCGGTCGCTCGCCAGCAGAATAAGATGCCGTCGTCGTCAAGGGCGTAGACGTAGCCATCGAGTGCCAGCATCGACTGTTCGTAGCATTTCTGTTTGTTCCTCCAGAGGACTTTGCCGCTGCCGTCTGCTTTGACCGCGATGGTCTCTTTGTCCGGGTATCCGCCGCTGGCCAAAACGATGTCGCTGGTCCAGACCATTGTGCCGCAGGTCGCGTGAGTCGTGCCGGTGACGTCCCACAGCAACTTGCCGTTCGCGGGATCGTAGCTGGCAACCTTCTGGGCCCCGCTGATCAGCAGTTGGTCTTTGCCAGCGACGTGAGCAACGACAGGTGTTGAGAACGTGATGTTGTCTCGACGGGGCGTTTTCCAGAGTTGCTTGCCAGTCGCGCGATCGAGAGCGGTGATGGCACTCGTGCCGTCGAACTCAGTGGCGATGATGACGGAGTTGCGATACAGCGTCGGCGACGAAGCGTAGCCGTACTCGTAGCGTTTTGGATTGAAGGGACCGACGACCTGCTGCCAGACCTGCTTGCCATTGAAATCGAGCGCCGTGCAAACCACCGTCTTGGCGTGGAAGAACGTGACGAACAGTCGTTCGCCGTCGCAGGCGACGGTCGGCGTCGCTTCGGTGTTCTTCGGATGATTTTTGGCCGGGAAGCCACCTTTGCTGAGGTCGGTTTTCCAAAGCTGCTTGCCGGTCGAGCGTTCAAACGCGACGACCGAATGCTGCTTCGCTTGCCCGTCGGAGGTTTCCAGTACGACCAAATTGCCGACCACGATCGGCGAAGAGTGTCCGCGTCCCGGCACTGGAGTCTTCCAGGTGACGTTCTTGTTGTCGCCGAACTCCGTCGGCACGGATTGCCCTTTGGCCGCGATGCCGTTTCGTGAGGGACCGCGCCAGTACGGCCAGTCGTTCTCGGCCGAAAGTTTCGGAAAATCGGTGATGCCCCGATCAGCGGCGTGTCCTGCTTCATTCGCGGTGAGTCCGGCAGACGAAATCAGTCCAAGAGTCACAAGCCAAACATGAAAGCTCGAAGCACGCATGTGGTCGGTTCCTTCAAAAAGGTCGGTGGGGGACGAGGCGGAAACTCGGTGTCGCATCCCGCGACCCAGAGCAGATGCGGGAGTATATTCCGTTGCCGCCGACACGTCTTGTGTTGACCGAAGGGCACGTGAAGTTCAGAGGAGAATTCCAAAGCATGTTCGACCTGAGTCAGCAAACGACAGACATTGCCACTCTCGCCACCGAGACGTTTGAGTGGGGCACTCTGACTTGGCTGAGCAACGCCAAGCTGTCGTCGGGAGCGAAGCAGACCGTCGGTCTGTGTCACATTCTTCCTGGCCGAGGCAATCGCTCTCCGCAGATGTGACGGCGGCTTGATACGCATCCCAGGTTGGATCGACGGTCGCGACGTCGCCGGCCGCCTCGAGGTCGTCGCGGGCATCCTTTTCGGCGTCGGTCTAGTCGTCGAATGCGTCTTGGGCATCGCTGTTGAACTGCAACTGAGCGGCCGACCGGATCGTCTGGAATTGAGTCCATGCCGGAATCTCGATCGCGGCGTACTGAGCCTGTGCTCCGGCTTCGCCGGTCGTCCAATCGGCGACGGCGCCATTCCTGTCGTCCATGAAATCGGCGACTGCTCCATCGTGAGCCATGTTCCAGTCATCGAGCGCCTGATTGACTGAGCCCCAGCAATCTTCCGCCGCCGTTTTCTGTGCTCACAGCCAGGTCGCATTGGCTCCGTCGATCAACCCCTGAGCAATCCCGCGTGCCGTCGCCTCGGCATCGACGAATTGATTGTAGGCAGGCTCCTCGACTCCCTGGAATTCGGTCCAGGCGTTGGACTCGGTCGTCACCCAATCGGCGACGGCATCCAGTATGTCGTTCTGAAGCTGAGTCATCGCCAGCGTGAGCAGCGTTTTATCCTCGCCGGTGCTACGTCGCGTCGGGAATGTCGTCGCCGCTGTAGTGCTCGTAGAACAGCCGGCCGATTTCTTCGCTCAGCCTCGCGAGATACTGCTGCTTGAAGGTCGCGAAGGGAACCTCGGTGGCAGCTCGCGGAGCGACGGTTGGGAATCGAGAAGTGATCTCCTTCGTGTAGATCTTATCCCCCTCGCCATCCGCGTCGATCTCGAAGACGCTGACGACTCCCTCTGCATGGCCGCGGAGCAGGTCGTGGCTGTGCTCTTCCCACAGGTTGAAACTCTCCAGGTCGATGTAGACGACGTACTTCACACCCAGCGCCTTGCCGATTTCGGACGGCTCGTCCCAGTTTTCGGAGTTCTCGTCCAACCAGGCTCTTACTTGATCTGGGTTGGTGACTCTCATCTTGTGCTGGATGAGGCGGTAGGTGAGGAACTTCGCGAGTTCATGATCGATGGCGGAAAAGTCGTACTTCACGTCCAGAGGCGCGTAGCAGACGACGGCAACGGTGGCCTCTTTGGCGGTCATTGACTTTTTGGTCATGACATCGAAGTCCGGCTCAATCGACGGCGGCCCGCCCAGCAGGTAGCCCCAGAAAATCAACGGCTTTAAGCAACCGGTGCAGGTGAGCGGGATCAGCAACGCGAGGATCGAGAGGCAAAATGACGAATGACGAATGACGAATGACGAGGGAATGACGAAGCCCGAATGACGAAGTGGTTCATAGCCACTGGTGGAATGATCGACAACCGCGCCGTGACGCCGAACATTGTTCGATCCCAAATCAAATTGCTGAGCCTGTTCGGAGTTTGTCATTCGACACTCTTTCGTAATTCGTAATTCGTAGTTCGTCATCACATCTCGTCTCCGAGTCGGTAGTCGTAGAAGCGACTACCCAGCCTGTCGCTGAGATGGTCCACGAACCGCATCTCGAACATCTTGCGCGAGAGCGAATCGATCGCCACGGGGCCATGCGGCGGATATTGATTGCGGAAATTTCCCGAAAAGACTTGCTGAGCGTCTTTCGATCCGCCGATCTCTTGCACTCGAAAGACCTGCATCTGGCCGGACGCGGTGCCGTGATACAGATTGGGGCTGCCCGCGTCGTGCAGGCTGAACGTGTCCACGTCAATGACGGCGATGAAGTCGGTGTCGAATTCACGAGCCAATTCGCTGGGGTGATCGAATCGTCCACCGTTCTTGTCGATCCATTTAGCGACCTCGTCCGGGTTCACAACCTGCACACCATGCAGCTTGAGCCTGCGTGAGACGGAGTCGATCAGATCAACTTCCAACGACGGGAGGTCTCCTTCAATCGATTGCGGTGTTCGCACCACGACCAACAGTTTCTTTTCGTCTTTGGTCAGGTCGATGCCAGTGCGCGTCGAAAACTCCGAGGGAATTTTCGGATCGCCGAAGATCGCTCGGCCAGCCATGACTCCCAACGAACAACCGCCGACATTGGCGAGCAAAGTCAACGCAGCCAACAGGCCCGCGCAGACGCGCCAACGAACCGACATCCATTTCGGATCGACGGAACAATTCATGGTCGTTGCAGTGCGATGATTTCGAGGTGAAATGAAGGCTCACCCAAGAATCGGGCGAACCACAAGAGGCGGGCCGAGAGGCAGGATCGAGAAGAGGGCGGGTTGATAGCTGCAATTGAAGAGTGCAGCAAGAGGAAGTCGGAAGGAGAATGGGAATGGGGAAGGCGAAGAGCGGAACGTAGTGCGATTAAATGTCTTTCCGACTTCCGACTTCAGCGTGGCTCGTACACGCCCGAACAAACCTCGACGGCTGGGCCGGTCATGTAGACTTCTCCGGTTTCGGGCCATTCGAGGTGCAGATCGCCGCCTCGCAAATGGGCGGTGACTTTGCGGTCGGTGAGTCCCGCGAGGACACCGGCGACGGCCGATGCACAAGCTCCCGTTCCGCAGGCCCAGGTTTCACCAGAGCCTCGTTCCCAGACTCGCATGTTGAATTCGGAACGCGAGAGAACTTGGATGAACTCGACATTCACGCGGCGTGGGAAGGCTGGATGCTTCTCGACGAGCGGGCCGATACGGAGCACCCAGTCGTCGTTGATTTCGTCTACGAACGTGACGCAATGCGGATTGCCCATCGAGACGCAACTGACCTCGAACGTCTTGTCGCCGGCCGTCAGCTTCTGGCGAATCGGCGGATCGCCCGTCAGCGTCGTCGGAATGTCAGCGCTCGTGAGGATCGGTGGTCCCATGTTGACCCGGACTTGGTGAACCCGGCCACCGTCCACGTCGCATTGCAGTGTCAACACGCCTCGGCCGGTTTCGATTCGAAGTGTCTCGCGCCGAGCAATCCCGTGGTCGAACAGATACTTCGCCACGCAGCGAACTGCGCTGCCGCACATCTCCGACTCGCTGCCATCGGCGTTCCACATCCGCATCCGAGCGTCGGCAACCTCCGATGGGCAAATCAGAACGAGGCCATCGCCGCCGACGCCAAAGTGCCGATCGCTGATCTGAATCGCCAGCTTCGCAACGTCCGCCGGAAACTTCTCCTCGAAGCAGTTGACGTAGACGTAGTCGTTGCCGGTTCCGTGCATTTTGGTGAATCGCATGATCGTCACTTGTCCTTTCGCGGAACTCAAATCAACTCGCTGATGACTCGCGCAGTCGTCGGCAGCACTCGAATGCGAGCACCTGCGATCGTCGTCACTGTCGGGTCTTCACCGTAGCCGAGATTGTTGTACAAAGTCGCGAGCACGTCCTGGTAGTGGATCGGCCGGTCGATGGCTGAATCACCGAACTTGTCGGTCGCGCCGAGTACTCGGCCAACGCGTAGGCCGCCACCGGCCAGGATTGCGCTGTTGACTCGCGGCCAGTGATCGCGGCCGGCGTCTTTGTTGATCTTCGGGGTCCGTCCGAATTCACCGATGACGCAGACGGTCACATCCCGGTCCAAGCCGCGAGCGTAAATATCTTCGATCAACGCCGAAATGCCGGTATCGAACAGCGGCAAGTGATCCTTGAGGTGCTTGAAGTTCTGGCCGTGAGTGTCCCAGAAACCGTAGGCCACGGTGACGACCCGCACACCTGCTTCAACCAATCGCCGCGCTTGCAAGAGCTGATCGTTCCACATCGGGGCACCGTCTCCCAGATGCTTGGCCGATCCCTTGCCGTAGCGTTCGCGGACTTTCGGGTCTTCCTTCTCGACGTCGAGCGCATCGACCAGTCGACTGGACGTGAGGACGTCGAACGCTTTTTGGTAGCTCGAGTCCATGCCGGCCAGCGACGGGCTTTCGACGTCACGTTTGATTCCGTCAATCGACGCCAGCAGTTCGCGCCGCGTTCCGAACCGCGACGCATCGACGAATCGGAGTTTCATGCTGTCGAGGTCTTCGCCGTCCGCTCGCACTCCGCGAAACGACGGGCCGAGCATTCCTGGCGCGGGGCTGTTGTACGGCCGATGCTGCATCGTCGGGAACAAGTCGACGAACGCCGGAGTGATCGCGTCCTTTGGTCCCATCATGTTGGCGATCGCCGAGCCGAAGTTCGGCCAGCCTTCACGCTGCGCCGTGCTCATCGTGCGGCCGGTCAGGCTTTGAAAACTGCTGTGCTCATCGACTTGTCCGACGACACTGCGAATGATCGCCATCCGGTCCGTGCAGTTCGCCAACTTCGGCAAGAGCTCGCCAAGTTGGATGCCAGGAACCTTGGAATCGATCGGCTTGAATTCGCCACGAATCTCGTCGGGAGCGTCCGGCTTCAGATCGACGGTGTCCTGATGCGCGATCCCGCCGGACAAGTAGACGACGATGACCGACTTGTTCGACGTCTTCGCGGTGCCAGCTTGCTCGGCCCGCAACAGATCGGGCAGTGTCAGTCCGCCCAAGGCCATCGAGCCAATTTGCAAAAAACTTCGTCGCGACAAACCATCGCAAAAGCGAGTCCGTCGGGCAGTTGATTTCAGAATCGTCAGCATCGGGGATCTCTCCTCCTGGTGGACACGCCTCACATCCGAGACCAAAGCGAGAGGCTTCAGTCGCTGCAAACATCGGCAAAATAACACCTCACACCGCACCCGCGGAAGGCTGCATCGCATCTCAAAGGGCCCTCCCAGAGTGGCCAGGAATCGGCGGCGACGATTACAACGTCTCGATGAGTCAGACTTCTCCACCTTTCAGCCAACGTCGCCAGCAGGTCAAAGATTCCGCGATCAGTTTTTTGATGCAGCAAGGGGTCGAGCATCCCCAAGTGCTATCGCTGGCCGCTGGCTTGGTCGATGCTTCGTCGCTGCCGCTGACCGAGACGCTTGAGGCGGCGCGATCGATTCTGTCCGACGAGTCGCGAGGACGACTGGCGTTGCAGTACGGCACGTCATTGGGGGACTTGCGGCTGAGGCAGCAACTGGCCGAGTACCACAATCGGCTCGAACGGACGTCAGTCCCGATGAGAACTCGCGAGGCGACCGCCGACGAGTTCGTCTGCACGACCGGCTCGCAGCAGTTGCTCGCGCTGTTGGCGGACACGCTGCTCGATCCGGGAGACATTTGCCTTGTGGCCGCGGCGACGTACTTCGTCTTTCTAGGAGTGCTCGACGGTGTCGGTGCTCACACGATTGCGTTGCCGGCAGATGAGCACGGACTGCGAATGGACGCTCTGACGGCCGAACTGCAACGACTCGAATCGGTCGGGGAGTTGTCGCGTGTGAAGCTCATTTACGTCGTCAGCGAGTTTGAGAATCCGACCGGCATCAGCTTGTCGCTCGACCGCCGCGCTGAGTTGGTCGCGATCGCGAAGGACTGGTCGCGACGGCGGGGCGAGATGATTTATGTACTCGAAGACGCCGCATACCGCGAACTGCACTACGACGGCTCGATGCCGCGCAGCGTTTGGTCCTGCGATGCCGACGGTGACACGGTCATACATGCAGGGACATTCTCGAAAAGTTTCTCCCCCGGCCTGCGGGTCGGCTTCGGCCTGATGCCGCATGAGCTGCGAAAGTCCATCAACGACTTGAAGGGGAACCAGGATTTCGGCTCGGCCAATTTCAACCAGCACTTGCTGGCCGAACTGCTCGCGTCCGGCCGCTTCGCAACACACGCTGCCGAGGTTCGTGCGGCCTATCGGTTAAAAAGAGACGCGATGTTGTCCGCCGCCGATGAGTTCTTCGCGGACCTGTCCGGCGTCTCGTGGGTCCACCCACACGGCGGCTTGTACGTCTGGATGACACTGCCTCCACACGTCGCGACCGGATTCGATTCGCCGCTGTTCCGACGAGCCGTCGATGTCGAGCAAGTGATGTACGTCCCCGGAGAACTCTGTTTCGGCGGCCCACGCGAGCAGCGCGAACGCAATCACATGCGACTCAGCTTCGGCGTGCAATCAATCGACGGCATTCGCGAAGGAATGCGGCGGCTCAATCGAGCGGTGCGTGGGTAGGGTGGGCACTCTTGCCCGTCCTGTCTTTCGTCGATCCTCCAGAGGGCGGGCAAGAATGCCCATCCTGCAAATCACTTCACTGCAGGATCAGCCGTGACCTCTTTCGCCATCTCAATCAATTGGTCTAGCAGCTTGTCGGACGCATTGATCTCCAGCCGGTTCGTGCCGAGCCAGGTTTCGTAGCCGCCGAGTTGATGTTGTCTTGGCGTCGGCAGATAGCCGAAGTAGCCGTGAGCCAGCTCGACCATGAACGAGTGGGGCAGGGGAGAGCGGCGTTTGAAGTCGAGGCCGATCTCGACGAAGACCTCGCAGGGCATCGTGCCGATGCAGACGTCGCCGATTCGCAGAATGTGCAGCGGGACAGTTGTCGTTTCGGGGTACTTCGCCAAGCGCGAGATGCGTTCAGCGTAGATGAACGGCAAATCCTGTTTGCTCTTCGGGCCGGCGGCGAGCGTCTCTTCCATCCACTTCGTTTGTTCGGCCGTTGGCTTTCTCCAGGTGATGACCGGCTCGCGATATCGAGCCGCCAGCGGCAGGTTGTCACGGTACTCCAGCTTGGCCATCGCGGCATGAACTTTCGAGGCGACGTCTTCGGCGACGAAACGGATTTGCTCGTACTGTTTCTTGCCAGGTCGCGGAGTGCGGAAATTGATGTTGTTGATGTCGCCGCTGGTCCCGTTAGCCATCATTGCCACGAACGGCGGGGCACTCGGCTGGTCATCTTCGATCAGCCGTTTGAGGTGCTCGCTGAAGACGCCGTAGTAATCGGACGAGATGTCGGCGGCTCCGACCCCGCCGACGTAGTGCAGCGAGTACGCTGCGAAGACGGAAATCATCGCACCGTCTGGGTCACGCACTGCGATGAACGAAACGGTCGGATCAGTCGGCCCGGCCGGTTCGGTGAGGTTCGGGCTGCCGGCGGGAGGATTCATCTTCACGAGTTCGCTGCCGCCGAACGGATTCACCGGCACGGTTCCCGGCCGCATGTGCCAGCGACGGTTGAAGACATGTTCCGGAGCTTCCGCCGTTCCAAACGCGATCTGCGCTGGCCGCCGATTGTTGAAGGCTCGCGCCACGCCGTCGGCAATGCGTCGAGCCACGAACTGCTGATAGTTGTCCAATGTCTGTTCGGGCTTGAGTCGATCCTTTCCCAACGCACTGGTGGCCGAGTGCGTGTGCGTCGCGCTGATCATCACGCACTCTGGCGGAATCGCGATCATCTCCTGAATCAATCGCCGAGCCTCCGTGCTGACAACTCGCTGGATGCCGAGCAAGTCGCACACGACCAACGCCAATTTAATCTTCCCGTCATCGAGCACCAAACACCGAGCGTGCAATTCGTCGTGGATGTGCTTGGACGGATATGGCACGAACCCGCCGATGATCTCGCCGCCGATCTCCGGCGTGATGTTGCTCGTCGCCGCCCCGGCTTGCAGCCCATCGGCTTTCGCGATCGCGACGGAGCACACAGGAACCAACAACACTCCAACCAGCAGACATTGAGCAAGTCGCATTGCAGCACTCCCCGAAGCCAATTGAACGTGGAACTCGTGAACCTCCAGAGGATTGGAAGACTCGCCAGCTTTTGCAATCGAATCATCGCTGGATCGCATGGCCTGAAGTGGTCCGCATTTAGCGGATTGCCTGTCCCTGTGGTTTCTCGTTTTTCAGCACAAAAAGAGACGGCCAAGAGTGCCCATCCTCCACCATGGAGATTCGCTGTTCGCATTTCCACAATCCGATCGACGTCGTCAACGATGACCCGTCGGGCGATGTCTCGTGTCCGTCGTGCGGCAGTTCATGGCGGATTGAGACGTGCGGAGCACCGCCATACACTGAGCCGAGCATTTCAATTTGATCGAGGTCTGCACCGCGGACCTGCCCCTCTTGGCACAGGTGCGAAAGGAACGTAGCGACCATGCAGAAGATCACCACACGCATCGCATGTTGGTTTCGCAGTCGTTCGTGGGTCGCGGGATTCTGCTCCGCGGCGGGCTGGGTCGTCGTCGGCATCGGCTGCCAGTCCGCTGATGAGACGCTCACGTTGAAAGGGCACGCCAGCGGGGTCAACAGCGTGGCGTTCAGCCCTGACGGGAAACGGCTGGCGTCGGCAAGCGTGGATAAGACGGTGAAGGTGTGGGATGCCACGAGCGGTCAGGAAACGCTCACGTTGGAAGGGCACACCAGCTGGGTCACGAGCGTGGCGTTCAGCCCGGACGGGAAACGGCTGGCGTCGGCAAGCCAGGATCGGACGGTGAAGGTGTGGGACGCCACGAGCGGTCAGGAGACGCTCACGTTGGAAGGGCACACCCTAGCGGTCAACAGCGTGGTGTTCAGCCCGGACGGGAAACGGCTGGCGTCGGCAAGCCTTGAGGGGATGGTGAAGGTGTGGGACGCCACGAGCGGTCAGGAGACGCTCACGTTGAAAGGGCACGACGGCGTGGATGCGCAACCACAAATGGTCTGGAGCGTGGCGTTCAGCCCGGACGGGAAACGGCTGGCGTCGGCAAGCCAGGATCGGGCGGTGAAGGTGTGGGACGCCACGAGCGGAGCGGAGACGCTCACGTTGAAAGGGCACACCGACGGCGTCTATAGCGTGGCGTTCAGCCCGGACGGGAAACGGCTGGCGTCGGCCAGTTCCGATCAGACGGTGAAGGTGTGGGACACGACGAGCGGACAAGAGACGCTCACGTTGGAAGGGCACACCGGCGGGGTCAATAGCGTGGCGTTCAGCCCTGACGGGAAACGGCTGGCGTCGGCCAGTTCCGATCAGACGGTGAAGGTGTGGGACGCCACGCCGAAGTGAAAGAAGAAATCCAAAAAGTACTGTCGCAGTCCCTCGGGAAATCGCGTGTCAAACGAGAAATCATGGGTGTTTCAGGGGAAATACAGCAAAACCGCAAAAATGTCCTGCGCGAAACACGTTGGGCGCAGCCGGAAATGAAAAAACTCTAGCACCCAGGCCGTTCGGCGCAGCGCGGAAGCCAAAATGTCCTGCCGGAAACCAGAAATGTCCTGCCGGAAACCAGAAATGTCCTGCTGGAAACCAGAAATGTGCAGCTGGATCAGATCACCGAGCCGACTTCGCAACCGTCTCCGCCAACACCACCCGCCCCGCAAGCCGCCGGCTGCCCGGGGGTCGAGTCCTCGACCGTGAATCGACGCCTGGTCTGCGATCGGTT
Organism: Candidatus Kuenenia stuttgartensis; assembly: GCA_945906725.1. GTDB lineage: Bacteria > Planctomycetota > Planctomycetia > Planctomycetales > Planctomycetaceae > SXKJ01. Next base: position 8,282 of record CAMDRI010000012.1, on the reverse strand, counting down.
GCCAACGGAGCGTGAAGTCCTGAGTCTGATTGACTTCCTGCAAGACCAGAGCCGACCACAGTCTGAATGGCTCCAGCGGCCGTCACTGAGTCAGCGTGAGTTCGTTCATCGCGAAATCCGGTGTCTCGCCGAGCAACAACTGTCGCAGCAGCAGTGCCGTGATTGGCGAGAGCATCAAGCCGGCTCGGAAGTGTCCGGCGGCGGCAAAGAGGTTGTCGGAGTCAGGAACTCGGCCAAGGTAAGGCAGGCCGTTGGGCGAACCGGGACGCAGGCCAGACCAGCAGCGCTCGAAGCGAGCGGTTTTGAGCGACGGGATGAGTTCGCTACCGAAACGGATCAGCTCTGCGACCGCTTCGGCGGTGTTGCGTTTCTCGAAACCGACGTGCTCTTCGGTGGAGCCGATGAGCAGTTGTCCGTCCGCTCGTGGGACGATGTACCGCGAGCCAACTTCGAGGATGCGGCGAGTTGGCAGCGGCAATGCTTCGAGCAAAACGATTTGACCTCGCACTGGTTCGACGCGAATCGAGCAGCCGGCCTGGGCGAGAACCGATTGGCTCCAGGCTCCACTGCACACGACGAACTGTCCGGCCGAGATCGTTTCGGCGGGAGTGCGAACCGATGTCACGCGCTGACTGCCGCGCTCAAAGCCGATGACCGGCGAACCGGGAGAAAGTTCAACGCCGCGAGCGGCACACGCGGCGAGCAAGGCTTTCAGCAAGCGCGGATTCCGGACTTGGCAGTAGTCCGGCAGATGGACTGCGTCGCCGAATTCAGGATTCAGATGCGGTTCCAGTTCTCGCAACTCGCGCCAGCCAATCAACTCGGCACGCACGCCTTCCGATTGAAACTTGGTCGCGACGGCAGCGATTTCGGATTCGGAGCGTTCGGGTGAAAGCTCAATGCCGCCGCACCGAACGAAGCCGGTTTCGATGCCGGATTCTTCGTTGAGTCGAGCAGCCCATTCGGGCCACATCACGAAGCTCTCGGCTCGCAGGCGAGTCTCTGGTGACTTCGCACCGAGGGGATTTCCAGGCGTGATCATCCCCGCGCCGGCCCACGACGATTCTCGCCCGAATGGACCTTGATCGAGGACTCGCACGGAAACCCCGCGAGTCGCCAATTCAAATGCGATCGACAGACCAATGACGCCGCCGCCAATCAGCACGATATCAGGCATGGAGGAGAGGCAAGGACCAGGTGCGAGGAGCGAGGCCGATCGCTCGCCCCTCACCCCTTGCCCCTACTTCTTACCTTTCTTTTTCACCGCAGGGCCGGCTGATTGGCCGATCGACGCGCGGTACGCGGCGGCGAGCGACTCCGGAGTCGAGGTCTTGTAAACGCTGCCGACCGCGTCGCGCAGGTTGCTGCCCGATTGCAGCGCGGCGACAAATTTCATGAAGTTGGGCTGCCCCTGCTCTTTGACCATGAAGCCGACCAGCGTGTAGCCGATGGGAGCCATGTCGGTCGGTGCAAATTTCCCCTCTCCGAACAGTTCGCCCGGAGATTCGAGACTGCGTAAGGCATCGGCCGCCGCTCCGCGCATGCTGCGCAAGTATTCGTTGTCGCCACCGACGGCTTTAGTGGCCATTGCCAAACCCGTGCCACGGATCAGCCATTCTGGTAGCTTCTTGCCCTCACGCTTCAGGTACGCTCCGGTCATCTGGTCGATCAGATTGAGTCGTGTGTCTGGGGCAGTCGAGTTCGCGGTATCGCCCAAGTCCTGGATGACGATGTACGCCTCCTCCTGACCGATGGTGATTTCGGAATGACCGACGACAGCCGGATCGGCTTCGCGATTTTCGATGGTCTGGCTGAATTCGGAGTAACCGAATCGGTCTTTGAAGACGAAGACCGCCAGCTTGCCTTTCCAGATCGGTGAGTCGGGCAGCTTGAAGCCGCCGCGCAAAGCCTTCGCGTGTTCATCGGCCCAGCCAGAGATTTGCTTCAGCCGGCCTTCATCGACGTTGCCGTAGAAGTAGAAGTCCGAAGTCTCTAATTCTCTCGCCTCTTCTTTGCCGAGAACCTTCTTCCATTGTTCGCTCGTCTGTTCTTTTCGCATCACAACGAATTCGTCCGCAGTCATCCGCGAAAGTTTAGCGAGCTTCAATTCGTCTTCGGTGGGGACGAGGCGTTGCAGCGGTACCTTCGGATCGTCTCCGTCGTACTTGCAGCCCTCTTCGATCCAGATTTTGAGGTTGTTGTACCACCCGCGATAAATACGGGCTTGGCCTGGCGGCATCTTCGGCGGTCCGCCGTTGATCAGTTCCCACAAGCGGCTGCGTTCCAAATCACCGGCGACGAGCACCGCACCGCTATCACCACCACGCATCAGGTCTTCAAACGTGACGACTCGAAAGCCGCCGCGAGGATCGTTGCCGCTGTGACAGCGCTGGCAGATCGTGACGAAGTCGGGCGCGAGATCTTTGATGAACTTCACTTTCTCATTCCCGGTCGCCTTCGAGATTTTGATCGGAGTGTTGGGCCTCGCCTTGGTGGCGGGCTTGCCGAAGTCGGCCAGCTTGACCGTTTCATCCTCACCGTCGAACTTCGCCCCTTGCTTGATCCAATTGGCCAGCAGGGCGGTTTCTTCGTTGTTGAGTGCCGACGCATCTTTCGGCATTCTTTGGGCGGGATTCGCGGCCGTCACGCGAGCCATGATGAGGCTGAGCTGAGGTTTGCCAATCTGCAACAACTGGCCGCTCTTGCCACCTTTTTTCATCTCGGCGAACGAGTCCAATCGGAGCCGTCCTGCGGCATTGTCGTTATGGCAGCTTGCGCACTTGGAGTTGAGCAGCGGCGCGACCTGCTTGATGAAACTAACATCGGCTGCGTCCTCTTTGCCCTTGGTGGCACCCCCCAGCCTTTGCAGCGTCTGCTTTTTCTTGTCGATCAGCAATTGCACGGGAGCAATCAACTTGTCGCCCGGCTTGAGTTCCGCTTCCTTGACGATCTTCTCGATCTTGGCGGTCGCCTCGTCGAGCGTTTTGCCAGCCTCGTCGTATTTCTTATCTTTGATCAGCTTGTCGACATCGCCGAGGTCGTCACGGACCTGATTGAGTTCTTTGCGTTGTTCCGCCGTGATCACCGCCGGGATTGCGGTGCCGACGAGGATCAGGCTTGAAATTAACGCGCTTCCGAAGATGGCCAAGAGACGCTGCATAGTCCTGTTCCTTGCCGAATGCCAAAATCATAGCCGGTAGACCGTGCGGGCGAGTATAAATGGTCCGCCCATGGCATGAAACGGTGAGTCAGCCGTCCTTTGCCAAGGTCCAGCTTGCGGGAATCCGCCAACAATGCCCGAACTTTTGGTCAAACGTGATGTTTTACTGGCTCGGCTGGCCGGTTACGGTCGAGTCGCCGTCGCGTTTTCTGGCGGCGTGGACAGCGCGGTGGTGGCTCGCGCGGCACAAGAGGCTTGCGGCGACAAAGCGGTTGCGGTCACGGCTGTCAGCCTCAGCCTGGCGTCCGGCGAGTTGGAGCAAGCTCAGGAAGTTGCGGCGCTGATCGGGATTCGGCACGTCGTGCTCAAGACGGAGGAATTCGCGAACGAGAGCTACCTCGCGAACCCGGCGAACCGCTGCTACTTCTGCAAAACCGAATTGTACTCGCGTCTCGAATCACGGCTGAGCGAACTTGGCGCGGACGTGATTTGTAACGGCGCGAATCTGGATGACGTCGGCGACTACCGCCCCGGCATGACCGCGGCGAAAGAGCATTCCGTTCGCAGTCCGCTCATCGAAGCTGGCCTCACGAAGTCCGACGTCCGCGAACTTGCCAACCTTTGGTCGTTGCCCTGTTGGGACAAGCCCGCGATGCCGTGTCTTTCCAGCCGCATTGCCTACGGAGTTGCGGTCACTCCGGAACGAGTCCGCCGCATCGACGCAGCCGAGTCCTTTCTGCGACGCGAATTCGGCCTGCGTGAACTGCGAGTCCGCTGTGAAGCCAACGACCTCGCGAGAATCGAAGTCGCCCTTGATGAGGTCACACCGCTACTGAACCCAATCACGTTTCAGCGGATCGCTCACGAGTTCCGTTCGCTCGGCTTCCGCTGCGTGACGCTTGACCTCGAAGGCTTTCGTTCGGGCAACCTTAACGCACTTGTGCCCCTGGATGTTCTTGGCAGCGGGTTGTCAGCCGGCTCTTAAGCGACCGGCACCTTCTTACGTTTGACCGGCTTGTCTTTCCACCGAAAGTCCATCTCCAGGGCCTTATTGGAGAGCATCATCAGCAGCTCTTCGTTCATGGTGGGGCAGGGGAGGTGCGGGCAGGCAGTTTGCAGGTTCGTCGTGTCGAATTCGGGGTCGTCGCGCCAGTACGAGTTGTAGACGCGGATATGTTCGTAGAAGAGGCGTTCGATCTCGTCCGGGTGGTCGATCGGTAGGCCGTAGCCGCTGAGCTCGGCTCCGTTGAAGCCGTGGGATTTTTCGAGCACGTCGCGAATCATCAGGGAGGTGATCCGTTCGCGCGGCGTCAGGTGGTACGTCTGGCCGTGATGCTGCGGTTGCGTGACGATGGAGGTGATGACTTCGGAGACCCAATCGACCGGGATGAAATTCTTGGTCTCGGTGCCATCGAGCGAGATGCGAATTTTCTTTTGGCCCTCCACATCGGTGCCGATCATGCCTATCGAGCCAACGAGCGTGTGCGCCAATTCCAGACAGGCGTAGAAGCCGTGGAACGTGGAGGTGAAGCCGGTCTTCGAGTCGCCGACGATGATCGCTGGACGAAAGATCGTGGGCGGACTGAGGAACTCGGCGGCACGCACGAGTTTCTCGGCGGTCATTTTGCTTTCTTCGTAGGGGTTGCCCATCTGTTGGCCGAGATCGAGTTCGCTCTCCATGATTCGCCCGGTGCGCAGGCCGGCGACGTAGGCGGTCGAGACGTGATGGAAGTCTCGGATGCCGGTCTCTTGGCAGAGATCAAGGGCGTTTTGCACCCCCTTGATGTTGGAGCGATAGGGCTCACCGTCTTCGCTGGTAGCGACGAAGCTCAGGCTCGCGGCGTTGTGCAGGATGCTGTCGCAGTTCTCATCGACCCAATGTCGAGCAGTGGCATCCAACCCGAAGAACGGCTCGGTGATGTCACCTTCGAGCACGTAGGGACGAGGCATCATGCGTTGCAACGCATCTTCCCACGTTCCCATCAGGCCTTCGATGCGGTCTTCGGCCGACTGGCGGCGGCTGCTGCGGACCACAACGGCGACGGACACGTCGGCCAGCATCAGGTCTCGAAGCAGATAGCGTCCCAGCAGGCCGGTCGCTCCGGTCAGGAGAATATGATAATTCATTGTTTTGAATTCAGGTTGAGGGATGTGAGATAGGCGAGGTAGCGGGATGTAGTGTTTCCACACGCCACACGACGGATCAACGTAGTTTCAACGCCGACCAATAGTGGGGATTTTAGACTGTCCAGGTGGATTCACAACCGAATTCTCTCAAGCAAACGCCAGGAATTCCCGGTTCATCGCCCCGCCGTCTGATCGACAGCCAGAACCGGCAGAGTCTCAGCAACCGGGGAGTCGCAGCAGTTCGCACATCCGGTGGGTCAGGCGGAATCCCAACAACAGGAGCGACGAACGTACAGGGGCCGACTACACCAGTCGGTCCTCGGCGGACGCGCGGAATATCTGCAGGCTGAATCGATTTCGTAGGCGCTGTAAGAAATGTGGACCTTGCAGCGGAGTGCTCGGATGAAGATGAGCCTCCGCGAGTTGGGTGAGGCGTTTGGTGTGAAAGAACCCCAACATACATGGTAACAGCACCGAGTCACCGATTAGCGACATTGTCAGCGTCGCACCCATGAGCCACCCAAAGAGAGCTGTCGGACCGAAGCTGCTGAAGGTCAAAGCTAACATGCCGATCGACATGATGACGGTGGATTGCAGGATGGGTGGACCGGTCTGTTGCAAGGCAATGCGGGTGGCTTGAGCCTTGTCTCCGGTGGCCAACAATTCTTCTTGATACCGCACCAGCATGTGGAACGAGCCATCCACCGCGATGCCCAAGGCGATGCTGCCCGCCATCATCATGCTGATGTCCACGGGATGACCGATCCACCCCAAGAATCCAAAGACGAAGACGATCGGCGCGAGGTTGGGAAGCATTCCGATGAATCCGGCATTGAACCACTTCAGGGAGACAATCATCACCAACATGATTGACCAGAAGGCATACACGAAGGAGGACCAGAAGCCGGTGTAGATGTCCTTTTGGGCCTGCTCGATCAGTGGCGAGATGCCGGTTAAGAGAACCGGAGCGTTGCCCAGCGACGTGCGAAGTTCCTCCAGGGTCTTCTGTCCGATTCCTCGGCCTTCCGCCTTGAGATTGGCGGAGATCCGCCAGTATTGCTCGCCGCCAGCGAGGAAGTCATTCTCTTTTTGTCGCTTCGTTGCACGATCCAACAATTGAGCCAATGGCAGTCCGCTGGGCAGGTCCGAGGGAAACATCGATGCCAGCGACGTTGTGTGCGCGATGACGGGATGTGCGGAAATCCGGGTTTCCAACTCGCGGACGTATTGCAGCTTCGCGACGAATGGCAGTGATGCCAGTTCAGGAGTGCGTCCAAAATCTACCGTGATTTCGATGGTGTCGGTGTTTGCGAGATCCGCTTGAATGCGACGGACATCTCGAAGCACGACGCTATTTTTTGGAAAGAAGTCCAGCGGATCAATGTGCGAACGGAGGTGAATCATCCCGATGCCGCACACCAGCGAGGCCACCACACCGACGGTCACCACCGACTTGCTGCGGACGAGAAACCAATCCGAAATTCGCACAAACCAGCTGTTCTCCGCTGCCTCAGCGCCGCGACGTTGAGGACGACAAACACCGATCACCGCGGGTGTCAGCACCAATCCGACCGAAAAGGCCACCAGACTTCCCAGTGTGCCAGCCCAACCGAATTGGCGCACGGGGATGAACTCGCTGACGCACAGCGAGACCGAACCGATCGCGGCGGTAAACGTTGCCAGACAGCATGGTTTCACCGCATGATGAAACATGACTTGAAACCGGTCGACGTGACCTTCGGCATTGGTGTAGTAGCTCAACAGATGCACGCAAACTTCGAGCGTGAAGACCATGACCATCACCGGCAGCGCGTCGATGACGAAGTTCATCTCACCGCCGCACCACTTCAGAATGGCGACCGTCAATTGCGTGGCGAAGACGGTCAGGGCCAGGATCATCCCAGTCATCCGCCAGTCGCGAAGTTGCACGTACAGCAAGCATAGGCAAATCGCCAACGAAACGAAGAAGAACTTCTTGTTGGACTCGCGGCCGCCCAGGCGATTGAGTTCGTCGATGACGACCGGCGCACCGGCGATGTTGACGTCGTGTCCTTCGAGTTGACAGTACTTCAAGACTTCGCGAATGGACGTCACGGCTCCGGAGCGATCTTTGATGCCGTGATCCGAAAGCGTCACGACGATTCCCACTCGCTCGCCAGAGGGCGAGATAAACAAACCGCGCAGACGCTGTTCAATGTCCGCGTCGGTCACGGTCAGTTCGTGCATGACGTCGCGCATACGTTGCGGAGTCCAGCAGTGTCGGACTCCCGGCGATCGTTCAATTCGTCCGGCGATGCTCTCGATCAGATCATCGCCGAGACTGCGATCCAGCCCGACAAGAATCACTTCCTCAGCACCAAACCGCAGTTTGAATTCGTCGTATTCGCGTCGGACTTCCGATTTCTCTGGCAGCCACGCCTCGATGTTGTTATTCGAGGGAATTGTCTCAGCGTGGTAATGCAAGATCGGAAAGACCGCCAACGCCAGCAGCAACAAGCGCGAACTATATTTCTTGTAAAACGAAGATAGCATGTTGCGATCGAATCGATGCGAGAGGGCGTTGAGGAGGGCGCTCGTTCGTCCGCGATCACGACCGGCAAGATTGACTGCTTGGAGCAGTCAGACTCGACCAGCAAGGTTCGCCTGAGACGCAAGATGGGCTTGTTGCAGATTGTCTATCGAGCCGTTTCTGCCGTGTCCCCAAGGCGAATCCCCACCGTTTGCCCCAGCCATGCTAGAAACAGGCTCGGACCAAGCAACTTCGGAAAAGTCTCGCTGGCTTTCGGAATCGGCCGCCCTCGGTCAATGACAAAGTGTGGGGGTGACAAGGTGAGACGGCGTCCAGTGCGTACGCGCCATAGATCGTGACAGCGTAGTGGGTTAGGGTTGCGCGAATGAATTGAAGTTATCACAACACGTTCTGGATTTCTTTTTTTCCAGGAGGTGTCGTGAAGAAACAAGCGTGGTCGACGTGGTGTTGGGAGGTTTGCTGACT
>CAMDRI010000011.1 GCA_945906725.1 Candidatus Kuenenia stuttgartensis | reverse complement strand
CGACACGGTCTTCAATCTCTCGTGCTGGGACATGCACGCCGACGGCGGCGGCTTGAACAACACCTATCTCGATTACGAACGAATGCTCTGCCCGCAATTCGACTGGGCCTTCACCGCGCTGATCGAAGATCTCGGCTATCGAGGCATGTTGAACGACACCGTCGTCTGCGTGCTGAGTGAATTCGGCCGCACCCCTGGCATCAACCCCCGCGGCGGCCGAGACCATCACCCCGGCGTCTGGACGAACTTCATGGCCGGCGGCCCGATCAAAGGCGGCCAAGTCATTGGCTCGTCCGACAAGCAGGGAGCACGCCCGCAAAACAACCCGATCGAGCCGCCGCAAATCCTCGCCTCGATCTATCACGCAATGGGCATCGACCTCGAAACCACCATGATGCCCGGCCCCGGCAACCGACCGATCCGCCTGATCGAAGCGGAACCGATCGACCAACTGTTCGGCTAATTTCCACCAACCCCACCGAGCTTGCCTCGGTGGCTCGCGGGCTTCTGCACTACTTCTGTGCGATTGAAACTTCGCCAATTGATGAGAAGTGCAAAAGCCTGAATCCACCGGAATAAGCCCGGTGGCGTGATCTTCTGGGGGACGCTGTGATCCGACTCGTCGTTATCGTGCTCATTGCTCTGCTCGCCTCGCGGCCTGCTCACGCGAGGCCGCCGGAGATTCGCAACATCAACGTGCGCGGCTTTCAGATCGGCCAGCCGACAGTCGTGACGATTGATGGAGCTGACATGCTGCCGGCTCCGAAGCTGTGGCTCAATGCAAACGCGGTCGATGCGGCGATTGACGACAAGCAGAGCAACGCGAATCGCCTCGTGCTGACCGCGACGTTGCCGAACGAAACAAGTCCCGGAGTTGCCCAGCTTCGATTGGCGACGAACGAGGGAGTCTCGAACAATGTGACCGTCGCACTAGACCGGCTGCCGCAGTTGCCGATCGCCGAAACGATCGCGGGGTTGCCAGCCAGCTTGCATGGGTCGGTGCCGGGAAGCGGTGTCTCGAAGACGTCGTTCACCGGCAAGGCGGGTGACGCCGTGTTGATCGAGGTTGAAGCCAAACGGCTCGGCAGCAAGCTGCGGCCTATCGTGCATTTGTACGACGCCCAGCGAACTCAAGTCGCGTGGGCCATGCCGTCACGAACGCTCGCGGGTGATTGCCGCATCGCCACCAAGTTGCCGCGCGACGGGCAGTACACGATTGAAGTCCACGACCTGCAATACGCTCCGCCAGGAGTCAGCTTCTTTCGGCTGAAGGTCGGGCAGTGGCAGTTCGCCGATCTCGCATTTCCGCCGGCGGTGACGCGCGGGCAAGAGGTCGCTCTCGAACTACTGGGCACTGCGGGCGGCGCGAAGTTGCCGTTCAAAGCGCCGATGGACGGCGACGTGATTCCAACCGCATTTCCGAATCCGCAACTAGCCAGTGGGTCGCCGCCGAGCGTGCAACTCAGTTCGCTGCCCGAGTTGATTGAGTCCAACGTCGCAACGGGCACCTCGCCCATGGCTTCTCAAGCCAGCAGCACAGGCGAGCCGCCCGTGCCCACGATTCCTATTGCTATCAGCGGCCGACTCGATGCGCCGGGCCAACTCGACCAGTACCGATTTGTCGTGACACCCGGAATCAAGCTGACGTTAGAAGTCTTCGCTGAGCGACTCGGTTCGCACATCGACGCGGTTTTGGAATTGCGCAACAAAGACGGCGGAGTGCTTGCGAGCAACGACGATGGCCCGACGTCGATTGACCCAAGACTTGAGTTCACCGTCCCGGCCGGACTCGACACGCTCGTTGTCGTGCTGCGCGATGCGCTGGAGATCGCGAACGAGCAAGCGATCTATCGGCTCGTCGTGACCAATGCCGATAAGCCCACGCCCGAAGTGGCTGCCACTGCGAAGTCGGATATCAGCAATATCGCGTCCGGTGAGTCGCAAGTGTTTGAGGTCAACGTGTCGCGGCGCGGCTACGACGGCTCACTGCAACTGTCACTCGGTCAACTGCCTCCGGGAGTCACCGCGACGGGAACCGAGATCCCCGCCGGAGCCAGCGGAACGCTGCTGAGACTAACCGGCGCGGGTGACGCGGCGAGCCAACTCGTCACGTCGATGATGTTGAAGTCGCCGGACGGGACGGTGTCCGCGCGAGTTCGCACCGACGTACCCGCCGATGACCTCACTCCCATTTGGCTGCGCGAGCAATTCGCCATCGCGGCGACTCCGAAAGCGACAACGCCATTTCAAATCGCGTGGGCTGACGCTCAGCCGATGACACAACTGGCCCTGATGAGCAAACCCGCGATCCCGATGAAGTTCGTCCGTCCGCCTGGAATGCTCGGCCCGATCCGGCTGACGTTCGTCACGTCGCAGCTCGAACCGCGAGTCAACAACCAACCGAACCTCATTCTCGCGCTGCGTCCCGAAAGAGTTGTCGAAGTCCCCGTCGATCCGCCCGTGGCCGCCGCGATCACGGCGTTGAATGCGCTCAACACACAACTCGTCGAATCGATCAAACAAGCCACAGTTGCTCAAGGTGATGCCAAGATCGCGGCCGATGCCAAGGTCGCTGATCTCACGACCAAGAAGACTGCCGCCGAAACCGCGGTTCACGAAGCCGAAGCAAAGGCACCGTCCACGAGTGAACTCGCGCTCGTCGTCCCGTCGGTCTTGTCAGAAAGTTCGTGCGACATCGCGATCAAAGCTGAGTTGCTTAATCCCGAACGTAACGTCGTTTTGCGAACGGCATACTCATCCGTGCGTCGGTTGCCAGTCTTCAACCCGATTGCCGTGAAGCTGAGCGGCTCGACAACGATCGAACAAACGCTCGATCCCAAAGCCGGAGCGGTCGTGAAACTGACCGGCAAGATCGAACGCCAAGCCAGCTTCAAAGGTGACGTGAACCTGACTCTCACCGGCCAGCCCGGCGGAGTCGCGATCACGAACGCCGCCGTCAAAGCGGATCAGTCCGACTTCGCCCTCGAACTCCGCTTCCCCGCCAACTTCGCGGCCGGTGAAGTGAAGGGGATCAAACTGATCGCCACTGGCCCACCCGATCCATTGACCGGTAATCAGCCGATTCGGACGGAGGTCGAGATGTTCGTGAAATTGGTGGCGATGCCAGCGGCGAATTAGAGCAACGAAATTGGAAGTCAATCAGGTGAAAGATTGAGGAGTGAAAAATGAAGGCCATTCAAAATATTGTTCCGTTTTTTACCCAACAGTTTTCACCTGCCTTGGCCGGCTGCCTTTTGATGGTCACCTCCGCCGTGGCCGATCAACCGCAAGCCATCTCTGGCAATATCCAAGCGCTCCCAGCGTCTTTGAAATTGATCCATCATCGCCACGAGCATTCGCTGACGGTCAGCGGTCGTACGGCGGACGGATTCGCGATCGATCTCTCGCAGAAAGCCACGCTGACGAGCGCCGATCCGACAATCGCGACCGTCGAAAACGGTTGGGTGAAGCCGTTGAAGTCGGGACAGACGCAGGTCACGGTGCAGGCGGCGGGGCAGACGGTGCAGGTGCCGGTGGTTGTCGAGTTGCCGGCGACCGAACGGCCTTTCAGCTTTCGGCATGAGGTCATGCCGGTGCTGTCGAAGGGCGGCTGCAACGCGGGGGCGTGTCATGGGTACTCGCTCGGAAAGAACGGATTCAAGCTGTCGCTGCGAGGGGGCGAGGCGGCTCAGGATTATCAGGCGGTGTTCGGCGATCAGTTCGGCCGTCGCGTTAATCTGCTCAAGCCGAGCGAAAGTTTGTTGGTGTCGAAGCCGAACGGCGAGGTGCCGCATCGTGGAGGCATTCGGATCGCGAAGGGTTCGCTGTCGCAAAAGATTCTGCAAACGTGGATCGAGCAAGGAGCGAAGAGCGATCTCGACGACAAGTCCGAGATCGAATTTGTCCGCATCTTCCCAGAACGCTTCGTCGTTGAACCGGGGCAGTCGCATCGCTTGCAGTTGGTCGCCCATTACACCGACGGCACGACGCGCGATGTCACGAAGCTGGCGATCTTCAACGTCAACACGGACGGAGTCGCGGACGTCACTGATGTCGGTCACGTCACCGCTCGCGGGTTGGGCGAGTCGGCGGTGGTCGCTCGCTTTGAACGAAAGTTTGCGGCCGCGCGATTGATTGTGCTGAACCGCAAGCCCGAATTCAAACCGACGCCTGTCCCGACCGAGCACTTCATCGACCAGCATGTGGTCGCGAAGCTCAATGACTTGAAGGTGACGCCGTCAGAGCTCTCGAGCGACGAAGAATTCCTGAGGCGTGTGTCGCTCGACTTGATTGGCTTGCAGCCGACGGCGGATGAGGTTCGCAAGTTTCTTGCCGATGCCGATCCGGCGAAGCGGACGAAGGCGATCGAAGTTCTTTTTGCTCGGCCGGAGTTTGTCGATCACTGGTCGCTGAAGTGGGGGGACTTGTTGCAGAACTCGCGCGTGCGACTCAGCGAGCCAGCGATGTACGGCTTCCGTGAATGGATTCGGAGCGCGGTCGCATCGAACATTCCTCTGGACGAGATGACTCGGCAACTGCTCACCAGCAAAGGGGGAGCCGCCGACGACCCGGCGGGGGCGTACTTCCTCATCAGCAAGGATACGAACGACACGCTCGAACGAGTCGCCGAGGTTTTTTGTGGGGTCCGCATGTTGTGTGCTCGCTGCCACACGCACCCGTTCGAGAATTGGACGCAGGAGGATTACTACGGCCTCAATAGCTTCTTCAATCAAGTGACGGCGAAGGCCGACCCGCGCATGGTCGGCATCCCAAACGCCCGCTCGGTGAGTCTGCAACTCGCGGCCGGTTTCGCCACGAACCCGCGATCGGGACAAGCTCAGCCGCCGAGATTCCTCGGCGGGATTCAACCACCCGTCTCGACCGGCACCGATCGCCGAGTTCAATTGGCGGCATGGCTGGCCGCTCCCGACAACCCGATGTTCGCTCGGAGCCTCGCCAATCGCTTCTGGAGCTACTTTTTTTCGCGCGGAATTGTCGATCCGGTCGATGACCTGCGGACGACAAATCCGCCGATCAATCCTGAACTGCTCGACGCACTGACCAAAGATTTCATCGAGCACCGCTTCGACGTGCGTCACTTGATGCGCCGCATCGTCACGTCGCAGACCTATCAACGCAGCAGCGTCGCGAACGACAGCAATCAGCACGACACGCTGAACTTTTCGCACGCGCTGCCGCGCCGCATCCCGGCTGAAGCGCTGCTCGATTCGCTCGTCCAGGCAACCGGCGTGCGCGAGAACTTCGGCGGAGCGCCGGCAGGTTTCTCGGCCGCTCAGCTTCCCGATGCAGAGATCAACAGCGACTTCCTCGCTCTGTTCGGAAAACCTCAGCGAGCCGACGCCTGCGAATGCGAACGTGACGGCGACAGCAACATGCTCCAAGCACTGCACCTGATCAACGGCCAGTCGATCCTCCGCCGTGTCACCGACCCCAACGGCCGCGTCGCTCAACTGCTCAAACAGAATCCGATCCCGACCGAAGATCAGCTCATCGAAGACCTTTATCTTTGGTCACTCGCCCGACGTCCAATCGCGAAGGAAATTGAAGTCGCCAAAAAACATATTCAGACCTACGGCGATCAACAGCGTATTGAAGCGGTTCAAGACCTGATGTGGAGCCTGCTCAACAGCCGCGATTTCTTGTTGGTGCGCTGAAGCCTACTAAGCCGAAGCGTCAGCGAGGGCGAACGCTTCAACGACGCCTGTGAATCCTTGCGTTCTGAAGCGTTCGCCCTCGCTGATGCTTCGGATTAGTGAAATGTCGCCATCTCTGTCGCAACGAGCAATGCCATCGCTCCGCCGCGATCGTCGGGACCGAGGATGGCTTTGCGGTCGAGGTAGGCTCGCAACGACATTTGCTTGCCAGTCCCTTCGCAGACGTCGATCAGCGAGCCATCGTTGCCGATTCGAGCCAGAATCGCGGGCCAGGATTTGCGGACGCATGGCTCGTATGTGGCGCGGTCGAGCCAGCCCTGTTTCATGCCGCGCAGCATCGCGAACGAAATCATGCAGGTCGCGGTCAGCTCGCGATAGCTCCCCTCGACGTCGATGACTTGATGCCACATGCCGGTCGGGTCTTGATGCGTGCGGAGCGCTGCGAGATGTTCCTGAAACGCTCGGAGGACTTCGGCTCGGCCGGGATGCTCGGCTGGCAGGTCAGTCAATGTCAGCGCGAGACCCAGCGCTGGAAAGCCATTGCCTCGTCCCCAAGCCGCGTCGTTGAGCGGCGAGTTGCGATACAGTTCGTCCGGTCGAACACAGAGCTTTCGCATGAACGCGAGATGCCGCACGGACATGTCGTGGTACTTCGTCTCGCCGGTCAGTCGCCCGACTTGAGCGAGAATCGGACAGGCCATAAATACGGCGTCGGACATCTCGACGTGCTCCGGCATCGCCTCACGCGGTTGGCCGTTCGCTTCGAAGCCAAAATCGGCGGCGGCCTTCGCGAGGGAAATCAACTTCGCTTTCGTGGCTGAGTCGGTCGTCCGCTGAGCGAGTTCACTGAAGACCAGATGTCCGGAAAAGTCGCTGCCGCTCGGCTTGTCGCTGATCGCTTTCTGTTTTCCAGAAAGATATGGCTCAACGATCCGCTCGGCGTCTTGTTGATGCGACGGATCGTTGGTCAGTTCGCTCAGCCGAACTCGGCCGATCACGGCGACCGCCGGAATGTACTGCACCGACTTCAGTGAGTGCCCGTATCGCTTCGCGAGTTGCTGGGCGACGTCGATGGGCGAGCGGCGTTGGCGCGACAACCGTTGGCTGCGGGCGGCACTGTGCCACGTCCCCTGAGTGTCGAGCGAGATGATCGATTCCTCCACAAGCAACTTGGCTCCGCGAATCGGAACACTCTCCGGTGGAAGCGGGTTGAGCGACTTCGCTCGCATCGAGCCCATGCCAGCCGCCCCCTGTCGAGAGAGTTGAGCAACGAGTTCATCGTCCTCGGCCTGAGAGTCCTCGGCCGACTTTTGTACGGCCACCACCAGATCAGGGGCCTGAGTCCCCAGCCAGCGCCAGAGGTACTGCGCTTCGGGAACCGTTGAACTTTGATAGCCGTCAGGCGGCGGCGGATAACCGCGCAGCAAGTCCCCACCGGAACGGTTTCGCGATCCGGACTGCTCCGTCCAACCATCGGGATTGGCGATGACCACGGCCGAGACTGCCATTGACGATCGTAATTCCTTCGCGTCCTCGGACGTGTGGAACCATCGCAGCAGCAACAAGGTCCCCGTGATGCTCTCGTCCGTCCCGTCCAGCCCACCGACCAGCCAGACCAGATGCCGATTCGGCTCGTCCGCCAGTTCCGCTCGGTCAATCAAACAAGGGATCGGAGTTTCTCGCCGCGTGACTCCGATCGCCGATGCAACCAGGCGCGAATCCTTGATCCACGTTTCGCGGGACAGTCGCTCGGCGACGCTGTGCTCCGCCGCTTGCGACGGGAGACTCAAAAACAGAACGAACAACAGACACCCAACGTGTCGGATCATCAGAACGTCTCCTCGACTCGTCAACCTGGCCCGGCCGTCAGCCGTGAGCCGAACGCCGTTGGCCGTTATCCTTATTCACCGAGTTAAAAAAATGATAACAGCTTTCGGTCATCGGCTCACGGCTTTCGGCCGGACAGCTTGCGGCTTGTGGGTTAAACTTTGTCCCAACTATTCACACCCGCGATTTGAGGGGTTGCTGCCATGCGATTCATGGGATTGCTTTCGTGGACTGTCTGTGTCTTTGCGGTCGCGTCGAGCCGCGCCGATGACGCGATTCTCTACAACCGCGACATTCGGCCGATCTTGACCGACATGTGTTTTCCGTGTCACGGGCCAGATAGCGCGGCTCGGAAAGGGGACTATCGGCTTGATCGCCGGGACGACGCGATCGGCAAAAAGGTCATCGTGCCGGGTAAGCCGAACGAGAGCGAGATGGTGCGGCGCATCCTTTCCGCCGACGCTGAACAGGTCATGCCGCCGCCGGCCATCAAGAAAGCGCTGACGGAGAAACAGAAAGAACTGTTGAAAAAGTGGATTGCCAGCGGGGCCGAGTATCAGGCTCACTGGTCGTTCATCGCGCCGGTTCGGCCCGCATTACCGAAAGTCAAGAACGAGGCTTGGGCGAAAAACCCGATCGACCGGTTTGTGCTCGCGAAGCTCGAAGCAGCCGGACTAACCCCAGCGGCCGAGGTGGATCGGCGGACATTGGCTCGGCGAGTCAGCCTCGATATCACTGGCCTGCCACCGGGTGTGGAGCTGGTCGATGAATTCGTGACCGACAAGTCCAACAACGCCTACGAGAAGCTGATCGACAAGCTGATGACCTCGAAGCAGTGGGGCGAGCATCGCGGGCGTTACTGGCTTGACGCAGCTCGCTACGCCGACACGCACGGCATCCACTTCGACAACTTCCGCGAGATGTGGACGTTTCGCGATTGGGTCATCAACGCCTTCAACCGCAACATGCCGTTCGATCAGTTCACGGTCGAGCAACTCGCAGGCGACCTGCTGCCGAACAAGACGCTCGATCAAGAAGTCGCGTCGGGCTTCAACCGCTGCAACATCACGACCAACGAAGGTGGCTCGATCGCCGAGGAAGTCCTCGTCTCGTACACGCGCGACCGGACAGAAACCGTCTCGCAAGTCTGGATGGGGCTGACGGCGGGCTGCGCGGTCTGCCACGACCACAAGTTCGATCCGATCTCGCAGCGAGATTTTTATTCGCTGGCGGCGTTCTTTAATAACACGACGCAGTCCGCGATGGATGGCAATATTTCCAACACGCCGCCGATCATCACTGTCCCGAAACCGGAAGATCGCGAGAAATGGGAGTCGGTTTCCGCAGTCCTGAAGGAGATGCGCGGCAAGCTGGAGGCTCGCAAGAAGGAGGCTCGTGCTGACTACGACAAGTGGCTGGGCGACGCGAAGGTTGAGCAACTCGCCGTGCTCGTGCCGACCGAGGGCTTGAAGCTGCATGCGCCGCTCAACGAGGGGAATGGCGAATCGCTGAAGCTGATTGTCGAAGGCCAAGAGCGAACGGTCGAAGTCAAATCCGGCTTCGATTGGGTCGCGAACGGCAAGGTTGGAGCAAAGGCATTCGCGATCACAATCGGCGATCACCCGCTGGAAGTGTCCGAAGCCGGTGACTTCGAAAAGGACCACGGGTTCACCGCATCCGCATGGGTCAAAGTCACAAAGCGGAATCAAACTGGAGCAATCCTGGCACGCATGGACGTTGGCAGCAGTGGGTATCGCGGCTGGGATCTTTGGTTGCAAGCGGACAAGCCGGGAATGCACATCATCAATGCGTGGCAGACCGACGCACTCAAGGTCGTCGGTAAGACGCCGCTGCAACCGAATCAGTGGAACCACGTCTGCGTGACTTACGACGGTTCGGGAAAAGCGGCTGGCGTGCGAGTTTTCGTCAACGGCGTGCAGCAGCCGGTCGATGTCGAAGCCGATCAACTCAAATCCACGATCAAGACGAAGGTCCCGCTGACGATTGGACAACGCAGCAAGAGCGAGCGGCTGCAAAATGTCGTGCTTCAAGATGCTCGCGTTTACGGCCGAGCACTCGCGAACAGCGAAATCGAACAGCTCAATCGCACGCCGCAGGCCGTCGAGTTACTCGCGAAGCCGGCCGACAAGCGGACGCCGCAGGAGGTCAACGAACTCTTCGACTGGTGGCTTGTCACGCTCGACAAACCGTTTCAAGAGCTCAACGGCCAGGTCGCCGCGGCGCAGCAGGAAGAGGTCGCGATCAAGTCACGCGGTACGATCGCGCACGTCATGCACGAGAAGTCAGAAGAAGCGATGGCCTACATCCTCTTCCGTGGTGAGTACGACAAGCGCAAAGACCCGGTGAAGCCGGCGACCCCGGCCGCGCTGCCCGCCTTTCCGAACGAAGTCCCCAAAAATCGGATCGGGTTCGCTCAGTGGCTGCTGCAACCAGAACACCCGCTGACCACGCGAGTCACCGTCAACCGCTTCTGGCAAGAAGTTTTTGGCAGCGGACTCGTGAAGACCGCCGGAGACCTCGGGATCACCGGCGAACTGCCGTCGCATCCGGAACTGCTCGATTGGCTGGCGGTCGAGTTTCGCGAGTCCGGATGGGACATGAAAAATTTCTTCAAAATGGTGCTGATGTCCAACACCTACCGACAGTCGGCGGTCGTGACTCGCGAAAAGCTGGAACGTGATCCGCAGAACCGAATGTTGTCTCGAGGCCCGCGGTTCCGAATGGATGCCGAGATGATCCGCGACTACTCGCTGGCCGCCAGCGGCCTGCTGGTGCCGAAACTCGGCGGGCCGAGCGTCAAGCCGTATCAGCCCGACGGCGTCTGGGAAGCGGTCGCAATGATCGGCAGCAACACACGCGACTACAAACGAGACACCGGCGAGAGCCTGTATCGCCGCAGCCTCTACACGTTCATCAAACGCGCGGCCCCTCCCGCCTCGATGGAAATCTTCAACGCGACCGCTCGCGAAACCTGCATCGTCCGCCGCGACCGCACCAACACGCCGCTGCAAGCGCTTGTGACATTGAACGACGTGCAACACGTCGAGGCGGCGCGAATGCTCGCACAGGTCGTGCTCAAGAACGGCGGCGATTCGTTTGACTCACGAGCGGACTTGCTGGCAAAGCGACTGCTCGCTCGCCCATTCCGCCCGGACGAACTGGCCGTCGTGAAGTCATCATTCCAGGAACTCGCCGCGTACTACCAAGCCCACGGCGATGACGCGAAGCAGCTCATCTCGTTCGGCGAATCCAAGCCCGACGCGGGACTCGACCCTGCGATGCTCGCTGCCTGGACGATGCTGACGAACGAGGTGCTGAACCTCGACGAAGTGTTGAACAAGTAATCTCAAACCGACTGACTCTGGTTGAATTCAACTCACCGATTTGTTTCGGAGGCGATCATGGATTTTCTTCAGGAATACCAACGCAACGTGACTCGTCGTTACTTCTTCTCGCAGGGGTCGCACGCGCTCGGTTGGGCGTCGCTCGCCTCACTGATGGGGCAAGTGCCCGGAGTTGCCGGCGCGGCGGAGACTAACAACGCGGCGTCGTTGCCGAAGACGAATCTGCAACACTTCGCGGGCAAGGCCAAGCATGTGATTTACCTCCACATGGTCGGAGGTCCGCCGCAGATGGACCTGTTCGATTACAAGCCGGTGATGAACGAGTGGTACGACAAAGACCTGCCGGAGTCCGTTCGCAAGGGGCAGCGACTGACGACGATGACCAGCGGGCAGGCACGCTTCCCGATCGCGCCGTCGATGTTCAAGTTCCAGCAGCACGGCGAGTGCGGCATGTGGCTGTCCGAGTTGCTTCCGTGGAAGGCGAAGATGGTCGATGACATGGTCTTCATCCGCTCGATGAACACTGAGGCAATCAATCACGAGCCGGCGATCAGCTTTATCCAAACCGGCAACCAAGTCACCGGCCGGCCGTGTCTCGGAGCGTGGGCGAGCTATGGACTCGGTTCGCTCAACGAAGACCTGCCCGCGTTCGTGGTGATGGTCGCGAAGCCGAGCAACACCGAGCAGGTACAAGCGATCTCCGCGCGGCTGTGGCAAGCGGGCTATCTGCCTGGCGAGCACGCCGCAACGAGTTTTCGTTCCGCCGGCGATCCGATTCTCTACATCAACAACCCGCCGGGCGTGCCGACCGAGATTCGACGCAAAACGCTCGATGGATTGAAGCAGCTCAACGAACTCAACCTGCAACAACTCGGCGATCCGGAGACGCGGACGCGCATCGAGAACTATGAACTTGCGTTTCGCATGCAGACTAGCGTGCCGGAGTTAACCAACATCGCCAGCGAATCCGAGGCGACTTTAAAAATGTATGGCGACGAAGTTCAAAAGCCGGGCACGTTCGCCAACACGGTGCTGACTGCGCGACGTCTGGTCGAACGAGGCGTGCGGTTCGTGCAGGTTTACATCAACAATTGGGACACGCACGGCAACGTCGCCGGCCGCTTGCCGTCCCAATGCCGCGACGTGGACCAACCCTGTCACGCACTGGTTCAAGACCTGAAACAGCGCGGACTATTTGACGACACGCTGGTCATCTGGGGTGGCGAGTTCGGCCGCACGATTTACTCGCAAGGGGGCCTCTCGAAACAAAATTACGGCCGCGATCATCACCCGCGTTGCTTCACTTGGTGGATGGCCGGCGGTGGCACGAAGGGAGGCACGATCTACGGCGAGACCGACGACTTCTCGTACAACGTCGTCAAAGACCCGGTCCCGATTCGGGATTTTCACGCAACCGTGCTGCATCTGCTCGGCTTTGACCACGAACGGTTCTCGTACAAGTACCAGGGACTCGATCAACGGCTGACAGGCGTAGAGCCGTGCCGGGTCGTGAAGGAGTTGTTGGCTTGATCTGAGCGGATTTCGTTTACGATTCATGGTCAGTGTTTCGCGAGGCGACTATTCTTTCGCCTTACTTCGCCCACTCAATCGGAGCACACACCGTGACCACACCGCTGCAATCGCTCATCGCTTCTGGCACAAAATTGTGGCTCGACAGCATCGACCCGGATTTGGTGAGGCTCAACCGCGAGCAGGGTGCGACGGGAGCGACCTCGAATCCGATCATTGTGTCGGACCTCATCAAGACGGGACGGTTTGACGATCGGTTGACGGCGTTGATGAAGCAAGGTCTCGATGATGAGGCGGTCGCGTGGCAAGTGACCGATCAGTTGGTGCGCGGCGCTCAAGAGGTCTTCTCGCCGGTGTGGGCTGAGACTCGCGGAAACGACGGGTATGTCTCGTTTGAATTGGACCCGCTCCTGGAAGATGCCGCCTGTCCGCTAAGCCTGCCGGACAAGATCGCTCGGTACATTGAGCTCGGCAGGAAATGGGCGGCGGGGCACACGAACCGGATGATCAAAGTCCCGGCGACGCCCGGCGGGTTGGGGGCGTTGGAAGAACTGACGGCAGCGGGAATCACGCTGAACGTTACGCTGATCTTCTCACAGCGGCAGTATTATTTAGCACGCGAGGCGGTGTGGCGCGGGGCGCAGCGACGAAAGTCACTCGACAGTTTCAAATCGGTTTACAGCATCTTCGTCAGCCGCATCGACGTGTACACGAAGCAGAAGGTCGCGCAACTTTCGCCAGCGGCTCAAGGCCAAGTTGGGCTGTTGAACGTGCAACGCATCTGGCAGGACAACGAACGCTGGTGGAGTGAAAAGCGGTTGCCACTGAAGCAGGAAATCATCTTCGCCAGTACGGGGACGAAAGATCCCGTCGATTCGCCCGACAAGTACGTCGCAGCGCTGGCTGGTTCCGACATTCAGACAAATCCGCCCACGACGAACGCCGCTGTGCAGGCGATGGCCGGCAAAGTCTTTTCGCGCCGTGTGGATCAATTGCCGCCGACCGAAGTGATCGCCGAGATCGACCGGTTGGTTGATTTCGTGAAGCTCGAAGAGACGCTGATGTCCGAGGGCTTGCAAAAGTTTGCTGACCCGCACAAGGCGTTGCTGAAGCTGATCGGCGAGAAGCGTCAGAGTCTGAAGTCTTGAAGACCAACTCGTTGAAATTGCCAAGGTCGTTTGAACGAATGGTCCTGAACTCGCCCGTTGTCCTTTCTCAGTGTTGAGAAGCGTGAAGTGGGTGTGCCGATCGTCGATGGATCCCTCATCCGGCCTTCGGCCACCTTCTCTCAGAGGGGAGAAGGACACGCATCATAGCCTGATCAAGTCAGCGAGGCTGCAGTGTGCTCCTTGACAGTGTGAGTGGCCAAAAGTAATGTCCTCATCCCGCTCAGCAGGATGGGGGCGTTCAGGCCGTCGAAGGTCGTCTCGCAAGCGACTTTGGGCACCTCGACACTGTTCTGGTTTTTGGCAGCACCGCGTACTGTTTTGAAATTTGGCAGCACCGCGTGAGGTCGTCGATGATGTAGACGTGTCGGTTCAAGGACGTTCGCCGGGATTTCTTGGCTTCGTCTTTCGATGGCTGGCCTTCGTGGCTGAGTCCGTTGTCGCTCGCGGCAGCGGCGAGAGAAGTGGGTCTCGTGCCCGCTTTTTTTGTTTCGGGACCGTGCGTTTTTCAGGGCAGTGCTTTTGTTTCGAGGCCGTGCGAAGTCAGACTCCGAAAGGAGCCATTTCAACCGGTCTCGGCGGAGCAAGACATGAGTGACCAAAGTGGATCGGATGACAAAAATGACGGTGGCGACCGTCCCGAGAAGAAACTTCGTGCGAAGCCACCAAAACAACATGGATCGGACGGCGATGCGAAACGCCGCGTCGGGAAAGAACGTCGTGCCGACAAGCAAGACGACGGTCGCGGCGAAAGGAACAGCATGAACGGGGCGGACGTCCTACGATTCGTCGATGCGTTGCATCGCGACCGGAATATCGACAAGTCCATTGTCTTCGAGGCTCTGGAACAGGCGGTGTTGTCGGCGGCGAAGAAGCATTACGGCGAAGACTTTGAAGTCACGGTCGCCATCGATCCGGCCAGCGGCAAGCCCACCGTGCTGTGCAACAGCAAGGAAATCGAACCGGACATGCTGGGTGAGATTTTAGGACGTATTTCATCGCAGACCGCCAAGCAAGTGTTGATGCAGCGCATCCGCGAAGCGGAGCGAGATTCGATCTTCGACGAGTATGAAGATCTCAAAGGTCAACTCGTCACGGGCACGATCACTCGGTTTGAGGGTGGATCTGCGCTCGTCGCACTCGGCAAGATCGATGGCTTTCTGCCGAAGAGCGAACAGATTCCCGGCGAGTCACATCGCATGAGTGAACGAATTCGAGCTGTTGTGATCGAGGTTCGCAAAGCTGGCAGTCGTGTGAAGATCATCCTGTCGCGCACGCACCCGGATCTCGTGCTGGAACTCTTCAAGACGGAGATCCCGGAAGTCTCTGAGGGGATCATCGAAGTTCGGTCTCTGGCGCGCGAGGCGGGCTATCGCTCGAAGGTCGCGGTCTCTTGTTCCGACACGAAGATTGACTGCGTCGGTGCCTGCGTCGGCGTGCGCGGAGCACGCATCAAGAACATCGTCGATGAGTTGGCGGGCGAGCGGATCGACATCGTGCGCTGGAACGATTCGTTGCAGGTGCTCGTGCCAAACGCGATGCAACCGGCGGAAGTCGAGGATGTGATCCTCTGTCCGATGCTCGGCCGAGTCATCGTGCTGGTGCGAGAAGATCAGCTCTCGCTGGCAATTGGAAAGCGCGGGCAAAACGTGCGACTGGCTTCGAAACTCGTCGGCTGGGACATCGAGGTGATGACTCGTGACGAGTTAAATGAGCAGCTCGAAAAGTCGGTCGCCGCGTTCTCGCAGGTGCCGTACATCACCGAAGAATTGGCCGAGATTCTGGTGTCTCAGGGCTTTTTCAGCTTTTACGACTTGTCCGTCATTGAGCCGGACCAGTTGGAAGAGATGAGCGGCCTGAACTCGGAACAGGTCGAAGAGATCGTCGCCTATGCCGATGTCGAAAGCGAAAAACAAGAAGTCGAAGACAACCGCCGCAAAGCGGAACTGAAACTGCAAAGAGAAATTGACGCGCGAACTGCGGCGGAAACTCCTCCGAAAGAGAACACGCCAACTCCGGATGAAATCACGGAAACCGCTCCGGCGGCGGAAGCCGTGGCCGATGGGGAAGACTCGGCTGTTGCGGAGTCCACGCCTCCCGTTATGGAATCTGAGCCACCCACAAATCCGGAATCCGAGCCTCCCGCTCAGGTCGCTGAATAATGAAGCGACCTGAGCACAACTTGTTTGATCGCCGCTTCGCGCGAGAGACGTCTCGCACGCGGCCACGTGTCCTTCGTATTTCCAACACCGAGGAATCCTTTGACCGAACAACTGGCCGAGGACAAAACGCTCAAGGTACGAATCTTTGCCTTGGCGAAACAATTGGGGATGGACACCAAAGTCCTGATCCAGCATGCAAACGATGCTGGCATCCCTGTGAAATCGTCGCTGGCAAGCGTCTCGCCGGCCGAACGCGATGTCGTGTTGGAATATCTCAAAACTAAGACGGCGAAGCCCGCCGCCGAAAAGAAGGCGATCACTCGCGACGAAGTGGCGACCGATGTGGCCGTCAAAGCGCGAAAGTCGATGCCCGTTCGGACGATGGCTCCCATCACTCGGCCGCCGCGACCCGTGCGAGAGCCGGAGGCACCGCCACCGGAGGCCGTGCCTGCCATCGAGCCGTCATTGCCGAATAGTCCTGAAGCGGTGGCAGTTCATGCCTTAAATGTGCCTGCGACTGTCCCTGTCTTGCCGACTGATATTGTCGCTAAACAATCAGACGTCGCATCGCCGGAATCTGCGGACGACGGAAATTCAGCGATGCGTCGCGAAGACTACATTGGTCCGCACGGTGCGACGGCACGGACCCGCGAGATGCGGCCGATCGGTTCGGCTGTGGACATGCGATCCACCGGAACCGTTCGCAAAAGCAAACCGAACCTCCCGCAGTTGGCCGCAATTCCGGATGCGCCAGTCGTCAAGTCGAAGAAGGACGAGGGCAAGGCTCAGCGACCCGACATCAAAATTACGGGGGAAAACTTTGACGCGGCCGGCCCCTTGGCGGGTCGAGTCAGTCAAGTGGTGAAAGGAGACAAAGGACATCCAGTCGCGGGCGGTCCCAAAAAGCGCGGCCCGGTTATTGACGACGATGGCGACAAGAAAGTCATTCCCGGCAAGGGAGGCAAGACGCATCCCGGCGGCTTAAGTGAGTCGCGCGATGAGCGTCGAAAACAGCGACATTCGCGAGTTGGAGATGCTACTGGTGAGGACGACGAGAGCGCGCGCCGTCGTCGAAACATCAAAACGTATCGCTCGAAGATGGCCGGGCAACCGGAACTGAAATCGCAGGCCGAGGTCGATGCGCCGATCTCCCTGCGCACGCTGTCTGAAGCGATGGGTCGGCCAGTCAAAACCTTCATGAGCATCTTGTTCAAGCAGGGCAAGATGGTCCAAATCAACGACACGATCGACGAAGAGACCGCGCTCGAACTGGCGATGGAAGTCGGCGTCGAATTGACCATCCTGCGAGAGAAGGATCTCGAAGAGGAACTGGAGGATGCATTGCTGGCAGCCGATCCGACCGAAAGCCTGGTCACTCGGCCGCCGATCGTCACGATCCTGGGGCACGTCGACCACGGCAAGACAACGCTGCTCGACAAGATTCGTTCGACCGACGTCGCTGCCGGCGAAGCGGGCGGCATCACTCAACACGTTCGCGCCTACCAGATCGACCACAACGGCCACAAAATTACATTTGTGGATACTCCTGGCCACGCGGCGTTCGGCGAGATGCGCGCTCGCGGAGCCAACTGCACCGATATCATCGTGCTCGTGGTCGCGGCTAATGACGGCGTCATGCCGCAGACCATCGAGTGCATTGCGCATGCGAAAGCCGCCAACGCCACGATCGTTGTCGCGCTCAACAAAATCGATCTGCCCGACCGAAACGAGCAGCGAGTTCTCAGCGATCTCGCGACGCACGGCGTGCTCGTACAGGAATGGGGCGGCGAAGTCGAAATGGTTCGCACGTCCGGCCTCTCAGGAACGGGCATTGACCAATTGCTGGAGTTGTTGCTGCTGACGGCTGAAGTACACGAACTCAAGGCGAACCCAGACCGCTCGGCGGTCGGCGTGTGCATCGAAGCGTTCCGCGACGAAGGCCGAGGTCCGATAGCGTTGGTGATGGTCCAGAATGGCACACTGCGAGTTGGCGATATCCTGCTGTGCGGAGGGTCGCACGGAAATATCCGCGCGATGTACAACGAACACGACGAAGAGATCACGGAAGCCCCGCCATCCACGCCGATCCGAGTCGCCGGACTAGATCTTGTCCCGAACGCCGGTGACCAGTTCTTTGTGATGGATGATCTCGATGCCGCTCGCGAAATCGCCGAGATCCGCCAGCAACGCGGACGAACGCAGTTTCTGTCGTCTCGCGGACGCAAACGCACGATGGAAGACATCCTCATCGCGGTGCAGGGTGGTGAGGTTCAAGAACTGCCGCTCATCATCAAGGCCGACACACCCGGCTCGATTGAGGCTTTGAAGCACGAACTCGGAAAATTCGATCACCCGGAAGTGAAGATCAATCTGCTGCACTCGGCTGTCGGCGGCGTCAACGAAAGCGACGTGTATCTGGCCAGCGCGTCGGGAGCGATTATCGTCGCCTTCCACGTCATTGCCGAAGATCGAGCCCTGCAACTCGCCGAGAAAGAAGGGGTCGATATCCGGCGGTATCAGATCATTTACCAAGTCACCGATGAGATCAAATTGTCGCTGGAAGGGCTGCTCACTCCAGAAAAGAAGCAAGTTTCGACCGGCCGTGCGATTGTGCTGCAAACGTTTTCGATCAGCAAAGTGGGCACGGTCGCCGGCTGTCGCGTCTTGAGCGGCAGCATCGAACGTAACAGCCGCGTGCGGCTGATTCGCGATCAAAAAATTCTCAATGATTACGGCCTCGCATCGCTGAAGCGCGTCAAAGACGATGCGAAAGAAGTCCGCGAAGGCATGGAGTGCGGTATCCGTCTGGAAAACTTCAACGACGTCAAAGAAGGAGACCTACTGGAGGCGTATCGCATTGAGGAAGTGAAACGAACGATCGACTGAGGAAACTCCAAATTCCAAGAATCAAATTCCAATAGCAGTGGGATTTGGGATTTGGGATTGAGATTTGGAATTGTCACCACAAATGCCTTCACGCCGGATTGCCAAAGTGAACCGAGCCATCCTGGAAGCGCTCAGCTCAGCGATCTTGTTCGAGCTGCGCGATCCGCGTGTGAAGAATGTGACGATCCTGAATGTCGAGACAACCGACGACCTCAAAGCCAGTAAAGTGCGAGTGGGCGTGCGCGGCGATGCGAAGATCCAATCGCTCACGCTGCATGGCCTCGAATCGTCGCGCGGATTCCTGCAATCAAAAATCGCTGAACGTCTGGAAACACGATACACCCCGATTCTCAAGTTTGTCCTGGAGCCGAACTGGCTCGATCACCTGACCGCCACGTCGCAGGGCTTCCTCGAAGCGGCGGCGACTGCGATCGAAATCGATGGCGATGGAACCGAGTCCGCCGATGACGAAATGGATGCCGACAACAACGAAGAAGAACTCGAAGTCGATGATGACCCTCCGACCGGCTGATTCACGTTGAACTCATCTGGTCAACATCATTTAGCCATTCCCGAACCCTCCGAACCCACAGGCACGTTGCTCATGGCCGTCGTCAAGAAGACCAAAGCGTCCGACCTGCATTCTCTTTGCAAGAAGCTCGTCACGCTGTTGAAAAAGCAGTACAAGCCCGCCAGCCACAAAAAGGACAAGGCGGTCCTGGAAACGATGCTGTACGCCGTCTGCCTGGAGAACGCGACGCAGGAACATGGCGACGCCGCCTTCGAGCGGCTGCACGAGTCGTTTCACGACTACAACGAAATCCGCGTCAGCACGTTTGCCGAACTGGCCGAGTGCTTCGAGGGCATGTCCGAACCGGAAGCGCGCGCGGCGCGCGTGCGAGCCATCTTGCAATATGTGTTTGAAATCAACTTCGACTTTGACTTCGAGCCGCTGCGGCGCAAGACGATGGAGCTTGCCGAAAAACAGTTACAGAAGATTCGTTTCCTGAGTTCGTTCATCCAGCTCTTCACGTTGCAAAAGTCGCTTGGCGCGCACACGGTGCCGGTGGATGATCGACTGCGTGACGTCGCGGTTTGGTTGGGGCTGGCACCTCCCCATTCCTCAGCAGCAGAAGTCGCCGACTGTTTGAAGTCCGCAGTGATGAAGGCCGATACGGCCACGTTCTGCGAATACAGCCGCTGCCTCGCTCTCGACGAACGACTGACACAGACGTTCGCCAAGACGAAACCTCCAGAAGAAGGCTTCGATCTCGACGACATGCTGTCTCGGACTGAAGCGTTGCTGCGTACCGCGAAGAAGCCGGCGAATGCCCAACCTGCTGTGAAAAAGCAAGCGGCATCGAAACCCAAGGCCGGGGCGAAGCCAGTGGTCAAGTCCACAGAAAAGGCGAAGCCAAGCACCGCGAAAAAGAAGAAGCCTCGCTGATGGGAATCCGTGCGGATTCCGATGGACACGTCTTGCGACCGAAGCGACTTTCATCGGATGTGAGTCGCATGCGCGACGCCTGAAAACGAGGTTTGGTCGGAATCCAGTCGCTCGCTATCATTTGTCGTGCGAGTTCGCATGAGGGTCACGCTCGGAATTTCGCCGCCATTCCAGGGAAGAGCAGGTCATGACACAACCGCCGCGATGGATCAGATTTTCAAGACGAATCGGCTTGGTGTTGAGCATCGCCTTTGGCGGGATGCTGATGTGGGCTTCATCGTCGGCTGCAGCCCGACAGTTGGCGCAGGACGAGTTTGCTCCAAGCGACGAGAGGCATCGATCTTTCCTTCGCAGTGAATTCCGACTCGACGTTGCCGAACCGCCTGAGAAGACTGAAAAATTCAAGCCCGCTCGCGAACGGGACGCCGACGGACAAAAACGCATCGACGCGATGGGCTGGTTCATGAAGGGCCGGTTCCTCGAGCAGCGTGAGGAATTCAAGGCTGCTCTCGAAGCCTATGAAAAAGCTGTGCAGATCGACCCCAGTGCGGTCGAGGTCTATCGCGCGTTGATCCCGCTGGCGTTCGGGCTAAACGAGGCCGACAAGGCGATGAAGTATGCCCTGAAGGCGGTCGAACTCACACCCGACGATTTTCTGTTGCTGCAACGAGTCGGGATCAATCTGGCGACTAAAGACAAAGTTCCCGAAGCGATTCGGCTGATCGAACAAGCTTCGCGGTCGCCCAAGCTCGACAAGTTGACCGGCCAGTACGTCGCGATCATGCGCGACCTCGCATTTTTGTACCTCATTACCAGCCAGGTCGAGAAATCCGCCGACGCTTTCGAAGTCGTCTTTGACGCCAAGACCAACCCGGAGAAGTTTCATCTCGACTTCCAGATGAAGTCGGAGCTCGAAAAACATCAGCGGACGACCTACGAGGCGATCGGTCAGGTCTTCCTCGAAGCTAAGCGGCCGGATCGCGCGATCGTCGCGCTCGAACGCGCCGCCTCCGCGAAGAAGACGAAGCCAGGAAACATCAGCTTCAGTCTGGCGCAGGCCTACTTGATGACCGAGCGGCCCGACAAGTCGCTCGAACATTTGCAGACCTACTTTGATGCGCAACTGCAATCGAAAGGGAAAGCGGCGTATCAACTGCTGGCCGATGTCTTGAAGGTTCAAGGCAAATCGGACGACTTGATCTCGCGATTGGAACAACTCGCCGAAAAGGATCAGCACAACCAGACACTGCAATTCTTCCTCGCCCGGCAATATGTCGAGGCGAATCGTTTCGACGATGCGGAAGCACGATTCAAAAAGACGCTCGAACGCGAAAAGGGAATCGAGGGCTACATCGGACTTGCCGCGCTGTACCGCCGCCAGAACAAACCGGCTGAGCTGTTGCAAGCGCTCTCACAGGCATTCTCAAGCGAGTCGGAACTAGAGAAGGCGGCCGAAGACCTCGAACGCGAACTGCAAGCGGTCGGCGCGGACGAAAAGCTTGTCGCCGGGTTGTTGGAGGTCGGTGCGAAACAATCGGAAGGAGATTCGCCGAAGCTCGATTTCGCCAGCAGCGTGCTGCTCGCCAAGATTGCAACGCAGAACAAGCTGTACGATCCGGCCGAGAAGTTCTATCGCTTGGGCATCAAGCTTCGTCGCGACCGAGCCGCCACTTTGTACGACGAACTCGCTCGAATGTTGCTGGAAGCTCGCAAGTTTGGCGAGGCAGTCAAAGTGCTCGACGACGCGATCAACGAACCCACACTGAAAAACAATCGCGCGGCGTTTTGGTTCTTGCAGACTCAAGCTCGCGAGATGGCGGGAGACACCGCCGGCGCGTTGGCCGCGATCGCCGAGGGCCGCAAGCTTGCCGGTGAAGACAATCCGCTGTTCCTCTTCCAAGAGGCGTGGATTCACTACCACGCTCACCAGTGGGACCAAGCGGTGCCGTTGTTCGAGAAATTCATCGAAAAGAACCCCGGCCATCGCCTCTCGCGGCAGTGCCAGTTCAGCCTTTCCAACATCCACGTTCAGAAGGGCGACATCCGCAAGGGCGAAGAAATCCTGGAGAAAGTTCTCGTCGAAGCCCCGGATGATCCTTCGGTCAACAACGACCTTGGCTACCTCTACGCCGACCAAGGCAAGCATCTCGAAAAAGCTCGCGGCATGATCGAGAAGGCGTTGAAAGCCGAACCTGACAACGCCGCCTACCAAGACAGTATGGGCTGGGTCTTGTTTAAGCTCGGCAAGCCGGCCGAGGCAATTCCATTTTTGGAGAAAGCGGTCCAAATTCCGCGCGGAACGGATGCCACAATCTTCGATCATCTGGGCGATTGCCAACACGCACTCGGTCAAAAGGACAAAGCAATCGAGAACTGGCAGAAGGCGCTTAAGGACGCGAAGGCAGATAAGACTCCTGATCAAAAGTTGATCGAAAAGATCGAAGAAAAGTTGAAGCAAAAATAGTCGTAGGGTGGGTCGAGTCCGCGAGATCCACCATTCACCCCATATTTAAAACTGGTGGGTCTCGATGACTCGACCCACCCTACGAAGACGATTCTCGACACATGGCAGGACATTCTCATTCGGCGAACATCGCCATCCGGAAAGGTGCTCAAGACAAGAAGCGGGGCAAGCTGTTCGGCAAGCTCAGCCGAGCGATCATCGTGGCCGCTCGCAACGGCGGCGGCGATCCGACGAGCAACCTCGCGCTGCGATATGCCCTCGACAAAGCTCGCAAGAACAGCATGCCCAAGGAAAACATCGAGCGTGCTGTCAAGAAGGGGACCGGTGAATCCGGCGACGAGCAGTACGAAGAGATGGTCTACGAAGGTTACGCTCCGGGCGGTGTGGCTGTGCTCTGCGACATTTTGACCGAGAATCGCAACCGCACTGCCGGCGAGGTCCGCGAGGTTTTCAAAGTTCACGGCGGAAATCTGGGCAGCACCGGTTGCGTCGGGTACTTGTTCACTCGCAAAGGAGTGTTCGTCGTTCCGGCTCAGAATGTCGAAGAAGATCGCTTGTTCGAGATCGTTCTCGAAGCCGGCGGCGATGATGTGCAAAAGGTGGGCGAGTCCTTCGAGATCATCTGCGAAGTGAGCCTCTTTCAGCAGATCAACGAAGTGCTCGAAGCGGCGAAGATCCCAACCGATGTCGCGGAAATTCAACGGATTTCGAGCACGACCGTGGATACCGACGTCGAAACCGGCAAGCTGGTGCTGGAGTTCATCGAGGCTCTCGAAGACCTGGACGATGTGCAGACCGTGACCACGAACGTGAACCTGCCGGATGAGCTGACGTCAGCGTGAACGGAGTCGAGTGGCATGGCGCGGCAACGAATCATCAACGGCGACGATCTGCCGGACGACGAACCGCCGCGCAAGCCGCCAGCGATTGAGTTCCGTCCCGACGACGACAAGCACGACGAAGAACTCCGTCCGCAAAAACTCGACGACGTCGTCGGCCAGCGGAAGGCGGTCGAGCGTCTGCGGATCATGCTCGACGCCGCGAAGAAGCGCAACGAACCGCTCGGCCATTTGCTGTTCGACGGCCCACCGGGTCTCGGCAAGACGACGTTCGCGACGGTGATCCCGAAAGAACTCGGCGTCGATTTTCAAATCGCGTCCGCTCCCGCGCTAACGGCTCCGAAAGACGTGCTTCCGTATCTGACGAACGCCGGATTCGGCTCGGTGCTGTTTCTCGACGAGATTCATCGGCTTCCGCCGACCGTCGAGGAATTCCTGTACCCGGTCATGGAAGACTTCCGAGTCGATATCTCGCTCGGCGAAGGGATGAACGCTCGGACGATCAACATGCCGTTGAAAAAATTCACGGTGATCGGCGCGACGACACGGAGCGGCCTGCTGACCGCTCCGCTGCGTGACCGTTTCGTGAATCGACTGCATCTCGATTTTTATGACGACGCCGACCTCGCTGAAATCGTGAATCGCAACGCTCGCAAACTACGGAGCGAGATCGAACCAGCCGCCTCGGCCGAGATCTCCAAACGGAGCCGCGGCACGCCGCGCAAAGCGAACAATCTGCTGTACTGGTGCCGTGACTATGCCGATAGCCGAGCGAAAGGCCGCATCACAGAAGGCGTTGCCAAGCTGGCTCTCGAAATGATCGAAGTCGATCACGTCGGCCTGGACGAACTCGACCGCAAGTATTTGCTGACCCTGATCAACATCTTCGCGGGTGGCCCGGCTGGTCTGACCGCGATCGCTCACAGCATGAGCTGTCCGACAGACACGCTCGAAGACGAGATCGAACCATTCCTGCTGCGAGTCGGCTTCTTGCAACGTACCCCGCGCGGCCGAGTCGTGACGAGTGCCGCGCTGACCCATCTCGGCATCGCGATCCCAACGCCGCCGGAGCCGCCCAGCCAAGGGACGTTGTTTTAGTCGTGGCCGGCGTGTCTCGCGTCGGAACTGAGGCGAGACGCCTCAGCCACGATTGACCGGTTGAAAACCTGACCCACGTTCGCTGCAATGCCGCGCGACTTTTCCTCGCCAACTCCAACGAAGATCGAACACCATGACGACTCCGATTCCCGCCGCTGTGAATCCGCCTCGACGCATTCTGATGGGCCCCGGCCCTAGTGACATTCATCCGCGAGTTTGGTCCGCACTCGCCGCGCCGACCGTCGGGCATCTCGATCCGTACTTCCTGCAAATCATGAACGAGATGCAGGCGATGCTGCGGCAAGTCTTCCGCACGACCAACGAGCTGACACTGGCCGTCAGCGGCACCGGCAGCGCGGGCATGGAAACATGCGTGGTGAATCTGATCGAACCGGGCGACAAGATGGTCGTCTGCGTCAACGGAGTGTTCGGCGGACGCATGGCCGATGTCGCCGCTCGCTGCGGTGCGCAGGTGACGATCCTCGAACGACCGTTCGGAGAAATATTCTCGACCGCCGAGATTGCCGATGCTGTGAAAAAGGTGCAGCCCAAAGTCGTCGGCATCGTCAATGCCGAGACCTCGACGGGAGCGTGGCAGCCGCTCGAAGAAATCTCGAAGGTCGTGCATGACGCCGGAGCGTTGCTGCTAGTCGATTGCGTGACCTCGTTGGGCGGAGTGCCGCTCGAAGTGGATGCGTGGGGATTGGATGCCGTCTACAGTGGCACACAAAAGTGCTTGAGCTGTCCTCCGGGGCTCGCGCCCGTGACCTTCAGCCCGCGAGCCGTCGCGGCGATTGAGGCTCGCAAGACGAAGATCGCCAGTTGGTATCTCGACCTGACGATGGTCCGCAATTATTGGGGGCAGTCACGCGCGTACCACCACACAGCTCCGATCAACATGAACTACGGGCTACACGAAGCGCTGCGGCTTGTGCTGGAAGAAGGTTTGGAAGCGCGGCACGCTCGGCACCTAAAGAATCACAAGGCGCTGAAGGCGGGCCTCGCCGCGATCGGCATCAAGTACGCGGTCGCCGAAGGCCAGCAGTTGCCGATGCTCAATGCTGTCTTGATTCCAGAGGGTATCGACGACGCGGCCGTGCGCGGCCAGTTGCTCAACGACTTCGGCATCGAGATCGGCGGCGGACTCGGCCCAATGAAAGGCAAGACGTGGCGCATCGGCCTGATGGGCGAAGCCAGTTCGCCGCGCAACGTACTGCTGTTCCTGGCTGCCCTGGAGCGTTGTCTCTTGGATCGCGGCTACAAACTCTCGCCAGGTGCGAGCGTGGCATCGGCGAATGCGTTTTACGCGAAGACCTGATCGTGAATAACGACTCTCGTCCGGACGAAGTGTTCGAGATCGAGCCGCCAAATTCTGGAGGGTTGTTCGCGCATCTACCTTGGTGGCTGATCTTGTCCATCGCGTTTGTTGTCACGGAGATGACCGCACATCCGGCGGTCGGTGTCAGCGTCTTGTGCTTGAAATTCG
This sequence comes from Candidatus Kuenenia stuttgartensis, assembly GCA_945906725.1. GTDB lineage: Bacteria > Planctomycetota > Planctomycetia > Planctomycetales > Planctomycetaceae > SXKJ01. Next base: position 31,525 of record CAMDRI010000011.1, on the reverse strand, counting down.
GCTGGAACGACTTTCGGACTTCGTTTTGGCTGCGGCGGTGCGATCCGATTCCACGACGTCGAGAAGTCTGCTCGTTGTTCTATTTTGCGAGCGGGATGTGGCGTGTCTGCTTGTGGAGCTTCGGGCTGATGTTTGTCGCGATCATGTTTCTGGTCGCTACGGAGGGTGGAGCGGCTCGTCAGGCGCGCGGGCCCAACGCTGGTCCGGAAATGCCACCGGAAGTCATGGCGTGCGTGGGAATGTGGATCATGAGTTTCGTCGCGGCCACGCTGCTCACAATTTTGTCGGTTGTCTCGGCCTGGTATCGTCGCGTCAAAGTTTGGATTTCCGGGAGCATCTCTGATTCACGACGCCAGAACGAATGGCCTCCTCGTCCCAGTATTCGACGTCGACCCGGTGAAAATCGACTGATGTTGATGCTGGTTGGTTCGGGAGCGGGACTTTTCGTCGTTCTGTTTTTGATCGGGATCATGTTGCTGTTTTCGGGAATTGACGGGATGCAACGCCAAGCTCAGAACGGCAACAATCAGGGTGCGGCTGTCCTGTTCGTTGGGGTGGTCGGCGTGGGAATGCCGATCGTTTCTGCGTTCCTCATCTTGATCGTTGGAGAACGCATTTTGCGTCGTATCGCGGCTAGCAGTCCGACCGAATGTTGGCCAGGCGAGGAGTTGATTGCCGACACCGACCCATCCGGTTGAGTCGACCTTGCGGGTCGCGCAAGGGTTGAGCGGTGCAGAAAACCACTCGTTGACTTTTCCGGAAAGCACAACTAACCTCGCGCGGCAGAATCTGCCGATGGAGACAGGCATCGAAGTGGCGTCCTTCCCTGGAGCTTTGGTCCAGCCGGCCGCCGTTCGCGATGCACCCCGCGATTGGGTTGTGTGTCGTCTCTCCCTCCCACGAGGGTCGTCGTTTGTCGCTCACCAGGAGGTTACGTGAGCCGTCTTTGTAGTCGCGGCGTCGGGTTGGACCACGTCGTACACCTGGAGCGAGTGACCATGATGTTGAATACCCATCTGCCCCGCTTGTGTTTGGCGTTGATTTTCGGAGTGTGTTGCACCGCTTCGGCGTCGGCTCAGGAATTGAACTGGGCCGAGAAGATGTTCGATCAACGGACCATCGACTTTGGTGTCGTGGCCCGCGGCTCGGATGCGGTAGCCCGGGTGAAGATCACGAACCTTTACAAACAGGCGGTTCACATCGCTGATGTCCGTACGACCTGCGGTTGCTCGGCCGGTAAGCCCAGCAAGACGTCGTTGGAAAGCCTCGAAGACGGCTACATCGAAGTCACGATGGATACCCGCAAGTTCACCCACCGAAAAGACTCGAACGTCATCATCACATTTGATGCTCCGCTGAATCAAGAGGTTCGTATTCCGATCACCGCGTACATTAGAACGGACGTAGTTTTCGATCCCGGTTCGGTCAATTTCGGGGCGGTGGAGTATGGCAAGGAAGCGACGCGCACCATCAAGTTGCAGTACGCCGGTCGCAACGATTGGCAAGTCAAAGAGATCAAGAGCCGCAGCGAATCGGTCGTCGCGAAAGCCGTTGAGACCGTTCGCGGCAACGGTCGGGTCGATTACGACATCGTCGTGACGCTGGCTCCGAGCACCCCGCCCGGAGCCGTTCGCGAGCAACTCACGCTGATCACCGACGATCAGACCAGCCCGCAAGTCCCGTTGCTGGTTGAGGCGAATGTGGAAGCGGATGTGACGGTCACTCCCGCGATCGTGTCCCTGGGCGTGATGAAGCCGGGCGAGGCGAAGCAGTTCAACGTTGTCATCAAGGGACGTCAGCCCTTCCAAATCGACAAGGTGGAATGCGACTCTGACAACGGCCTGTTCAAGGTTCGTCTGCCTCAGAACGCCGCTCTGGTGCATGTCTTGCCCATGACAATCACTGCTCCGGACAAACCTGGAGATCTCGCCGAGGAATTTACCATCACGGTCAATGGGCGGCCGATGCCGGTGACGTTCAAAGCACGCGGGAAAATCTCTGAACCACCAGCCGGCTAGGGCCAGTGAGCAGAAAAGTCGTGAGAACAAGACAACCCCGGCCAAATCAGCCGGGGTTTTTTCGTTTCAAGTCTGGGGGCATCGTGGCAACTGAGCCGTCGTTGCCAATCGGAATTCGACTAGCGTTGATCGCGGCGAGAACCATACGGTTCCGGCTTGGAGGAATTCATGGACGAGCCACAATCCACCTCGACTTGCACAACGCCGTTCAACTTTCGAAGGCTGGGCCTGATCCTGCCGTTGACGGTCGTGTGCGTGTGGTGGGATTTGTATTCCAAGTCGGCGGTGTTCGATCGGCTGGGCTTCCCACACCAGTCGGGACCAGAGCATCAGTGGCTCGGGCGACTCTCGACGTTTCAACTCTTCACCAGCTTCAACGAGGGAGCCTTGTGGGGTGTCGGCCAGGGTCTGACCTGGCTATTCGCCGCATTGAGCGTCGTGGCGGTTGTGGTCATCACGTTTTGCTTGCTGAAGACGTCGGCCGGGCGGAGCAATTGGCTGACGGTGGCTCTGTGCTTGGTGCTCAGCGGGACGCTCGGCAATCTGTATGACCGACTGGGGTTGTACGGCTACATGAATGCCGAGACTGGGCAGCCGTATCGAGCCGTGCGGGACTTCTTGCTCTTCACGTTCGGCAATTGGCCGTGGCCCGTGTTCAATTTCGCGGACGTGTTTCTGGTCACGGGAACGGGGATGCTGGTGGCGTACTCGTTTTGGTCCGAGCGGTCTCTTCTTGCGGGATCAACTGAGTGATGGCATCGGAAACGCCACCAACGGTCTCGGCGATTACGGTTCGAGCAAGTCGCACGGGTACGGTGTGCGATCGACCTTCGGCAGCACTTTGGGCTTGTAGATTTCCGTGTACGCCTTCGCGAGCCGATGTTGGTCGAGGGCATCCGGTGAACTCCAGCGTTCGACCAGAATGAAAACTTTCGAGTCCGTTTGTGATTGATACAGTTCAAAGCGTTCGCAACCCGGTTCCAGGCGGGAGAGCCGCGTCTGTTCCAGCAGCAACGAGCGGATTTCGGGAACGTCGTGTTCGTTTTTGACGGTGACGACCACGTTGTTGAAAGTCATGGCAAACCTCGTGAAGATCAGTGTGTTGGAGCGGTTGGTGGCAGAATAACTCTGGCCATCGACGTCTGCCACGGAGGTCTCGGTAATGTCGCCAGAACTCGAACGTCACGGCCGGGGCGCTCAGGCCGATCCGCCGAATCGGTTCGAGGCCGTACATGCTGAGCGCGATTGGGAACATCTCGCGGAGGACGACTCGGCCGACGAGCGGCCGGTGAAGACGCAGTTTTTGGTCGATCACTCACGGTCGATTGTCAGCGAGAACGACAGCCCGGACATCCCGTTTCGCTACAGCGTGAATCCGTATCGAGGCTGCGAGCACGGCTGTGCCTATTGCTACGCGCGGCCGACCCACGAGTATCTCGGCTTCAACGCGGGACTCGATTTCGAGAGCCGCATCCTCGTGAAAGAACGCGCGCCGGAGTTACTTCACGACTGGCTGGCTCGCGACGAATACCAGCCGGAGTGGATCGCGTTCTCCGGAGTGACCGACTGCTACCAACCGGCCGAACGGCGGTTCGAGCTGACTCGCCGCTGCCTGCAAGTCGCGGCCGAGTGCGGTCAGCCAATTGGCATCGTGACGAAGAACGCCCTGGTCGCGCGAGACCTCGACGTGTTGCAACCGATGGCCGAACTGCGGACGGTGCGTGTGCTACTCAGCATCACGACACTCGATGCGGAACTTGCTCGGACGCTCGAACCGCGCACCAGTTCTCCGGCGGCGCGACTGCGGACGATCACAGAGTTATCCGCAGCCGGCGTCGAGACGGGGGTGATGATTGGGCCGGTCATTCCCGGCCTGAACGACATCGAAATCCCAGCAATCCTGCAAGCAGCGAAGGAGGCCGGCGCGGTCATGGCGGCCTACGTCCTGTTGCGATTGCCGCTGACCGTGCGGCCGGTCTTCACCGATTGGTTGGCCAAGGCTCTGCCATCCAAGAAAGACAAGATCGAATCGCTGATCCGGCAGTGTCGCGGCGGTGCAATGAATGATTCGCAATTTGGACGACGCCGGCTCGGCGAAGGACAGATCGCCGAACAGATCGCGCAGACGTTTCGAGTCTTCGCCAAGAAGTACCATCTCGATCGAACCGTCCCGCCGCTCGAAACACGGTTCTTCAAGCACCCCACACCGAGCAATGGACAACGACGACTCTTCTGACGTACGGCTGGCTGGTTTCTCCATCGGCGTCTCGTAACCCGAAGTGTCAGCCAGGGCGAGTGCTTCACCGAAGCCTGCGTATCCTCGCGTTCTGGAACGCCCTCGCTGACGTTCCGGGTTACAAGGCTAAGCACCTTCGTAGATTGAACCATTAGCCTGCCCTGTCATCTGACTCGCTACGGGTTGCGATTCCGGCAGGACTCCGATAGACACGACCTCTGTGTTCGGATTGAACCGAGCGTTCCTCAAAGGTGCAGGCGATGGGCGAGCCGCTGTTCGATGGAGTTTCCGCAGCCATCGTGCTCTTCGGTTCCGTCGCAGTGATCGTGTTGCGTTCGGCCGTCGTCGATGCTGAAAACGTCGAGCGAACGAGGCGGTTCAATCTCGTCGGGCATGTGTTGCTGGGAATCGCGGTCAGCCTACTGCTGTTCCGCTGGATTGATGCAGTGACGGGGTTGCCGAGGGATGCTCGTCCGAGTTTTTGGAGGAGCGGCTCATTGTCGACGGCCTGCGGAATCGGACTCGTGGCCGCTGCGAAAGCCGTCATCGCCGAGTCGAGTGCTCGTCGGAACCAATACTTTGTGATCGCGGCCATCATTGGCGCGAGTTCGCTGGCCGTTGCATATGCTTGGAATTGGGCGTTACTTCTGCTGGTGCTGCTGACTTCCGGCATCGCGCTGGTTCAGTGGAGTTCGACACGCACTCGCGTCGCCGATCCTTCGCCTGAGGACGGCGAGTCACCGCGCGAACCAGCGATCGTGCTGACTGTCTCGGCGTTGCTCTTGCTGCTGTTGCTTGGAACGTGGCAACACGTCATCGCGAATGAAGCCCAACGCAAGACTCGCAGTTCACGATACTCTGCCTGGCCGCGAGCGACGGCGCTCCGAAATGCTTGGGAACGGACCAACTGGTCCGTGAAACTGGATGACGACAAATCGGCCAAACAGGTGGCGGATGTCGCCTCGCGCGAGCAACGCATCGCGTTGGGACTTGGCTCACTGATGCTGGTTGTCGCCGCCACGGCTTGCCGCCGAACGAGTCGCGAGCCAACCACGACGGAGACCAATCATGCAGGCTGATCTGTCGACGTGGCTGCCCCTGTGGGATTTCGCAGCCGTGCTGTTCGTGCTCGGAACGGCCGGCGGGATGAGCAGCCGCGACCGCGCGTCGTGGTGGGTGTCGCAGGGACTGCTATTGCTCAGCGTCGTCATCGGTTTCGCGGCAGCCAGCGCAACTCATGCAAGCGTGGACTTGTTTGCGCTGGGAATCTGGGTACCAATCGCGTGGGCATTGAGTTTGATCAGCCTGTTTCGGATTCCTAAACCCTCAGCGGTCAGTCGCACGAATCATGATGGAAGTCTCTGAAGCCGTGGCCGCGGTGCTGCACGAAGCCGCGCTGTTTGAACCGCAAGCGATCCCGTTGATGGACGCATTGGGTCTCGTCTTGGCCGAGGATGTTCACGCCGATGCCGACTCGCCCCCCTTCGACAAGTCACTGGTCGATGGTTTCGCCGTGCGGCTGGCTGATTGCACGGCACCGCTGCCCGTCATCGAAACCGTCTCTGCCGGACAGATGCCGACTCGATCGCTCGATCGCTCAGCCGCGATTCAGATCATGACGGGTGCCCCACTTCCCGTCGGGGCCGAGGCGGTCGTGCCGGTGGAGCACACGTCGCAAAGAATCGGTGCGGATGGCATGCCGCTCGTTTCGGTTCCGATCCACGTCACGAGTTGGAAGCCAGGCACGAACATCCTGCGGCGCGGAGCATCGACCAAGCTCGGCGACTTGGTTGTCGCGGCGGGATCGGAACTTCGGCCGCAAGAATTAGGAGCGATCGCGGAGTGTGGTCGCTCGCGAGTGATCGTGCGACGGCGTCCGCGAATCGCAGTGTTGGCCACTGGCGACGAACTTGTCCCTGTCGGGCAAACGCCCGCAGCGGGTCAGATTCGCAACTCGAATGAGATGATGCTCTGCGCCCAGATTCGCCGCGCGGGAGGCGAACCGGTGCCGTTGGGAATCGCACGCGACGAGCGCGCTCATCTTCGCGAACGCATCGAAGTGGGGCTGCACACGGATGTCCTCGTGCTCTCCGGCGGCGTGTCGATGGGCGAGAAAGACCTCGTCCCCTCCGAATTGGCATCTGCCGGGGTGCGACAAATCTTCCACAAGGTGAACGTCAAACCGGGCAAGCCTCTGTGGTTCGGCGTTCTCGACCGGACACCGACCGAACGAGTTCTGGTCTTCGGCCTGCCAGGAAATCCGGTCAGCAGCCTCGTCTGCTTCGAACTCTTCGTGCGCCCGTCGCTCCGCCGCCTGATGGGAGTTTCGCCCGCCGAACCGCTCGCGGTGTCAGCGCGGCTCACTCAGCCACACACGACCAAAGGGGACCGGCCGACCTATCAACCCGCGCGACTCGAATGGCAATCGGATGGCCCGATCGTCACTGCTGTCCCGTGGGTCGGCTCCAGCGATCTGCGAGCGACTGTCGCCGCGAACTCGATGGCACTGTTTCCCGTTGGCGATCAAACCTATGCAGCCGGCAGCACGATCAAAGTCATCGCGTGGTGATGTACGTCAGCCTTTCCAGGCTGACCCGATCCACGGTGGACGTCGGTTTGCCAATTCAGGTCAGGCTAGAAAGCCTGACCTACGCCAGCAATTCGTGAATTGGCGACGGGTCTTCGAGCACCGGAATTGGACGGCCCGCGTGATCGAGCACCGAGAGATGCGGGTCGATGCCGAGGCAGTTGTAGATCGTCGAGTGAATGTGCGTCGGCTGCACCGCTCGCGTTGCTGGACGAGTGCCGTTCTTGTCGGTCGAGCCGACGATCTGGCCGTTCCTGATCCCGCCACCCGCCAGCAGGCAGAACATCGAGTTGCCCCAGTGATCACGGCCCGGCGTTCCCATGCTGCCTGCCGGTCCGCCGTTGCCGCCGTCATTCATCTTCGGCGTGCGACTGAACTCGCCGCACAGAATCACGAGCGTCGTGTCGAGCATCCCGCGCTCATCGAGGTCGGTCAGTAGCGACGACACCGCCGTATCGACCATCGGCAGGTAGTTGTCCATCCCCTCTTTCAGATTCCAGTGATGATCCCATCCGCCGTAATGAACCGTCACGAACGTCGAACCGGCCTCGACCAGTCGGCGAGCCAGCAGCGTGCTCTGACCCCAATTCTGCCGGCCGTACTTGTCTCGCAGTCGCGGATCCTCCTGGCCGATGTCGAATGCCTTGCGAGCACGCGAGCCGGAAACAAAATCGAAGGCGTCTCGATCGAATTGGTCCATCGCGGTGAACAACCCGCGCCGCTCGACCGTGCGCGGGATTTGATCCAGCACTCGATTCAATTCGCGGCGGCTTTCCAGTCGGTTGATGTTCATGCCCGGCGCGAGATTCAGATTCTGCACGGAGTAATTCACGGCATTCGGATCGCCACCCGGTTGGAACGGATCGTACTGCACTCCGAGGAAATTACCGCCGAAGTAACCGGGGACGAGTCCGATGCTCGCGGCGTACGGGACCGCGACGTAGCTGGGCATCGACGGATGCCGCGAACCACGCTCGCGAGCGATGATCGAACCCAAGCCGGGAAACTTACCGGCGTTTTGCGCGCCGGAAACATTCATGTCCTTCGTCGTCAGCATCCGGTGCCCGCCGGCGAAGTGGTCACCGGTGTCGTGATGCAGCGATCGGACAATCGAGAACTTGTCGGCAACCTTGGCCTGCTTCGGAAACAGCTCGGTGATCTCGATCCCTGGCACATTGGTCGGGATCGGTCGCCACAAGCCGCGAACCTCTGACGGGGCGTCTGGCTTCATGTCGTACAAGTCGAGGTGGCTCGGCCCGCCGTCCAGCCAGATCAAAATCGCCGAGGTGTCCTTCTTGCTGCGTGTCTCGGCGGACATCGCCTTGGCTCGCAGGACGTCGGCCAGGCCGGCACTCGCCATGCCAGCAACGCCCAGTTGGACGAAGCTGCGGCGAGTCAGGCCATCGCAATACGGGTTCGGGGCAGAGCCTGCATCAATCTTCAACATAATCGCTCTCCGAAGTTGGCGGGCAGTGGCGGACGAACCAGGCGGTTCGCCACGAGGCAGGTTGGAATGAGTCATCAGCCAAGTTCATATCGGCTGTGTTTGATCTTTGGCATTATTGGCACTCAGCCAGTTTGCCTCAAGCCTGATCCCCAATTCCGCTTGCCCGCGAGATCGCGAACTGGTTGTATGTCGAGTCACCCGATTGTGGCAGTTATACTGACCACCCTTCTGCTGCCACCGAATCGACATGCCGTGAGGCCGCCCATCCCAACGCGATTTCAGGAGGCCAGTCATGCGTCAAATCGTTTTGCTCGTGTTTGCGATCGTGCTGAGTTCCTCCCTTGCGTGGGCCGATGTTGTCTCGGGGCCGGGCGAAGGAAACGCGGTTGAGAAGTTCAAAGTCGCCGTCGTCGCTGGCGAATCCTCCGGCAAAGAACTGGACTTCGTCACTGAACGCAAAGACAAACCGACCATCTTCGTGTTTGTACTGGCTGACAAGTTTTCTCGGCCGATGGCGCGGTTTATCAAGGTGCTCGACGACAAACTCAAAGCCGATCGCACCGACGTGGACATCGTCGCTGTCTGGCTCACCGACGATGCAGCCAAGTCGAAGGATTACTTGCCGAAGGCGTTCGGATCACTGAAAACGGAACGCACTGCTTGGTCCGTCTTCCCTGGTGCGAAGACCGGCCCCGAAAACTTGGGAATCAACCCCGACGCCGACATCACCGTCGTCGTCTCCGACGGAACGAAGGTCAAGTTCAGCAAAGGCTATCGCTCAATCAACGAGACCGAGGTGCCGAAAGTCTTCGAAGCGCTGCCGCCGAAAAAGTAAAATTCGACTGCGGTCATCCCGGTGAGGACTTCGTGTCCGAATCTTTCGCACTTCATTTTCTGCCAGCCGCTTGACTGATCTCAAAAGTGACGGCGAAGAATGAAGGGCGAAGAATGGTGAACGTGGCGCTCGTTTACTTCGCCTCGCGAATCTCGACCGTCACGCTGCCGCGATTGTCGGCCAATTCGCCGGGATGATCGTTGAGCCGCAAGTAAAGCGTTCCCGACCGCGGAGCCTCGAACACCGACCTATTGCCGATCGGCTTTACATCGAGCATCGGTTCGAGTTTTCCGTCAGCTTTCATCGCCGGCCGAATCGTCGCCAGCAATTGACCGAGCGGTCGGCCGTTGTGGTAGCGGAATGTGATTCCATCCGCTTCGCTGATCCAGGGCTTAGGCTTCTCAGCGAGCGTGACCTGGCCAGTCGCGACAAGCTCATAACGCAGCCCTTTTTCAACCAGCACGCGACTCGATTGCCAACCTCGACCAGCGTGGACCTCGGTTCGCTGCGGCTTGGTCAGCATCTGTCCTTCGTGAAACTCGATCGCGGACTTCTGGAAATCGAAGCCCTCCCAAGCGTCCGCCGCGAACAGGTTCCATTCCGTGACGATCTCTGGCAGATCGGGCTTCAAATCCAGTTCGAACGTGCGCCAGGCGATTGGATTAGCCAGCGATGTCGCCAGCTTGCGAAACCGTTTTCGCGTGCGCGGGTTCTCCTCAAAGAAAATGCTCTGCCCCCAAGCCCAGGCGTAGGACTCATTGAGGGCCTGAAAGGTCGCCGGCTTCCAGTCAATGATGTCGAACAACTCTGGGCTGCCGCGCTGCTTCATATCCCGCCTCATCAGGAACAATCGGTCGTGGCCGTGAAAGTCCGACCGATTGAACGGCATCAATCGCACCTGCAACTTGCCACCGACCAACTGATGCGTGCCGAAATACTCGGCCATCCCCTCCATGTATGCATTCGGCACTTTGAGATTCGGAATGGCCCACATGAAAGCGTGCGTCGCCTCGTGCAGCAGCAAGTGGCGGCGGTAGTAATCCGTTGCCTGGTCCATCATCCAAAACTGATAGCCCACCTGCCGCCCGTGAAACTCATCAAGCAGGTTGGCTTGCAGCAGGCCGGCCTCCTCAAACTTGGATTTATCCTTGATCAGAAAGCCGTTGATCTGAAATGCAGATTCGTCGCGCGCCGGCGGCAACTTGCCGAAGTACTCCTCCCAGGCGACGTAAGCCAGATCCACGAGTGGCGGCAATGTTTTTGCGTTGACGGGATCAATGTCACTGAACAACTTCAGCCGCTTCGACTCGAAGACCTCGATGCCGAGCTTCTTCAACTGCTCAACGGTCACCGGCAACACCGGTCGATCATCCCGCACGCGAAAGAGACCCTCAGCATCCGTCTTCTTGTCTGGTTCGTTTGCCAAGAGCACGAACGGCAGCAGGATCATTAACCAGCAAATCATTGCCCCAGTCTTCATCATCCTACCCCTATCGTCCTGCCAACACGCCTTCCAGCGTTTGCCGACTTGCAACATCCGCGATAGCGTGTCATCCACTTCGCGGCTGTCCATTAGCGGTCGCGCTTCATTCCTCACGCAATCGGCTCACCACCATGTCTGACTTCATCTACTGCCTGAACTCCAGCACGATCCGGCCGACGCCAATCCTCGACAAGATTCGCATCGCGGGCGAGGTCGGTTACTCAGCCATCGAACTGTGGCACGACGATATCGACCTGCACCTGTCGAAAGGAGGCCAACTCGCCGACATCCGCAAGGCAGTCAACGATCAGAGTCTCGAAGTACCGACGACGATCTATCTCAAAGGCTGGGCCGAGCCCGACGACTCGGTGCGGAAAAGCGAACTCGACGAATGCAAACGCCGCATGGAACAATCCATCGCCGTCGGCGCGAAGCACATCATCGCCGGCCCGCCTCCGGGAACCTGTGATCGCGCCTTTGTCGGCGCAAAGTATGCCGAACTGCTCGATCTTGGACTCAAGATAGGAGTCAAACCGGCGTTCGAGTACCTCGGCTTCGTGGACGACATCAACAGCATCGACGCGGCGATCGAAGTCGTCGAACACTCGCAGCATCCGCAAGCGACAATTGTGCTCGACCCGTTCCACTGCTTCAGAGGCGGCAAGGGTTTTGAGTCGATCGCTAAGCTGACAAACGCGAGCATTGCGATCTCGCACTTCAACGACACGCCGTCATCCCCGCCGCGCAAACAGCAGCACGATCACAGTCGAGTCATGCCGGGTGACGGCCACATGGATCTCCATCGGTATCTCGATCTACTGCGACAAGTTGGGTACCGCCGCTGGTTGTCATTGGAGCTATTTCGCGAAGATTTGTGGTCTCGCGACCCGCGCGAGGTCGCCAAGCTGGGCTTGGAGAAGATGCGAGCCGTGGCAGAAGGTGGCTAAACGACGTGCGTCGCTAGGAAATGGCCGCGATCCGCAGCCAGTCGAACACGGCGAAGCTGCTGCAGGACAACCCGACGCTCATGCGCCTGCGTGAGCAGGAAGTCCTGTAGAAGATCACCTCGACCGGCAAGCTCAACATCGTTGTTCTGGGCGAGAAGGGCTTGGCGGAGCGGGTCATCAACATGATTTAGGCGGACTCGTAGCCACGCTCGCCAGAGTGTGGGCGATCCGTCACTAAACCCACGTTCTAGTCCGCCGCGGCGGATGCCTACTGACTCTCGATCTTGTGCCGCACGGGGTCGAGAGTTTTTTTGTTGCGCATTCCAGCGATCGGCGAACTCTGTCGCCGCCGTTGCTTCACACGGATACTGCGCGGGCATATCTTTCCATCGTTATTTTCCGTCGCCGATGTTCGCAGGACGCAAAACGAAAACACTAAATGGCAAAGATCGTCACCAACATTCCGGCCGAATTCGAGCAGGTTGCCGCCGCCATCGGTCCTGAAGATGAACTATTGACGGCCAAGGAGTTGGAAGTCCTGTCGATCTTCGAGTCGCTGAAGAAAGCTCCCTCGTTCGAGAAGTTTCCCGGCTCGACCCTGCTGCGAAAGTGCCACCCGGGCCGAGTGCTGTGCCAGCAAGGGGCCGCCGGCGCAACCGCATTTACGATTCTGACGACGCGGGATGTCTTGGACCTTCGCGAAGTGCAGATCAAAGTGATTCGCAAAGAGCTGGAGGATCGAGCGGCGGGACGCTCGCGGGACGAGTTGCATCCGCAGTTCGCTCGGATGACAAACAACGATCTGCGGGATCGCGAACACGAATATGCCGCCGAGGTCCAGCGACTGCGACCACAGGCGGAAGAACTGGACCGGCCGGAGAACAAAACCACCGCCGCTCTGCGTCAGCGTGCGACCGCGCATCTCTTGGTCAATCTGGAAGGGAGTGCGGCTCGCGGGTCATTGTGGCAGCGAGCGGCGCGCTGGCTGACCGGCCGGCGATTGGCTCGCAAACTGCCGAAATGGATCGCCATCGACGGAGCCGACGTCAACGTTGCGACCAAGATGGCTCCGCTGCACGAGGGGGATCTGTTTGGCGAGATGAGTTGCATCAATCGTGCGCCGCGCTCGGCAACGGTCGCCGCCGATCAAGAGTGCTACATGCTCGAGATGCTCCGCAACGTGCTCGATATGTTGCACAGCGACCCGACGTACAAAGAACGAATGGACGCGGTTTACAAGCAGCGCATCTTGGAAAATCACATCCGCAGGCTGTCGATCTTCGAAGAGTTGACCGATGCCGAATTCGGCAAGCTGCGCGAGGCGATCGAGCTGAAGGAAGTCCCAACCGGCGGATTGATCTTCGAGCAATTCGATTTGTCTGAGGCGTTCTACGTCATTCGCAGCGGACTGGTGAAAGTCGTCGCCAACTCCTGGACGCAGGCTCGCGCGGCTGAGTTTTCGACAACACAATGGACCGGTTTGGCGGCCGAGATCGGCGATCTGAAATCTCAAATCTCAGATTTAACATCAAAGGTCGCTGCGGCTCTGTCGTCGTCAACTCGTGAGACTGCCGGTCTGATCGTCGCAGCGAAATCCGCCAGTGAAGTTGATCGGGCCAAACTCCTCGCCGGATTGAACGAGTTCATCTGCAAGGGAGAACTGCACACGCAATTCGGCAAGACGATGACTGATATCGCGATCGTAGTGGACAGCATCACCGTCACGTTAGCGATGAACGATTTCGGGGATGATCCGAAGAAGTGGTCAGACCTCGAAGTCCGCACGTTCCATCGGCTGTTGCTGGAGCACGTCTTCGCCAACATGCCTCGGCGGGCGGCGACGGCCGGGCAGCGACGGACTCTCAGCTATCTGGGCCGAGGCGACTACTTCGGCGAGATGGGCGTGATCGCCAGCGAAGCACGCAGCGCGACGGTCTATGCCTACGACCATCCCGATGGGGGTGCCAATCAGCGAATTCCCGATTCGCGGACGGGCGCGGTCCCTTCGCGTGTTGAATTGGTGAAGATCAGTAAAGTGGCATTTCAAGAATTGGTCGCCTCGTCGCCGAAGCTCAAAGCGAAGGTTGACGCCGTCATCGCTCAGCGGAGGCAGCGATCGGTCCAACAGGCGAAGACTGATGCCTCGTCATTCCTCACCACGTTGTCACAGTCTCCAGAATTCGAGCACCTGGGACTGATTCAGGGTCAGAAGCTGATGCTGGTCGACCTGGACCGCTGCACGCGCTGCAATCAGTGCGTCGAAGCTTGCGTGGCGGCTCACGATGACGGCCACACGCGGCTGTTTCTCGACGGGCCTCGATTCGAGAACTTTTTGGTACCGATCTCGTGTCGCTCGTGTCTGGATCCGGTCTGCATGATTGGCTGTCCGGTCGGAGCGATCAATCGCGGCGACAAAGGGGAGATCGTCATCAAGAACTGGTGCATCGGTTGTGGCGTGTGTGCTGACCAGTGTCCGTACGGTTCGATTCAGATGAGCCCGCTGACGAATCCGGTCGAGCTCAGCGATCAGGCGCGTCGAGCGCTTGGAGCCGAGTCCGAAATTAAGTCGATCACCGAACAGGCCGTCGTTTGCGATCTGTGCAGTTCGCTCCCCAGTCAGTCTCCGTCCTGCGTCTATGCTTGTCCTCACGACGCCGCAATCCGCGTCAATGCCCAAGACTTCTTCCTGACTGGGAGGAAATAACTTGCTGATTGACCGGACACACAAGCCCTGGTTTGTCGGTTGTTCGCTAGTGCTGACCAGCGCAGCATCGGCGTATTGGGCGATGTCAAAACAGTCCATACACGGCCCGACCGGCGGTAGCGTGCTGGGATTGATCCTTGGCATCTGTGGATCGCTACTCATGATCTTCGCGGCACTGTTGGCCGTGCGAAAGCGACTGCCGACCTGGCGAGTCGGCTCGGCTCAGTTTTGGCTCCGCGGACATTTGTGGCTAGGGAGTCTCGGCTTCGTGCTAATTCTGTTTCATGCCGGCTTCGGCTGGGGCGGACTGCTGGAAAATCTGCTGTGGATTTCGTTCGGCATGGTTGTGCTGACGGGCTTCGCGGGTCTCGCGTTGCAACAGGTCATTCCGAGATTTCTGACGACGCGCGTGCCGCTGGAAACGATGGTCGCGCAAATTCCGTTCCTGTCGCAGACGATGCAGTTCCGAGCCGACCAATTGGTCGCCAAACAAGCCGGAGTGCTCGACGTCGATTACGAACCGCTCAAGCCGTTCGCCAAGGAAGTTCTCAAGCAACAGCGAGTGCTCAAGCGTGAGTCCGACTTCCCGAAAGAGTTAGCCAAGGTCTACGCCAACGTCCCGCTGCCCGAAGCGGATGGCAAGAAATCAACTGCTCGCGCTCCCGCTGAAATCATCGCCACCAAACCCACGCCCCTGAACCCCGCCCCTCTCCCACCGGGAGAGGGTGGCCGAAGGCCGGGTGAGGGCTCAGAGGGCGACACGCTCCCGAATGCACTGGCTGCAACTCCACCAGCCGCAAAGCCGAAAAGTCCACTCGAATTGATGCGTGAAAAAGCCGCCGCAAAAATCGCTGGAGGTGAGTCCCCCGCGCCGGCCTCCGCGAATCCAAGTCCACCCGCCGCCGCCGAACCGGAAAAGAAACTTTCGCCTCTTGAGCAAATGCGTGCGAAAACCACCGCGAAGCTATCGCCACAACCGATTGTCGAATCTCCGGCTCCCGCGGCCGAAGCCCCCGTACTTGCTGAAGTGAAGAAACAGTCTCCCCTCGAACAGATGCGTGCCAAGATGGCGGCGAAGTCGGCTCCACCGCCGAACGAGGCCGCGCCTGCCACCGAGGTTCCCGCAGCGCCGACTCCCGAAAAGAAGCTGTCTCCGTTGCAACAAATGCAGGCCAAACTGGCTGCCGCAAAAGGCTCGTCGACCGATCCAACGACGGAGCCTCACAAGCCGCTCACCGTTGAGAAGTTGGTCTCCTCAGAATTATCTGCCGCCGACATGCCTGCACCTCCGGCGGTCAAAAAACCTGCGGTAGTTGCAAAGCCAATCTCCGAGAAACCTGTCGCAATCGCGACATCGAAGTCGCCAGCCAAAATCGCCGCGCCGACTCATCCCGCACTGTTGACCGAGTTGCGTGACTTTCACATTCGCGTCGTGCGATCGTTCCTGAGCACTGGCCGGTCGCCGCAGTATCGGTTGGATGAAGGCATCTCCGCTCGGAGACTCTTCGCGCAGTTGCGATCCGATCTGCCGGCCGAGTTGCACGAATCGATTCAAGAATTGGAAGACCTGTGCGAGGAGCGTCGGCAGTTCAACACGCAATTGAGGCTGCACCGCTGGCTGCACTGGTGGTTGATCCTGCACATTCCTCCGTCGATTGCGATGTTGGTTCTGTTTGTCGCGCACGTCATCGTGTCACTGCGCGTTGTCCCGTTTGGAAGATAAGTGTTCCGTGGCCCCTAACCTCTGAGCTTCGTCATGCAGCGCTCCAGCCGCGAGCTTTCCAACCGAGTGGACATCAACGTGCATCGAGAGCCGAATCGGCTGCGACGCACGGCTTGGTGGTTGGCCTCGTGGGCGGGAGTCGGCTCGCTCTTGTGGCTCTCGTTGCAGCATCTCCAGGGAGAGCACCAAATCTATCAGGCCGGCGACGTCACCATGTCGCATCGACTCTTTGAAAACGAATGCTGGCGCTGTCACACCACCTGGGCTCCACTGCAACGGCTGATCTCGCTCTCTGACGATGCTCACTCGATCGACAACAAAAAGTGTCTGACCTGCCACCGTATCGGCGAGCATCACGACAACCAGATTCCGGCTCATCGAGACATTTCGTGCGCGGCGTGCCATCAGGAACATGAAGGGGCCGAAATGCTGACCAAACCGAGCAGCCGGCACTGCATCGCCTGCCACATCGATTTGAAGACGATTCACGGCCCGAGCGAGGTCTTCGCCAAGCAGGTTACCCGTTTCGATCAGCTTGAAGGGCACCCAGACTTTTTGCTCAAGGCGCTGACGAAGGACGCCACGACAGCCCCTCTGCCGCACGCCAAGCACGGAGCCAATCGCGCGATCGAAAACTTCCAGCGTCCCGGCGACGACGCTCCGCACTGGCAGGATCGAGGCCGTATCCGATTCAACCACGCCGCGCATCTCAAGGCGGAATACGACGCGAATGGAAAACTGATCCACGGCCTGATCGGCAAGGACCGAAAGTTCACGGACCTCTCGCGCAGTTGCGAAGTCTGCCACGAACCAGACCACGAAGGCCGATTCCTCAAACCGATCTCTTTCGAGAGTCATTGCCGCGAATGCCACCCGCTGCTGTTCGACCACGAACGCTTCCCCGGCCAAGCCGTGCCGCATCAAACGCCTGACATCGTCCGCGGATTCCTCACCGAAACTTACACGCTGAGGGAATTCGGAAGTCGAAAGGTGGAAGGCGGAACTCCGAACGATTCGCCGTCGCGGCCGCTCCCCGGTCACCGCGACTTCCAGCGACTCTCCAAGGACCAGGCCAAGGTCGTCCTCGACGAGGTCACCAAAGCCGAGCAGCTTGCTCAACAGCATCGGCACAGCCAGTTCGGCTACGAAGCCACCGGCGGCTGCCGCTACTGCCACGAGGTCAAATCAGTTGCCTCGAAGTCCGCGACAGCAATTGCCGATTGGAAAATCGAGCCGAGCAACATCCCTTCGCGCTGGCTGGTCCACAGCCAATTCCATCACAAACCACACCGACTGCTGAGTTGCACCGCGTGCCACGCAGGAGTGGCTCAAAGCAAAAACACCGGCGACGTGCTGATCCCCTCGATCGACATCTGCCGAGCCTGTCATTCGCAGCAACCCGCCGAATGGCTCGCAGGGCTCAAGAGCGACGCGGGCGACAAGTCCGCTTCGCCGAAGTCACCGCCGATCGAGTCGTTGAAGGATCTGCTCTCGACCGTGAACCGCGGCGCTCGAACCTCGTGCATCGAATGCCACGATTATCACGACCCGACGAAAGAAAAATGGAACGGACCGTTCGCTCCGTGAGAGGATGTGCAGAGTGCAGAGTGCAGAGTGCAAAGTGAAAAGTGTGAGAGTGAAGGACTTGCGTGTCTTTCACTTTGTACTTTGCACTTTGCAATCCGCACTTTTTATTCTCGCCTTACCCGGCATCAAAACCGCAAACGCCGAAGATGCTCCGCCAAAACTTGTCGGCAGCGCATCGTGTGCGGCGGCCGCGTGTCACGGCGGACTCGCCGGACACAAGTTCGTCGGCTCGGAATTCCCGATCTGGGCCGCGCGCGATCCACATTCGCGAGCGTACTCGGTGCTGCGAAACGATCTCTCGCGACAGATGGCTGAGCTGCTCAAGCTGCCGAAGCCGGCACACGAATCGGCCGTCTGCTTAAACTGCCACTCACCGGCAACCAGCACCGACTCCAAGTTGAGCTCGGTTTCCGGACTAGTCCCGCTCGCCGGCGTCGATTGCGAGCAGTGTCACGGCCCCGCCGAACGCTGGCGCACCGAGCATGTCCGCACCGACTGGAAGCCGCGCACGGCCGACGACAAACGTCGGCGCGGATACCGCGATCTGAAGGACGTGCTCACGCGCGCGAACGTCTGCGCCGATTGCCATGTCGGCGGGCCTGGCCGAGATGTCAATCACGATCTGATTGCCGCCGGACATCCGCGACTGTTTTTTGAACTCTCCACGTTTCACGCCAACTGGCCGAAGCACTGGCCTGCCGAAGCGGATGCGAAACGGCATCCGGTCGCCGAGTCTGCAACCGGCTCCGTCTTCGAGGCCAAATCGTGGGCCGTCGGACAGGTCGTCACCGCGCAGCGATCCTTGGAATTGCTCAGCCAGCGGGCCGAGCTCGCCAAACGAGAACCCGCAAAGTGGCCGGAACTCGCCGAGTGGAATTGCTTCGCCTGTCACCACGATTTGCAGTCGGCCAGTTGGTGGCAGTCGAAGGACGCTGCGAAACGTCCACGCGTTTCTTTCGGCTGGAATGCATGGCCGTACGCGATGCTCGATCCACTCGCTCGGCAATTCGTCGGATCGGGGATCGAAATCCCGCAGGCCGAACTGGCGAGACTGCGGGCTCAGTTCGTGACTCCGATCTTGCCGGCGGATATGGTTTCACGCGACGCGAACGTCGCCGCGCAGAGGCTTCGTGCGGCGGCCGAACGGTTCAATCACGCTGATGCGGCCAAGCACGTTTTGTCCCCGAAGTCACTCGCAGCATTGCGTCTCGCGTTCGTGACCGATGAGGGTCCGAGCCTCGTGAACCGCGATTGGGATTCGGCAACGCAGCTCTTTCTGTCGCTCAGCGCGCTCCAGCACTCGATCATTGCCAGCTCGGATACAGTCTCCGAACGGGACCGCCAGATTACGTTGGTGCTCGATTCGATGAACGAAACGTTGAACTTCCAGCCCGGACTGCGTAGCCCGCGCGATTTCGCTGCCCAGCCGATCGATCGCTTGCAGGCGGATCTGCAACGCTTGCAGAAGCTGTTGGATGGCTCGCCGAAAAACTAACCCGCAGCGTCAGCAAGGGTGAGCGTTTCAAATGCATTGGAATCCGTCTCCCTGTGAAGCATTTGCCCTCGCTGCCGCTGCGGGTTAGTGTCGCAGCAAATCACCATGACAGATCTTCAACTCTCACGCGGCGAATTGATTCTGCTCGGCACCGGCACCAGCGTCGGTGTGCCGATGATCGGTTGCGATTGCGCGGTCTGTACATCGACGAATCCAAAGAATCATCGGATGCGGACCGGCGTCGCGGTCAACTCCCCGCGAGGCACGTTCGTCATCGACACACCGCCTGAGCTGCGGCTGCAATTGGTGCGCGAGCGAGTCCGGTTGGTCGAAGCGGCCGTATTCACGCACGCGCACGCCGATCACATCTTTGGACTGGATGACTTGCGGACCAGCGGCTGGAAGTTGTCTAGGCCAATTCCATTGTTTTGCGAAGAACCGGTCGAGCGGCAGCTTCGCTCCTCGTTTGGCTACGCCTTCGAGATTCCGCTCCAGAACCTGCATCCCGGTGCGATCCCCAAGCTGGAGTTCGTCCGCATTGGACTCGATCCTTTCGAGGTACTCGGCCAACGAGTGCAACCGATCCGACTGCTGCACGGCCGGCTTCCCGTTCTTGGCTTTCGGATCAATGACGTCGCGTTCTGCACCGACGTCAGCCACATTCCCGACGAAAGTTGGCCGCTGCTCGAAGGTCTGGACGTACTGATCCTCGATGCACTGCAAGACCAGCCGCACCCAACGCACTTCGGTCTCGCTCAAAGTTTGGAGGTCGTTGAACGGCTCCGCCCGCGCCGAGCCTTCTTCACGCATGTGTCGCACAAGCTCGACTACGATTCGACGAATGCCCGCCTGCCCGCCGGTGTCGAGTTGGCCTACGACGGACTGCGAGTTCCGTTGTGAAATCAAAACCGCAGCGGCGAGCGGAGGATGTCAGCCCTCGGAGTGCCTTGAAGATTCTCGGGGGGCTGACGCCCAACCGCTCGACTTCCTTTAGAAGATCAAGCGGGTTAGTTTGATGTGATTATGCCTGAATCTCTAGAACCGACTGTGTCGCACGTTCTCAAACTTTCCGGCCGAGTCGCGCTGGTCACCGGAGCCGCTCGCGGGATCGGCCGCGGTTGTGCTTTGGAATTGGCTCTCGCCGGTGCCGATGTTGCGATCAATGACCGGCAACCTTCGGAAAATACGGCGTCGCTGATCGCCGAGATCGAATCGCTCGGACGGCGAGCGACGCTCGTCGATGGTGATTCCTTCGAGCGGTCGTCGTGCGAAGACATCGCGCGGCGAGCGATTGCGGCGTTCGGTCGGATCGACATTCTGGTCAGCAATCCGGCATTTTCGCGACGAGGCGACTTCCTCGATTACGACCCGGAAATCTTCGACAAGACGGTTCGCGGCACACTGACCGCCGGATTTCACATGAGCCAATTTGTCGCTCGGCACATGGTCGAGCGTGGCGGCGGCGGCAAGATACTTTTCATTTCGAGCGTCCATTCGCGGCGTCCGTATGCTCGAGCGGTGGCGTACAACGCGGCGAAGGCGGGTCTCAATCACATGGCCTTCACGATCGCTGCCGAGTTGATCGGGCATCGCATCAACGTCAACGTCATCGAGCCGGGTTGGATCGACACGCCGGGCGAACACGAGACTTTCGGCGACGCGATGCTCGTCGAAGAAGGAGCCAAACTGCCGTGGGGTCGGATCGGCACGCCGTCGGACATCGGCCGAGCGGCGACGTTTTTGTGTTCTGACGATGCTGACTACATCACCGGCACGTCGCTGGTTGTCGATGGCGGATTCTGTTTGCGTGATTCGATTTCCAGTCCCTCCATGTCCCCCAAGTAATTTCCCTCGCCTCGAGCTTCGTGTCTCTGCGTGAAACCTGTCCTCACGCAGAGGCGCAAGGCTCGCGAAGAAAAGCGGTGCTGACACACCGCACTCCGAAAGGACCGTCATGCATCGCGTTGAAAAATCCTACGACCTGTATCGCCGAGCCAACCAACTCATTCCCGGCGGAACGCAGTTGCTCAGCCGTCGCCCGACGAAATATGCGAACGGCGTTTCGCCGGTGTACGCCGCGCGAGCCAAGGGCGCACGGATTTGGGATGTCGATGGGAACGAGTACATCGATTGGGTCAGCGGCATCGGTGCGATTATTCTTGGTTACTGCGATCCGGTCGTGGACGACGCCGTGCGCGAACAGATCGGCAAAGGTGTCGCGACTTCGATTAGCAGTGCGGTGGAACTCGAATTGGCCGAGGAATTGTGTCGCACGATTCCGTGTGCCGAGATGGTCCGCTACGCCAAGTGCGGCGGCGAGGCATGCGCGATCGCGGTGCGGATTGCTCGCGGGGCGACCGGGCGGGACAAGGTGTTGTTCTGCGGCTATCACGGCTGGCACGACTGGTATCTGGCGGCGAATCTCGTGGCGGAAGAGAGCTTGAATTCGCATCTGTTCCCGGGCATCGAACCGATCGGAGTGCCCAAGGCGCTGGCCGGGACTGCGTTGCCATTTCCGTTTGGCGATCTCGCGGCGCTGGGGCAATTGCTCGATGATCACAAGGGCGAAGTGGCGGCGATCATCATGGAGCCGTTGCGTTCGGAACGGCCGGTCGACGGATATCTCGCGGGTGTTCGCAAGCTGTGCGATGAGCGTGGTGTGGTGCTGATCTTCGACGAGGTCTCGTCCGGGTTCCGATTCGGGATGCAGGCGGCTCAAGGCTTCGTCGGAGTGACGCCGGACATGGCGGTGTTCGCGAAGTCGATGTCGAACGGATATCCGATGGGCGCGGTCGTCGGGCGGCGCAGTGTCATGGAACCGGCCGCGAGGATGTTCATTTCGAGCACCTACTGGTCCGATCCGATCGGCATGGTCGCGTCGTTGACGACGATCCGCGAACTGCGACGCCGAAATGTCTCGGAGGGACTCTGGTCGTTCGGTCGCGAACTGCAATCGCGACTCGATGCCGTCGCGCAGGAGACCGGTCTCGAAGTGAAATGTTCCGGCTTGGCCGTGCATTCGCATCTAGAATTCGCGTCGGCCTCATCCGATCTGAAGCCAGTTCTGGCGACGTTGTTCATCCAAGAAATGGCCAAGCGCGGCTGTCACGGCTACGCGAGCTTCTACCTCAACGCGGCTCAAGGACCGGCGGAACTGGAACAGACGGCGGCTGCGGCTCGCGAAGTCTTTGCGATCATCCGCCGTGCGATCGACAGCGGCGATCCGGAGTCGTCTCTGGAATGTCCCCGCCAGCAAGATGCGTTTCGGAGATTGGTGCAATAGGCTGTCGTTTAACCCGGAGCCAACGGCGACGGCGTGGCCCCAGGGAATGGTGCCGTCGCCGTTGGCTCCGGGTTAAACGAAACGTCTCATTGATAACCGCGTGAGGTATCGACGAGGTAAGCACTCGATTGGAGATTGACTCAGTGCCCGAATCACAACTCTCATTGAATGCCGGCCTCGAATGGCCTGACTTCGCGGCGATCGCGTTCTATTTCGCGCTGACGTTCGGCATCGCGCTGTGGTTCGGCCGCAAGCAGAAAGACGTCGATGACTTCTTCGTCGGCGGGCGGCGGATGCCGTGGTTCGCAGTCGGGCTGAGCATTCTCGCGACGCTGTTCTCGACGCTGTCGTACTTGGGCATGCCGGGCGAGATGATCAAGAACGGCGTGGGCGTGTTCATGGGCTATCTCGCCGTGCCGTTCAGCATGGCGGTTGTGACGCTGCTGTGGATTCCATTCTTCATGCGGCTGAAGCTGACCAGCGCCTACGAGTACCTCGAACTGCGATTCAACTATCCGGTGCGGTTGATTGGAGCGACGCTGTTCGTGCTGCTGCGGCTGGGTTGGATGAGCATGGTGATCTTCGCCGCGTCGATGGCGCTGGACCGTGTCAAAGGCCCGGACTTCGCCTGGCTGCCGGGGGAGGACATCTATTGGTGGATCGGACTCGTGGGAATCATTGCCGCGATCTACACGGCGGTCGGCGGCATTCAGGCGATGATTTGGACCGACGTCTTGCAGTGCCTGCTGCTGCTGGCCGGAGTGCTGTTGGCGATTGGCTACGTCGCCGCCGTGGACGGGACTGGCCCGATCGATTGGTGGACGACCGCCTCCAACACGGCCGGTCGCAACAATCTGCCGCCGGTGTTCAGTTGGGACATCACCGTCCGAGTCACGATCGTCTTCGCGCTGATCAACAATTTCTTCTGGACGGTCTGCACACACGGCTCGGATCAAGTCGTGCTGCAACGATATTTTTCGGTCTCGTCGCTGAAGAATGCTCGCAAGAGCTACTTCATCAACTTCATCGTCGATATCACGATGGCCACGCTGCTGTCGCTGTGCGGCTTGGCGCTGCTGGCGTACTACTTGAAGCACGCCGATCAAGTTCCCGACGGACTGACAGCGGTCAAAGGTGCCGACAGGCTCTTCCCGCACTTCTTGGGCAACCAGCTTCCCGCCGGCTTCGCGGGCCTGATCATCTCGGCGTTCTTGTGCGATGCGATTCAGACGCTCGAATCGGGTGTCAACGCGATCACGGCCGTTGCGGCAAATGATATTGTGCCTCGACTGCGTCGCGGCCGGCCACGCATCATGAGCGACCTGATGTTCGCTCGCGTGCTGAGCATCGTCATCACGATCCTGGTCACGGCGAACGCCTACTTCGTGGCGAATCGCGTGCAGGCCATCGGCGAGACGATCATTGGCATGATGCCCAAGTTCTTCAACATGTTTGTTGGCCCGCTGTCGTCGCTGTTCATCATCGGCATGTTCTTCCCGCGATGCACGGCAAGATCCGCAATCCCAGCGGTGCTGTGTGGGTTCGGTGTTTCCATCGTCTGGAGTTGGTGGCCGGAAATCTTTGGGGTCACGAAAGAAGAATCCCCTTCGTTTCTGCTGGCGATTGCGTACCCCTGTCTCACGACGCTTGCCATCGCGCGCGCGCTCAGTTGGATTGTCGAACCGAAAGGCGATCATTCCGGACTCAAATTCACTTGGCGGGAGATCGTTCGCAAAGACCCCTCACCTTGACCGGCCGTACGCCGATTGCCGATCGCCGACAGCCGCAGTACTGTTTTTCGCAGGCAGAAAAAACGGCATCACGGCTGTCGGCAATCGGCTTACGGCTGTCGGCCGAACAACGACACCACTTCGAGGTTTTCAGAATGTCCACAAAATCCGACTATGACCGGGACGGATTCGTCATCGTCCGCCAACTGTTGTCCTCGGATGAGTTCGCCGAACTTCGCCGCGAACTCGACCGCTACATTCGCGAGGTCGTGCCGACGCTGGCGGATGCTGACGCGTTCTTCGAGGACAAGTCGCGGCCGGAGACGCTCAAGCAGATGCAGCACATGCAGGGGGATGCGTTCTTCCGAGACTATGTGCGGCAACCGAAATGGCTGGCGCTGGCCGAGACGCTCGTCGGCGAATCGGTCGAGTGCGAGACGCCCGAATGGTTCAACAAGCCGCCGGGGACGAATCACCTCACGCCGCCGCATCAAGACAACTACTACTTCTGCCTCGCGCCGCCCAACGTCGTCACGATCTGGATGGCGCTCGACGATGTCGATGACGAGAACGGTTGCCTGCGCTACGTTCGCGGCTCGAACCTGCCGCCGATCCGGCCACACAACCGCTCGAACGTGCTGGGCTTCTCGCAGGGGATCACCGACTACGGCGACGCCGACCGCGCGGCCGAGGTCCGCATTCATCTGGCACCCGGAGACGTCGTCGCGCATCACGGCAACACGATTCACCGAGCCGAGGCCAACCGCTCGCCGATTCGCAACCGCCGAGCCTTCGCGATGGTCTTGAAAGGGGTCAGTTGCCGGCGAGACGAAGTCGCATTCGCTCGTTACATGACCGCCGTCAAAGAACAGCATCAACAAATGGGATTGAAGAGTTAGACTTTGAGTGCGGTGTGTCAGCACTGCTTTGGATGGATTCGGAAAAGAGGCACCATGACTTTTCGGCTGAGCATCTTTTTGGCGGGGCTGATCGCGTTTCCGGCATTCGCCGACGACTGGCCGCAGTTTCGCGGTATCAACGCCAGCGGCGTTTCCACGTCGAACAAGAAGCTGCCCACCGAGTTCTCGCTGGAGAAAAACCTGCGCTGGTCCGTGAAACTCGGCGACGGAGTCGGCTGTCCGATCGTTGTCGGTGGCAAAGTGTTCGTCACCGCGATGACTGGCGAGAAGACGTTCTCAGTTTTCGGCTTCGACGCCGCAACCGGCAAGAAACTGTGGCAACGCGATTTCGAGACCGGCAAGCTGCCGCGCATCACGCCGCCGAACAGCCATGCGTCGAGCACTCCCGCCAGCGATGGCAAGCAAGTTTACGTTTACTGCAGCACGCTGGGCCTCATCGCGCTCGATGCGATGAACGGTGACGAGCAGTGGAAACGCTCGCTGCCAAGTCCCAGCTATTTGATGGACTGGGGTGCCGCCTCATCGCCGATCGTGCATGACGGCACAGTTTTCTTCAATCAGGACGACGATCTGTCTCCTGTGCTGTTCGCGGTCGATGCGAAGTCCGGAGCGATGAAGTGGACCGCCGAGCGGCCAGACATGCTGGGCGGCTACGCGGTGCCGGTGATCTGCGAGGCGAACGGCCAGACGGATGTCGTCGTCTCCGGCAGCGGGTTCCTGAAAGGCTACGACCCGGCGACGGGAGCCGAACGTTGGAGCAGCAACTCGACGCTCCGCACGATGATGGCCTCGCCGGTCGTCCGCGATGGGATCATCTACCTCTCGTCCCAAAGCTACGGCGATGAAAAGCGGACGCTGAAGTTCGCGCTGCTGGAATGGCTCGACACAAACCAGGACGGCAAGCTGGCCAAGGCCGAGATCCCGAAAGAGTTCGCCTCGCGCTTCGATGCCTCCGACAAGAACGGTGATGGCGTCATCGCCGACGGAGAACTCGACACGGCGTTTCAATCGGCCAAGAACCAGTCCGGCGGCGGCAACACGATTCAGGCCGTGCGTGGCGGCGGTCGCGGCGACGTGACGAAAACGCACGTCTTGTGGAACATCGCCAACAAGTCGCCGTCGAACATCGTCTCGCCGCTCGTTGTCGGCGAGCAATTCTTCATCGTCAAGAAGGGAGGCCTTTCAAGTTCCTTCGACGCGGCTACCGGCAAGAGCCACTGGGAACTCAACCGCATCCACAACATCGGCGACTATTACGCCTCGCCGGTGGCCGGCGACGGCAAGATTTTTGTCACAGGCGAGAACGGCTTCATCGTCGTGCTGGAACAAGGCCCGAAACTGAAAGTCCTCGCGACGAACGATGTCGGCGAATCTTGCGTCGCGACTCCGGCAATCGCTGACGGTCGCTTGTTTGTGCGTGGTGGCGAATCGCTGTTCTGTTTCGGAGAAGACGAGAAATGATCCGATCCCTGATGGTGTTGGTCTCGATTTTTGCATTAGCGAATGTTGTCAACGCCGGCCCGCGCGTGGACATCGTCATCGGCGTGAAAGCTCCCGCGCTGGAGCGACTCGCGGCAGACGAGTTATCCGGCCAACTCAAACGGGTCTACGAAGCCGAAGTCAAGATCGCCTCAACCGCGCCGTCCGATGCAACGCACGTCATCTTCGTCGGCAGCCCCGACACAAACACCAGCATGAAACCGTTCGCCAACTCATGGCCGAGCGGCGACAAGAAGCTGAGCGACCAAGGCCACTTGCTGCGGAGTGTGGCTCACGACAACAGACCCGCACTGCTGATCGGTGGCGGTAGCCCGGTCGCGACGTATTGGGCGGTCGCGGAATTCGGCCATCACCTGGGCATTCGATCGATGTTGTTTGGCGATCTCGATCCGATCACTCCCCCGGAGTTCAAGCTCGATGGGTTGGATGTCGTGCTGGAGCCACAACATCGCGAGCGTGAATGGCACTTCCGCAACGGTGGACCGATGGATTCCGGTTCGTGGAGCGTCGACGAACATCGCCGCTTGCTCCAACAGCTTGCGAAGCTGAAGTTCAATCGAGCCAGCATCAATGTCCGAGCCTCGCAACCATTCGTGCATTTCGAGTTCGGCGGAGTCGCTCGAAAGTCAGAAGGACTCTGGGGGTTCTCGGAGTTTGTCTATCCGGTGTCGGGCGACACATCGGGCCGCAAAGTGTTCGGCGGAGCCAAGAACTTTGAGAATCCCGGCTTCGCGACGGCAACGACCTACGAACAACGCATCGCGGCCGGTAAGCAGCATCTGACCGGGATCATCGATGCGGCTCATATGGTGGGCATGACCGTTCGCTTGCAGCTTCGCCCCGATTGGTTCCCGGCTAATTTCGGCAGCTTCGTAAAAGAAGCGAGCACGCAAGGCAGCGACGGGCCGCATGTCGTCGCTCATGAGGAGGTGTTCTTTCAGGATGACAAGATGCTGGACTTGGCGCGAATGCAAATGCACGCGTACCTCGACACCTACCCGAAAATTGATGGCGTCGATCTGGAATTTCGCGCGGCCAAAGTTTCCCGACAAGACTTTCGGCGTGTCTTTCCTGATCCCAACTTTTGGCGTCGCGCGGATGGCCGAGACGTGGCTGTGCGAGTTCGGGCGAATGCGTTTCCGGTGCGAGCTTTCGTACCGTTCGAGCAACTCGACCAGCAGGTTGTTCCCAAGGTCGCTCAGCCAATGATTCTGCTGATCGAGAGAGAACAGTTCTTGCCGAGCAGCCCCGTCGATTTCCCTGCGACGTTCGAGAAGGCACGGCAGCGAAGCTCTAGCAACTATCTGGTCGATCCGGACGGCATCAGCGACATTGACCTGCACGTCTATTGGCTCAGCCGCAACAGCATTGGATCGGTGTTGACGTTCGAGCAACTGTGTCGCGAAGTGATTGACCCTACCTGTGGCGAAGATGTCTCCGACCGCGTGCTCGCGGCGTTTCAACGGAATCATTTGGCTCAGAGACAGATGGAGAAATTGCGATTCGGCGGAGGCATGATGGGACCGGTGAATTTGCGGAACATTGAACAGGTCGTAACCGCGAATCCTACGAATCTCACTTCCGCCACCGACGATTACCTCAACGCTATGAACGAGATGTACCGAGCCAATACGCGAGCTCGCGAGGGAGGCCGGGCCTTCACGTTGTATTGGGCGCGACGATTCGAGTTCGCGTTGGAGTATTTGAGCTTCGCTCAGGCCGTCCAAAAAGCGAGTACCGCCGAAATGACGAAAGACACGGCAACTCAGATCGCGGAGTTGGAGAAAGGAATCGAGTCGCTCAACAATGGCCTCAACGCGATGGCAGCGATCGCTCGCAGCAACAGCGATCGCGGCTTGATCGCGGTGCTCAACAAGTACGGTTATCGTCCGCTCATGAAGAAACTGGCGCAGGCGGAAGCGTCAGAAAAGTGACCAAGGAGAAAGAATGACTCGTCGATTTGGTGGGATGTGGCCGGCGCTCGTGACGCCGTTTGGTGCAGACGGAAAGCCGGCGCTTGATGTGGTCGAGCAGCTTGTTGATCTGTTTGCGAAACAAGGGATGGATGGGCTGTACGTCACCGGCTCGACGGGACAGTGGCCATTGCTGACCGTCGATGAGCGACAGGCGATTGTCGAACGGTGCGTGAAGGCGAGCGCCGGACGCATCCCGATCATGGCGCATGTCGGAACGGTCGCGACGGACGATGCGGTGACTCTGGCGAAGCACGCGGCGAAGGTCGGGGCAGATGCGGTTTCGACGGTCGCTCCGATTTATTATCCGCACTCGGCCGACGTGGTCTTCGAGCATTACCGCCGCATCGGAGCCGCTTCGGACTTGCCGCTGTTTGTGTACCACATCGAACTGGCTCAGAAAATTACCGTCGGGGCGAAGGAATACACCGATCGAATCCTCTCGCTGCCGAACATCGCTGGGATGAAAATCACCGCCGGTGATTTGTACTTGTTCGGCCTGATTCACTCGAACTCGGGAGACCGGCTGCAACTCTTCAGCGGCGCGGACGAGGTCATGTGTCAGGCGGTGCTGTCCGGTTCGATCGGCGCGATCGGCACGTTCTACAACGTCTTCGGCCCAGCGTGTCAGAACGCTCGCAAAGCGATGCTCGCCGGACAGGTCGAGAGGGTTCGCACTTTCATGCTCGCCTTCCAGCAGGTGATCGCACGAGTGATCGCCTCCGGCTCGATCTGGTCGTTCTTCCGAGCGGCCATGCGGCACAAATATGACATCGACATCGGAACGCCTCGCCCACCATTGGGAACGCTCGACAAGCCGTGGGATGGGGCGGAGATTGCGAGACTGGTGGCGATGGTGGATGAGGCGATCTAGCCTTGGAGTGCGGTGGCTCGACACCGCGCTCCATTGATCGCGGCGGACAACTTACGAATGGGACCAATCGGACGCCGTGACGACACGTCTTTCATCGACTTCTTTGAAGACCGCACTCATGATCGAGGTTTCTGATTATTGTTGTCGTGTCCCGCTATTGATGGAGGGCGGTGTTGAGCCACTGCACTCCAGGGAGAAGCCATGTCCGAACCACTCGTTTTCCTTAACGGCCAGATGATTCCTGCCTCGCAGGCGAGTTTGAAAATCTACGACGCCGGCGTCGTACTCGGCGCGACCGTGACCGAGATGACCCGCACGTTTCGGCATCAGCCGTTCCGGTTGGAGGATCACGTCTCGCGGTTGTTTCGATCGCTGAAGTACGTGCGGCTCGACATCGGCATGACTCAGGAACAACTCGTCGCGGCGTCGCGCGAGTTGCTGGCGCACAACACCAAGCTGATCGCTGCGGATGAAGAACTCGGACTGATTCACTTCGTCACGGCGGGCGAATACGGCTCGTATGTGGCCGTGCCGGGAACCCCGGTGCGAACCGGGCCGACGATTTGCATGCACACGTTTCCGATACCGTTCGCCACCTGGGCCGAGCGGGTGAAGTGCGGCGCACACGTCGTCACGCCAAGCATTCGGCATGTCCCGCCGCAGTGCTATGACCCGAAAATGAAGTACCGCAGCCGCATGCACTACTTCCTGGCGGATCAGGAATCGCGACTGGCCGATCCGCAGGCGCTGGCGCTGTTGCTAGATCTCGATGGCAACGTCACCGAAACCGGCGGCGCAAATTTTCTGATCGTTCAGGACGGCACGATCGTCTCACCGACGCTGCGCAACACGCTGCCGGGGATCAGCCGAGCGACGGTCATCGAACTGGCCGAAAAGCTCGGCATCCCATTCGTCGAGCGGGACATCCAAGTCCATTCGGTCATGAACGCCGACGAAGCATTTCTGTCGAGCACGCCGTATGGCTTATGCCCGGTCACGAAGATCAACGGCGTATTGATCGGCGATGGGCAACCGGGAGCGGTCTATCGGCGGCTGATATCGGCTTGGAATGAGTTGGTCGGATTGGATATCGCCGGGCAGTTCACGGCGAGGCTGTGATCGTGGCGGATGCGTCTCACATCCGTCTGACGCGAGACGCGTCGGCCACGTCACGCGACCGGACTTCTCAGTGTCCCGATCTGCTCGATCCACGCTTCCATCATGTCGCCGGACTTCAGGAATTTTCCCTTGGCGGAGCCGACGCCGGAGGTCGTCCCGGTCGAGATGATGTCACCCGGCACGAGCGTCACGAACGACGAAATGAACTCGATAATCGCCGCGACCGGGAAGACCATCTCGGCGGTTGAGCCGTCTTGTTCCACACCGCCGTTGACCTTCAGCGTCATGCGCAGCGTCTGTGGATCGGTAAGTTCGTCAGCCGGAAGTACGCACGGACCCATTGGGCAGAACGTGTCGTGCCACTTGCCGTGCAGCCAGTCGAAGAAGCCGTCCTTTTCGCGCTGAGTGCGGCCGGGGTTCGGTCGGAAGTTTCGGTCGGAAATGTCGTTGACGACCGTGTAGCCCGCGACGTAGCTGAGTGCTTCAGACTCTTTCACGTTCTTCGCCGTGCGGCCGATGATGACGCCGAGTTCCAATTCCCAGTCGATGTGATTGGGGGAGACCTCCGGGATGCGCACCGGGTCGCCGGGATTGGTCAGCGTCGTGAGCGGTGGTTTCATGAAGACATACGGAAACGTCTGCGACCGCTCGGTCGCTTTGCCGCCGCCCTCTTCGATGTGCTTCGAGTAGTTGCCGGCGAGCAGCAAAATTTTCGATGGCGAGGACACCGGCACCAGCAGCTTCACGGAATCGACCGAAGCCCGAAGCGTGGTCATGTCAGCGGCCGACAATTGAGCGAGTCGCTGTTGAATCTCGCGAACTTGTTGTCGCTGGTTGCCTCCAGGCAGTACGGCTGCCAGTTCATCCACCGCAGAAAGTGACACGCCAACTTTGGTAGCAGCAGCGGCCAGCGGGATGACCGTCGTGTCATCGTAGAAACCGATTTGTGGTGTCTGTTGAAGTTCGAATCGGCAGAGTCGCATGAGCGAGTCCTTTGGTAGGGTGGGTCGAGTCATCGAGACCCACCGAGCGGTTGGCAGTTTGTGGTGGGTCTCGATGACTCG
>CAMDRI010000010.1 GCA_945906725.1 Candidatus Kuenenia stuttgartensis | reverse complement strand
CCTACTTCGAACATACCTACCTGACAGGCTTAAAGGTCACCAACGCCGAGTTCAAAACGATTCAACTGACCCGCCACGAGATCTGCCCTCAGTGGAACTACACGATTCGCCCTCGCCCAAAAAACACGGAGTAGTTTTTGGACGAGTTCCTAGCAATGGCCACCAGAGTGCAAAGATTCTGGACGCTGCGTTGAGCCCGTAGGCGGTACGTCGGAGGCCGTCCAATTTGCTCGCGTAGTGGGCCATCATCGACGCCGAGTCACGGCCGGCGACCACTTGAGCTTGGCACTCGGCTTCTTGTCCGATCTCTTCTTCCATTCTTCGATGGCTGCCACAACCTCGCCGATCTCCTTGACCTTTTCCTTGAGGGCCTTCAGGAAGCCCACGACTTGTGCCTTCGGAGCTGATGACGCGGATTCCGCGAGACCTTCAACTGCAAAGAAATCTTTGATTTCTTGCTTCAAGGCGGGCGGAGCCACTTGCGCTGATAATGAAGTCGAGGACGTCTCCGTGGAATCTGATTTCTTAGGCGGCTGATACAGCACAGACCATTTCTCCAACAGCCGCTGCAATCGCAACATTCCTTCCTCGCCCGTCTTTGGCTTGATTGTCGGCCGGCCGCCCGCCTTGGGACGCATCATCCGCCCCTCGCGATGGCATCGATCAGCCGATACGCGGCGACGATTTGCTCGGCATCTCGTGATCTGAAACTGGTGATAACTCCAATCAGGAATACAGCCCGCTTGGGGACCGAAATGATACCCTGTTCGGTTTCCAATCGCCGTTGAATGTGGTGCATGGCCTCAGCCAGCAGGTTTGGGATCGCCTCCCGCCAATCCACATGCGACACATCCCTCCGCGTTTCACGAAGCACTTGGCCGATCTTTTGCTCGTAGCGGATCGTATTCATCATCGCGCCGCGTGCGGCATTCGCCGCTTCATGAAACTTGCCACGCTCCAACTGTGACCGCCTCGGCCGCTGCTTGAGCGTCTTCGACATCGAGGTCCAGCGCGTTGAGATACAAATTGATCGCCTGATCTGAGAGCCGCAGGACCGTGCCCCCCCCGAAGGATGAAAACGATCGGATAACAGCCGAAACGTCAGTTGGTATCGCTTCGACGTTCCATCGGTGTCCGCAGCCAAATAGTCGATCGAGAACTGCTTGCGGCCCTCGTCGTCATTTCGCAAGTGACCCAGCAGCCGATCCACCATGCGCTCGTGACGTTCGCGGTCGATGGGAATGCCAGCGGCAACGTCCATCTTTTGCAGCAACCCGGAGAGTTCCTCTGGGTCATGATGTGTCTCTCCTTCGGTGCCAAACAAAAATGACCCCGTCTGCGCGGCAACCAATGCCGTGCGGACGGGGCCTGAAGATTCAGAATGAAATCGAAACGGACTGACTATGCCGCTTCGCTGGTGCCGGTGCTGTCGGAAGCCTCGGAGTCATCGACGCGGTCGTTCGGAGTCTGAGGCGGTGTTGAACCCGATGAGTCCGAAGGCTCTTGGCATTGTGAATGTGCCCGCCATCGTGAAGCCTCAGCGGGACGCTCTGTCAACACGATGTAAGGATCAGTCGTGTTCCGAGCGATCATCAGACGGGCATACGCCAGTGCCCGCTTGACGGTCATGTAGCACAGCGAAAGCTCTTTGCCGATTCGTTTAAGCGACCATTCGGGATGTTCCTGCTTCGCAGTCCAACATCGCTGTGCATTCGCGATGTGCAGCGCCGGCTCGAAGGCGTCAACAGTGATCGACTTGGAGTTCTCAGGACCATTCGAGTCCGACTCTGCCGATCCCGTCGGTAAACGAAGAACGACGCGAGCATGAACCTGCGGTGTATCGAGCGCCTGAGCTGGGTAAGCATAAAAATCCGGGAACATCTGACGCATCAGAGCCCCGAACTCAAACGACGTGCGCGACAGTTCTAAAACGGCGTCCGGCAGGCCATTCTCGACGTCCTGTTTGGACATGAACTTCGTGCTCTGCTCGACTTCCTGCCGTCGTTGTTTCAGACGAGTTTGAAGAGCCTTGATCTCGGTCTGGGTTTGCTCCAGACGGTCCAACAAGGCATCCAACGCCCGCTTGGCGATGGCCTCAGCGAGTTGCTCGGCTTCCCGTTGAAGTTCGGCCAAGCGCCGTTCGTCTTCGTCGGAGTGCCGACGGCTGATCACCAGCGCCCGCTCATACTCACTCCAGGCCGTGTCGATGAGCCGCTGACGAAGCTCTGGATGCTGTTCCAGGATCTCCAGAAGTTTAGGCAACAGCATCGTGCGAACATGTTCGACGCTGACAAACGTCTGGTTCCAGCACGAGTGATCGCTGTCGGGCTTCGCGTTGCGACATCGCAAATGTCCCCGCGACGCCCAAAACATCGTTTCGCAGCAGATCGGGCATTTCAGGTGTTGACCCGGAAAAAGAGTCTTCGACCGTGCAACGCCTTTTCGCTGGTGATCAACGTGCTCGTTACGAGGATCGCGAGCGGCCATCACCTCCAACAGTTCTTGATGCTCCTCACAAGTCAGATGGGCCAACTCCGCATAGTCCTCCCGTTCGGGGCACGGATTCTTGACGCGTTTATGCTTGCCCGTGGAGTAGATGTATTCGTGCATTTGATCGCGGAAGATGCGACAACCGGAAAGCAAGCCGTTACGGAGCAGAGCGGCGACGAGCTTGCCGGTCCATCGTTTCTTCTTGCAATACTTGCCTGGAGGAATGCCTTCATCGTTGAGCCACTTGGCAATCGCCGGGTACGAATCCCCTCGCAGAACTCGCTGCCGCATCTCTTGAATGATCGGCGTCCAGTCGTCGAGCTTCGCGATCCGCAGCCCCATCGGTCCGAACTGACCGCTGTTGGCCTCCTCCTTCGACAGCTTGCGATAGCCTGGCGGGTATTTGATCACCATCCCGCCGCGATGAAAGCTGAACGTGGCCGTGCGTCGCACACGACGCCGCGTGTCTGGGATGTACAGCCCGTGGCGGACAGCGGCGACGTGCATGATCACTTCCCAGTTCGGATCGGTCGTGTCGAGCCCGTCTCCCAACGCGATCACGCGGGTGTTGCAATCGACAGCAAGTTGCACGAACCCAATCTGGTATTGGGTGTTTCGATAGGCTCGCGACAAGTCCTCGACGGCGACGACATCAACCACTCCGCTTTCAATGTCGTCCTCCGCTTCGCGGACGCTGGCGCGGTCAATCAACATGCCGCTGGCTTGCTCGCCGAGGTATTTGAATTCGACAGGGCCGTCGCAAAGAGTGCGAATGGTGTCCTCGAGCGGTTTGAAGGAAGCCTCAATGTTCTCCTGATTTTGACGTTGCGTGGAAACTCGCCCGAGCAGCGTAGCTCGTACGATTCCATCGGGATGCTTCGGAACGATGCGGACAGAAGTATTGACCATTAGACACCTCCATGTGTTGGTTGAGTTTGTTGAAGAATGAATTCCAAAGAGCGTGGCCAAGTCCGCAACGCGCGTTCGATTTCGCGAGCTTGCGTTTCCGGCCGCGTGTGCGTGTAAACCGACGTCATGCCGAGCGCGCCGTTGCCGCCGACAGGCTTGTGGCCCATCGTGATTTGCCGGATGAGCGGATCGACGTTGGCATCCTGCAACAAAGTGGCGAACGAATGCCTCCAGGATTTCGGGCAAGTCGCATCGCTGAGCTCCGCTCGGCGGGCCACGCGAATGAAGCCCCGACGTACATCGTCAGAGTCCAGTGCCCCGGCCTCACGCCAGATCGACTGAGCCACCCGAAGTTGCTCCGCACGGCTCAACTCGCGCTGCTTGGCAGCAGCCACCTGTGCGACCCTCGCCCGCACTGCTTGACCCATCTGCTGCCGATTCATCGCTGCGACTTGCGACGACGCTGCACATATAAACTTTGGGCGTCGAAAGATGGGACCGGAGTCTCGCCCCAACGTCAGGCGACGCAGCACCGCGACCAACTCGGGCACCAGCGGCACCGAGCGTTCGGCTCCCGTCTTGATCCACCACCCCAACTCCGGCTTATTACGAATGCGAACCCAGCCGCAGTCAAAATCGAGATCCTCGATCAGCAGGTGACAGGCTTCACCGGGCCTCATGCCGGTCTTCGCGAGGAAAAAATGCAGCGTGAGCTGCTGTGGATCAGCGGCTTTCAGAAATCGCAGTTCGGATGCCGAGTCGAAGACAAAGATCGGCTTGGCGTCGTCGATCCGCATCCGATCCAGCCGCAAACCCACGAAGGGATTGTCCGCGTAAGGCGGCAGATGACGCTGCCGCTGAGCAAACGCAAACAGCGACCGCCCGACCTCCAAAATGTACTGCACGCCTTTGTCGCGCAGCCGTCGCTTTGCCGTGTTGGGATGGCCGTTGGGCGAAACATCCAAATGCCGCAAGTAATGGACGAACCCAGAGACCGACAGCTCGTGAGCCATCGCCTCCCGACCACTCGAATCCGCGAAGTCGAGAAGGTGCTGTGTCGCCGTCTCGTAACGCCGAATCGTATGCACCGAAGACCGCAGCACGTCTTCGTGATGGCGGAGAAAATCCGTCCGCAACTGTTTCACCGAAACCGGCGTGAACGAGAACATCGTCGGCGAGGCTGCCGACAGTTGGGCGTTCAGTTCGGCCGCGACCTGCTCTGCATGCGCACGGTTGTCGCCAACTCGTCGCCGGACCTTGCGGTCTCCTTCGCGATAATAAACCCACCACGAACCGTGGTGCTCAAAAACGGAGACTCTCCCGATTCGAAATCGAGATGCTCCGCGACTCCGACGCCGCTTAACCATGACAGACCTCCTGTGCACTCGGTGTGCACCAACTGTGCACCAGAGGAGGTCTGCCAAGCCAAGAAAAATGCCGCAACCAGCAAGTAACCATGCTGGTTGCGGCAAGCGTCAAAATCAGAATGCGGAGAGGGGGGGATTCGAACCCCCGGTCCCATTTCTGAGACACAGCATTTCCAGTGCTGCACAATCGGCCGCTCTGTCACCTCTCCGAGAAACAACCGCCAGTCGCGTGCCAGCGCCGGGCGGTGGCGGACATTGGCTCAACTGTCAGCAGGTGCGGAAGGGCTAGCTGGCCGAGGCGGTTTCGGCCGACTTCGCTTCTTTGCGCTGGGTGACTTCCACGTTATTGGCTTCGACTCTTGTGACGGCAATCAGCCGGCGACGGAGTTGACGGCAGCGAGCACTCAGATTTCGCCACTTGGGGTTCAGTGGCCGCGAGCCGGCGGCGACACCGTCTTGGTCGAGTTGTTTCTCACAAGCAGACAGTTCGGTGCTCGCACGGTTGAGCTGCCGTTCCAAGTTTTCTCGTTTCATTCCCATTTGGTATCGATCGCCTCAAACAGAATCAGAATTCGCGGTTCAGCGGAAAAACGAGGCGGGATTGTGGCAAGAAGCGTGGCTTCATTCAACGCCGCAAGTGCTCAATGTATTTGAAATATCACTTCGACCTCGACGGCGATGTTGCTGGGCAACGAGCCCATTCCGACCGCGCTGCGAGCCGCTCGGCCATTCTCGCCCCAAATTTCGACCATCAGATCGCTGAAACCGTTGATGACCTTTGGGTGATTCTTGAAATCGGGGGTGCTATTGACCATTCCGAGGACTTTGACGACGCGAACGACTCGATCCAGGCTGCCGAGCTGCTTCCTGACGGTCGCGAGGATCGCCAATCCCACTTGCCGGGCGGCTGCGATGCCTTGCTCTTCGCTCAGATCGTCGCCGACTCGGCCACAGATCAACGTGTCGTCGGACTTCAGCGGGCCGTGGCCGGAGACGTAACACAGATCGCCGATGACCACGACCGGGGAATAAGTTCCGGCGGGCTTCGGGGCTTTGGGAAGTTCCAATTTCAACTCGGCAATTCGGGCTTCGGCGCTCATGAGGTCGGTCTCCAAAACTTGCGAAACGGTCGTACCTATTCTGTCACGAGGAGTCGGATCGAGTTCAGCGCAAAGCGTCGCGCAAGAGTGCCCAGCCTCCGTATGGGGCACGATAGCGGTTGTTTGGCGAATTCCCAACCACGACCGCCGGTTTGCAACCCGTGTGAGCAGGTCTACAATGCCGCCCGCCTCAAGGGTCGGCAGCCTCAATTCAAGGAGACGTCATGGATAAGCCAATCGATTTTTGGCAACTGGCATTGATGGGCGGAATCGTTGCCGGGTTAGTGGTCGGCGCTGCGTTTCTGGTAATGTTCCTGATGTTCTTCAACCTGTGGCTGCGAGCAGTCGTGACTCGCGCCGGCATTAGCATGTTGCGACTGGTGATGATGAGGCTGCGGAAGGTGAATCCGCAGGTGATCGTGGACACCAAAGTGATGGCGGTGCAGGCCGGCTTGACCGACGTGTCGACCGCCGGGCTGGAAGCTCACTTTTTGGCGGGCGGCAACGTGCGACGAGTTGTGCAGGCGATGATCGCCGCGCATCGCGCAAAGATCGCCTTGAATTGGGACACGGCGGCGGCGATCGATTTGGCGGGACGCAATGTGCTCGAAGCGGTGCAGACCAGCGTCAACCCGAAGGTCATCGACTGCCCAGACGCGAAGCGAACGGGGCGTCGGACGCTCGACGGGGTCGCCAAGAATGGCATTCAGCTCAAAGTGAGAGCTCGCGTGACCGTGCGGACGAATTTGGATCAGCTCATCGGCGGAGCGACCGAAGAGACCATCATCGCGCGCGTCGGCGAGGGAATCGTCTCTGCGATTGGCTCTTCAGAAACGCATCTCAACGTGCTGGAAAATCCGACGTTGATCGCACACGCCGTGCTGGCAAAAGGACTCGACGCTCAGACGGCGTTCGAGATCGTCTCGATCGACATCGCCGACATCGACGTGGGCGAAAACGTGGGCGCTCGCCTGCAGGCGGATCAAGCCGAGGCCGATATGCGTGTCGCGCGAGCCAAGGCCGAAGAACGCCGAGCGAAGGCGGTCGCCACCGAGCAGCAGATGAAGGCTCTCACCGCGGAGAATCGGGCGAAGGTCGTGCTCGCCGAATCGGAAGTTCCGAAGTCCATCTCATCCGCGTTTCTGAATGGCAATCTCAGGAATAAAGCGCCGGCGTAAAATCCTTGACGCGGTCAAGCCACAAATTTCTTTGCCCGCAAATTCGGAAGAGATTGATCATTGGTCATTCGCCAATCCAAATGATCATCGACTAATGGCCAATACTGTCGGAACCACACCGTGAGTACTCTGGTCCGAGCCAACGCCTGGTTGGAAAATGCTTCTGACCGCCTGAATCCGATTCTCGTCAAGGAGACTCGGCAGGCGCTCAAGAGTCGGCAGTTCATCGTCACGTTCTTGTTGATGCTGATCGCCGCGTGGCTGATTTCAGTGTTCGGCACGCTCGCGGCGGGTGACTCGCTGGAGTTCGGATCGGCCGGGCGTGGGTTGTTCACGTCGTACTTCGTGGTATTGGCGATCGCGATTTTTGTGGTCGTGCCATACTCGGCCTATCGCGGTCTGCTGAACGAGCGTGACCAAACGACGCTGGAATTGCTCAACATTACGTCGCTGTCGCCTCGGCAACTGATCTGGGGCAAGCTCTGGAGCGCGATGGCGCAGGTCTTCATCTTCTATTCGGCGATCGCACCGTTCATCGCGTTCACGTCGATGCTGCAAGGGTTCGATGTCGCGCTGGTCACGTTCGCGTTGGGGATTTCGATTTTGGTGACGCTTTGCCTGACGATGTTCACCCTGATGCTGGCGGCGATCCCGCAAAACAAGCACCTGCAAGGGCTGATGACGGGAGCGGTTTTTCTCGGCCTGCTGTTCGTGATTTCGATGATTTTCAGCGCGGTCCCTATGCTGCTGATGGAAACGATCTCGTTCGACGAGAAGGAGTTTTGGATCGTTGTCGGATCGATCGTCGTCGCAGGGCTGTCGTTCTTTTTCTTGTTCACGCAGATTGCGACGGCTCATCTGACGTTTGATGCCGACAATCGCAGCACCGGCATTCGGTTAGCCTGCACGGCGCAATTTGTCTTGTACTGGTCAACGATGGCGTTCTCTCAATACATGCTGGGCAGTGCGATTTTCAGTTCCAGCGGTGGCGTCGCCTTCACCGCAACTTGGGCCGTGCTCTACATGGCCATCTGCGGATTCTTTGCCGCGACCGAGTCAGATTTCGTGTCGCGTCGCGTGCGGCGAGGAATTCCCAAGAACAAGTTGCTGAGAATGATGGCGACGCCGTTCTTGCCTGGTGGGCATCGTGGGTTTCTGTATCTAGTGCTGCACCTGGCACTGATCCCTGTGATTCTGAAGTGGATGTTTGTGGATTCGTTTATCCCCGGTCACTGGGAGGGATGGTGGACGGTCTTGTTCATTCTGTACGTGGTCGCCTACGTCGGACTGGGGGCGGCGTTTGGCCGAGCGTTGCGTCGCTTGTCTGCCGAAGTCCGGCCGATGCATGTGCGAGTCATTATCTTCATCATGTTCGCGATGGGGACCGTCGTGCCGTACTTGCCGCTGTTGTTCGGGGTGCGAGAGTACCAATGGATGCATGACCGATTGCGTGTGATGAACCCGATCGCAATGTTGGACCTAGCCAGTAGCAGCGGCTACTCCAACAAAATCGAAACCAGCGAGTTGATCGTTCTTGGAGCCGCGTCTGCGATCGGACTGTTGCTCAATATGCGGCCCATGTGGGCTGGTTTCCGTGAGATCATGCGGCAGCCCGGCAGCCCGTCGTTGACCTCCAGATCTTCTGTCGCGGCCCAGCCAGCCACACCGGCCGAGCAGTCGACCTGATCGCGCTGCCGCTGGTCGAGGAACTGCGCCTCATGAGATCCGATCCCGAAGTCCAACAGGCGGCCGCGAGATATCAGCTCGGATTGCCGCGCATGCCGATGTCGGGACGTTCCGGAGAGTTGCTCGGACGCGGCACAGGCAGCTCGCTCGAATTTCAGGAGTACCGCGAATACCAAATCGGAGACGACATCCGGCATCTGGATTGGGCCGCGTATGCTCGAACGGACGCGATGATGGTGCGGCTGTATCGCGAAGAGATCAGCCCGCGCATGGAGATTCTGCTCGACGCGAGCCGCTCGATGACCTCCGTCGATCCGACGGGACCGCTCAACGAATCCGACTCGATGAAGGCTCAAGCCGCTCGGCAACTGGCAGGATTGTTTGCGCTGCTGGGAGGCAATCTCGGCGGCCGGCCGGCGCTGATCCCGATCACCGATCGCTCGCCGCTTGAAGCGCTGCCGTTCGAGTCGCACGAGGGATTGCACTCGTTGCGGTTCGATGGTTCTCGCTCGCTCCGCGAAGCGCTCGATGACCACGCAATCCCGCTCAAAAGGCAAACCGTGCGAGTCGTCATCAGCGATTTTCTGTTTCCACACGATCCCGACTTGTT
This sequence comes from Candidatus Kuenenia stuttgartensis, assembly GCA_945906725.1. Classification (GTDB taxonomy): domain Bacteria; phylum Planctomycetota; class Planctomycetia; order Planctomycetales; family Planctomycetaceae; genus SXKJ01. The sequence goes on along the minus strand of CAMDRI010000010.1, from coordinate 49,800 downwards.
GATGCGACGCTTGGCCGGCGACGCCAGCGTGCTGTGGGTTCTTCAGGTGCTTAACGCCTGGGAAGCGAAGCCGACAACGCTCGGTGGACGCAAGCTGGTCGATCTGGAAACGACCGAAGAAGCCAACCTGCAAGTCGTCCAGAAAACGATCGCCGAATACTCGGCTCGATTGCTCACGCTGCAACAAGAACTCTCGCGAGCCTGCCGCAGAGTCCACGCGACGTTCGCGATCTTGATCGCCGAACGCGGACTGCTCGACCTGTGCGGCAACGAACTGTGCGCGGCGGAAATCTTGCGGCCGACGTGAAGAATTCGCAGCCCGTAGCTCAGTCGCTCCGCAACTCAGCTTCCTCTTGAGCGACCGAATTCAACGGATCGCAACATTGGGAATCAACCGAAATTCGGAATGCGAGTCACGGGAGCGACTCGCCTACGACTTTTCGGCTTCGCCGCGCTACGGTTCTTCGACCAATCGAATTTCGGATTCGTCCGTCACTGAACAGCCAGTTTCGTCTGGCATGGAAACTTTCAGCTTCAGCGTTTTCGACAAGTTGCGTCCCGTGTTCGCGGCGGCGAATCGCAGCGTCATCGTGCCGGAATTCGATCCTTCGGGAACGTCGACTGGATCGCAGATGACTCCCGCGACCAATTTGGGAATCAGCAACTCGGCATGTACCGGACCACGCAGGCCGTTTCCACGAGCGACTCGGAATGGGATGCGAATCTCGGCCCCCGGTTCGCGGCGGATACTTCGCAGTGTCGTCTCGACGTTCAGCCGATTCGGATCGATCAACACGATGCACTGCTCGTTCTGATCGACCGAAGTGTGACTGACGACATGCTTGATGCCGTCCGCATCGGCGACTTCGCCGAAAACGGCGAGACAGGTGCGGCTCGTGCGGCCGATCTCCATGTGCGGCGGCAATGTGAACGGGAATTCGAATTCCGACACGCCGGCCGCAAGCGACACCTTCGGCCCGATTACGCCTTGCAGGTGCCGAGCTTGCCGATCGGCAATCTCGACCCACAGCGGACCTTCGAAACCGTTGCGTTCGACTTTGTACCGCCGCGTGAACGTGCTGCCGCGCGGCGCATACTTTGTCTCGAAGATTCCTCTGAGTTTGAACAGCGTCGGCGCGCCGACTCGTAGCAGCAATTCTGTCGACTCGGATTCCGTCACGGATTGCTGCACCCCGCCGCGGTCCCAAACGATGTAGTACAACGGTACTCGCGCGGTGACCGACCGTTCTTCTTCACCGACTTTCCATTTGCCGATGATTCGCAAACGGCTGGTCGCGATCTTCGCCGCCGCATCGGCCTTGAGCACGACATCGACTTGATTCTGCCCCTTGCCGAGTTTGTTGCCGGCAACGGTGACTCCTTCGGGCAGCCCCTCGAAGGCCAACGACACTTCGTCCGCGAAACCGGCCGGGAGTTCGGCGAGCACTTTGATTTTAACTTCACCTGTTCGCAGCAACGTGACGGAATCTAAGGCTGTCGAGAGTCGCAACGTCGCATCGGTTGGGCGATTGATTCGCACACGATACGCAAACTCCGATCCTCCGCGAGAACTGAGGCTGTCTTTCACCTTCAATGTGAACGTGCCGTCCGCGGGCAACGTGAAGTTCAGCACGCAATCGGTCTGCCCGTTGGCCAAATCGTCGGCATTCGCGACGGCATTGCCATTCGCGTCGAGCAGCGTCAGCACGCCGTCCAATTCAGAACCGAGCCGACTAGCTCGCAGGTCGAACTGCCAGGCGTCCCCTTTCTTGCCGGTGAAGGTCCACAGGTCGGAGTCACCCGGTTGCTCGATGCGTCCGTTGAGCACACAAGGTAATTCGATCGTCTTGGCTTGAGCGATCTCGTTGTTCGGTTCCGCCTCGAGGTGTTCGGGCCAATCGTCTGTTTCGAGAAGTGCATTCGTCGTTCCGCCTGCAATGGGGACGCTCAAAAACGCGAGGCCGCTCGTTGAATTGCCTGAAGTTGGGATGGCGAACTCCAGGCGATCGCTCGGCAGGTTGGCTCCGAAAAGTTGCAGCGGCACCGTCGAGCCTCGCTTGCCGCCGAGTGGATAAACGCGGTCCAACCACGGACCCGACGAGATGGTCAGGCGATAGACGAAGTGTTGCAGTCCCTCAAAGCGGATGTCATGAATCCGCACCGTGTACTGGCCGTCGCTCGGGGCTTTGAAACGGACGAACGAGTCGAGTCCGAATGTGTCCGAGTTCTCGGCGATTGTTCGACCGCTGGGATCGAGGATTTCCAATCGCGAGTCGAGTCCCGATCCGATGCGTGCGGCGTTGACCTCGCAGGTGACAACTTGCCCGGCCTTGGCGTCGAGCGTCCAGTCATCGACGTCTTCGCGTGGGAAAATGCGGCCGTTGATCGTGACCGGCAGCGTCAACGATTTCGCTGGCTGATTATCTTCCGATTCCACTTCGACGATCTCCGGCAGATCGCCGACGACGAATCGCATCCCTGGCGTGATGCCTTGCGACGTCGCGCAGTGCCAGTAGCGAACTCCCAGCGGAGCATCGGCCACGAGCTTGATCTCGCCGGCGTAGTCCTTGGGGTAGTCCTCTTTCTGTTGCGACGCCGGTTGCAAAATGATCGGTCCCTCAAACCAGGTCGTCTGCGTCCGCTCGATGGGCGAGCGTCCCTCGACGCCGGGGCCGACGATCAGGAAGTCCGCCTTGTCGTGCAGGAAATGTCCGCCAATGCGAACCGGCACCGTCATGCCTCGCTGCCCACCGGGCGGGAAGACGTAGGCTGCCGTGGGCGATTCTGATTTCGTCACGTTTCCTGCGTTCAATATCGACGAGAACACGCACACACCGACCAGCAAACGGGGCACCATGATTCACCTCCACGAGTCAGCGTAGGAATGCGGGTACCGAGTCTCAAGGCGTAGGATGGGCACTCTTGCCCGTCCCTACGATTTGCATGAAGGGACGGGCAAGAGTGCCCATCCTACTTCAACACGCCTCGAAGATCGTCGCGACCCCCTGCCCTTGGCCGACGCAGAGACTGGCTAAGCCCAGCTTCGCTCCGGTGTCTTTCATGCGGTGCAGCAGCGTAGTCGCGATGCGTGCTCCGCTGGCTCCCAGCGGGTGACCGAGTGCGACGGCTCCGCCGCGCGTGTTGACCTTTGATTCGTCGATGCCCAGCAGCTTCAAGACCGACAGCACCTGCACGGCGAAGGCTTCGTTGATCTCAATGCAGTCGATGTCGGACAACTTGAGCCCCGCACGCTTCAGAGCCTTGTTCACGGCCGGCACCGGGCCGATCCCCATTTCTTCGGGAGCGACTCCGGCCACAGCCATTGATCGCACGCGAACCAGCGGTTTGAAGCCAAGTTCCTTCGCCTTGTCCTCGGACATCATCAGCACCGCCGCCGCGCCGACGCTGACTTGTGAGGCATTGCCGGCGGTCACGCTTCCTCCAGCGGGATTGAACACAGGAGGCAGTTTGCTCAAGCCTTCGACGGTCGTCCCATCGCGCAGTCCCTGGTCGGTGGCGATGAGCGACTTGAAGCCGATCTCGTTGCGGCCCCAAGTTGGGATGATCTCGGCGGCGAACGCGCCGGATCGAGTTGCCTCGCACGCGGACTGCTGGCTGCGCGCTGCAAACTCGTCCTGTCGTTGTCGGCTGATGCCATATTTCATCGCGAGAAATTCGGCAGTCAGGCCCATGTTCATGATCGCCTCGCTGTGCTTGCGAAACAGCGACGGCGCGGGGTTGTAGTCCTTGTTGGCCGGGATGTGATCCATGTGCTCGACGCCGCCCGCGATCTGAATGTTCTCGACGCCGGCCATGATCGCCATCGCACAGTCGTTTATCGCTTGCAGGCTCGACGCGCAGTTGCGGTTGATCGTCACGCCGGCAACTTCGATCGGCAGATCGGCCATCAACACGGCGATGCGGCCGATGTCGTAGCCTTGCTCCCCCTGTTGCTGTACGCAGCCCCAACGGACGTCTTCGATGAAATGCGGTTCAATCCCAGTTCGCTCGACCAGCGACTTCAGCAACCCGGCCGAAAGTTCATCGGCTCGGACGTCGCGAAAGTAGCCGGAGTCGGAGGAGGCTTTGGCAATCGGAGTCCGAACGGCATCGACGATGACGGCAGTGGGCATGACTCGCTCCTTCGAGGGATCGGACGTGGCGAGGTATCTCAGATCGAAAATCGAAAATCTGCAATCTCAAATTAAAAATCCCCGAAGTGAGCCGGTAAGCCGGGTTCTGTCGTGAGCGGTCATTCCTCTGGGACGGCGATTGCTCGCCGCCTCAAGCAGCCGACCCGAGAGTCGTCCGGCACGAACCGCGCCGCGTCGAGCGTTACGAACCGAAGCTCGCGCGACTCGACTTGCTCTCTGCTTGGCCTTGCTTCGGGTGGGGTTTGCCGAGCCAGACCGGTCACCCGGCCTGCTGGTGCGCTCTTACCGCACCGTTTCACCCTTACCACGTCGTAGCCTTCTCAGAGCGAACTCCGAGGCGCAACTTCGACTTTTGGCGGTTTATTTTCTGTGGCACTGTCCCTGATCTCGCGACCGGTGGGAGTTACCCACCACCCTGTCCTTTGAAGCCCGGACTTTCCTCGGCGAATCGCCGCGTCGTCGGACATGCCGGGCGACTCAGCCAATCCACCGCGACCGCTTGGCTCACTTCGGGGATGCGGATCATAGCCGTGATACGGTTCGCATTCTCCCCGCAGGTCGCACTTTCGGATTCTCGCCGCGAAGTTTTGAGGTAGTCACAACGGGTTCTTCGGCGGCTAACTGGCCTTGTTGTAGCGCCCGTCATGACGCTGAGATGTTTACGCCTTTGACGAGCTTCGCTGGTAGTCTTAAATTGTTGTCAGGCTTGCCCGCCTCTCCATGAACCGCGACCTGCCTCGAAGCGTCCTTTGAATTGAACGTCGTCGCATCGGCTGCCTGAGCCGAGGATACAACCGTGATTATGGCCTCACACCAAGTGCTCGGCGAACTGATTCCCTGCGGCGGTGGCGACCCCGTCCCGTTGTTCAAGGGGAAGTTGTTGGTTGGGCGACGTTCGCATTGCGACATTCAGTTGCAGTTTCCGAACATCTCGTCGCATCACTGCGAGCTGGAATTCATCAACGGCTTCTGGCGTGTGCAGGACCTCGGCAGCAGCAACGGCATCAAGATCAATGGTGAACGGCTCGATTCGAAATGGCTGATGCCCGGCGATGTGCTGGGGATCGGGAATCATCGTTACGAAGTTCACTACTCGCCGCCGGATGGCCAGCGTCCGCCCGAAGATCAAGAGGATATTTTCTCGCGCGGCCTGTTGGAGAAAGCTGGTCTGGCACGAAATCGCGAATTTCCACGCCAGCCAACGTCCCCTTCACCCGCACCGGAGCCGCCGCCGCCATCGAAGCGAACCTCGCCAGATGATGACGAGGCCATGAAGTGGCTGTCAGAGTTGTAAGCGGTGAGGCAACTCTTCAATCTGTCGCTGCGTCGCCGTGACAGCTTGAATTCTTGCCCTGCGAAAAACTCTCATGCGAGACAAACGCAAAGTCCGTGTCGATTTTCGCAAGAACCGTGAGAAGACCACGCGACTCGGCAATCTTGCTCGACAGATGGGGGACGAAGCGGCTTCAGACAAGGCACACGATCAACTCGCCGGCAGCGAGCGACTCTCAGGCAAGGGACGACTCAGCCGCCGCCGCACGATCATCGCGGCCGCAGAAGACTCTGCCAGCAGCGACGTGCTGCAGCGAGACATTGACGTCTCGAAGTGTCTGACCGGGCGAGTGCTCAGTTCCGCGGGACTGACGACCGTCGTGAGATGTGCGGACGGCCGCCGCTTTGAATGCACGATTCGCAAAGTCCTACGAACGATGTCACGCGACGAACGAAGCATCGTCATCACCGGCGACGAAGTCCTGCTTCTGCCTGAGAGCATCGACAAAGGTGTCATTGAGCGAGTCAATCCTCGGCACGGAGTGCTCGCACGCGGCAGCCAGAATCGTGAGCACATCCTGGTCGCGAACATCGATCAAGTCGCCATCGTCGTCTCCGCTGGGGAACCGGCGCTCAAGCCGCATCTCGTCGATCGCTTCCTCGTCAGTGCCGCGAAGGGAAATGTCGGCGCGATCATCTGCCTCAACAAAGTCGATCTGGTCGATCCGGCGAACCTGCAAATGCTCTGCGGCATCTACGGCCAGATCGGAAATGAGGTCATTCTGCTGAGCGCCGAACGCCGACTGGGACTCGATCGACTGAGGGCCGTCCTGCAAAATCGCCAGACCGTCATCGCTGGGCAAAGCGGTGTCGGCAAGTCGTCGCTGCTCAACGCGATTCAGCCCGGCCTGAGCCTCCGCACCGGAGAGGTCAGCGACTGGACCAAAAAAGGCAAGCACACGACACGCAACGCCGAGTTGTACGAACTCGACTTCGGCGGCTGGGTCGTCGACACACCCGGCATCCGCCAAATGGAATTGTGGGACGTGCTCCCTGCAGAAATCGAAGGCTACTTCATTGAGTTTCGTCCGTTCGTCCGCTTCTGCAAGTTTCCGAATTGCCGGCACCTCCACGAATCCGGCTGCGGTGTGCGATCCGCCGCCGCGCGCGGCCTGATCTCGACGATGCGGTTCGAGAGCTATTGCAAGCTGGTACTCGGCGACGGGGACTAAGGAAGTGCTTTGTTGTTCACGCGGCCGTCGATAATCTGTTGTCCGCTCGATCGGCCCCGGCAATCCGATTGAGCGACCTGCTTCGACAATTGTTTTTGGGGCCTCGCGTCATGTTGACCGCATTTGAGCGACAAGCGAGCTGGCTGCATCAGCGCCGAGACTGGTTGAGATGCGGAGCAGGCTTGGCAGTTGCTGCGGCGAGTTGGCCGTCCGCGTTGATGGGACGAACGAATCCGATCCGTCTACAACAACAGTCGGTCGGTACCGCGAAATCCTGCATCCTGATTTATCTGCTCGGCGGCCCGCCTCATCTGGACATGTTCGATCTCAAGCCAGACGCGCCGCAGGAGGTTCGCGGACCGTTCTCGCCGATCCCGACCAACGTGCCGGGAATTCAAATCTGCGAGTTGCTGCCTCGGCTGGCTGGCATCACTGACAAGTTTGCCTTGGTCCGCTCGGTCAGCCATCCGAATAGCAATCACACGCCGATGATCTACTACACGCTGACCGGCCGACCGACTGCCCAGCCGCTGCTCGACAACGACATTCGCCCGCCACAACGCAGTGACTTTCCGCATCTCGGTTCGGTCTTGGCAAAGTTCATGCCGACGGCGGCGTCACTGCCGGGATACATCGCTCTGCCCGAACTCGCAATTCGCAGCAGCACGACGGGAGAATTCAAACGAGCGCGCAGTCCATTGCGAGGCGGCAGCGCTGGGTTCCTCGGTCCAAAGTTTGATCCGCTGTCCGTAAACGGCGAACCGGGAACGCGCGAGGCGATCCCCTCGCTGGCCTTGCCCGACGGAGTTTCCGCCGAGCGTTTGGAGTCGCGCGCGACATTGCTATCGCTGCTCGATCATCCCGCGCGGTCTTCCTCCGCGCGAGCAATGCACGACATGCAGCAACAAGCGGTCTTGCTGACAGGAGCTGCCAATCGCGGCACGCTTCCCGCGTTCTCGCTCGACAATGAATCGGCCGAGCTGCGCGACCGCTACGGCCGCCATCGATTCGGCCAGACGATGCTGCTGGCTCGACGGCTGGCCGAGGCTGGCGTCCCAATGATCTCGATTCACTTCAATGAAATGACCGTCTGCGATGGATGGGACACTCACAGCAAAAACTTCGACGCGCTCAAAAGCGAACTGCTGCCAATGGTCGATCAATCGCTCTCCGCGCTGCTGGAAGACCTCGACCAGCGCGGCGGCTTGAACGAGACGTTGGTCGTCTGCCTGGGCGAGTTCGGCCGGACTCCGAAGATCAACGGCAACGCCGGCCGCGATCACTGGGGCGACTGTGGCTCTGCGTTGCTGGCCGGCGGTGGCATTCGCGGCGGGCAAGTGTTGGGTGCATCCGACTCGATCGGGGCCTATCCCGTCTCTGACAAAGTGGACCCTGTCGACATCCACGCGACGCTCTACCACTGCCTCGGTCTGGAACCGGAGCTGAAACTCTACGACGAACTGCAACGCCCGTGGGATGTTTCCACCGGTCAAGTGCTCTCGCGACTGCTGTAACTCACCGAGGAAATCGAAATGGCCACTCGACGAAGGTTTTTGAAAACCGCAGCCGCCACGATGGCTGCGACCTCGTTGCCGACTTGGTATTTGGAGGAGCTTGCGACACCGACGGCTCGTGCCGCCGAGGATCAACCGGCAATCGCACTGATTGGATGTGGCGGCATGGGTCGCGGCGATGCGAAGAACGCTTCGCGGTTTGGTCGCATCGTCGCGGTGTGTGATGTCGATGACAAACAAACTGCCGAAGCGAAGAAGCAGTGGCCCGATGCGACCGCCTACAAAGACTTTCGCAAGGTGATGGATCGCCAAGACATTCAAGCCGTCGTCTGCGGCACCGTCGATCATTGGCACACGTTGGTCTCGCTGGCCGCGCTGCGATCCAAGAAGGACGTGTACTGCGAGAAGCCGTTGACGCTGACCATCGCCGAGGGACAGCACCTGGTCAAAGCCGTTCGCGACACTGGCCGACTCTTGCAAACCGGTAGCCAGCAACGGAGTGACAAGAATTTTCGCCTCGCCTGCGAACTCGTTCGCAACGGCCGCATCGGCAAGCTGAAGCACGTCTCGGTCTGGCTCCCCAGCGGACGCCGCGAAGGACCGTTCAAGACGGCCAGGGCTCCCACCGGATTCGATTGGAACCTGTGGCAAGGTCCGACGCCCGAAGTGGAATACATCCCCGAACGGACGCATGTCACGTTCCGCTATTGGTGGGAGTATTCCGGCGGCACGATGACCGACTGGGGCGCTCATCACAACGACATCGCGCTGTGGGGTATCGGTGCCGAGCGGAGCGGTCCCATCTCCATCGAAGCAAAGCCGAAAATCGAAATGATCCCCGGCGGCTTCAGCGCCTTCAGCGAGTACGCCGTCGAATACGCCTACGCCAACGGAGTCACCCACTCCTGCCACAGCACTCCCGCCAACGCCTGGAACGGCGCGGTGCTGGATACGAAGGGCCAACAGCACGGAGTGAAGTTCGGGGGCTCCGACGGTTGGATCTGGGTGACTCGCGGCAAGATCGAAGCCAGCGATCCGGAGATGCTCGTCACGCCGCTGCCATCGAATGCGATTCGACTCGCCGAGAGCAACGACCACATGGGTAACTTCTTCGACAGCATCAAGTCGCGCAAGCCTCCGATCTGCGAGGCTGAAATCGGTCACCGTTCCGCGACCGTCTGCCATCTCGGAGTGATCTCGTTGCGTCTCGGTCGCAAACTGCAGTGGAACCCGCAGGCCGAGCAATTCGTCAACGACTCTGAAGCCAACCGATGGCTCACTCGAGAACTCCGCAAGCCGTGGAAATATGAGTCGGTGTGATGGCCGGTCAACTCATCATCGAGGCCGCGCCTCAGGGCCGAGTCGGTGATGGCATGTCTGTTCGCGACAAGACCAACGTTCGCCAATTAATCCGGCGCTTCGCTAGTCCTATTCGACGTACAGAAACTCGTTGCTATTGAAGAGGACTCGTGCCAAGGTTGGCAGGCCGTGCTGTGTAGCGAACGCACGGAGTTCCTCGCTTTCCAATTCGGATGCCTTCCGTCCCAACACTCGCTCGACCATGCGTGCGACGTCGTGATCGGAAACGCTGGATGAGCTCTGTCGCTGTGTCTCCGCCAGCCGTTCCGACATCCGCAACATGAACGAGTTGTTGAGCAGGGACAATGCTTGCAACGGCGTGGTCGTCACTGCGCGGCGCGGAGTCTTCGTGGACGGGTCGGGACAGTCGAGCACTTCCAGGAAAGGATTTCGTCCCGAACGGACCCATGTCCGGTACAGGCTGCGGCGATGAAAACTCATCCCCACCGGATCGACGATGTCGTAGAACTGCGAGTTGAACGTGAATGTCGTAAAGTCGTGATAGCCCGGACCGCCGACGGTCGGATCCAGTTCTCCTGCGACACGGAGCACGGCATCGCGCAGCGTCTCCGCGTCGAGACGCTGCGGACTTTTGCGCCACAGCAGGCGATTGCCGGCATCTTTTTGCGCAGCGTCGACTCGCGGACGCGACGACTGGCGATACGTCGCTGAGGTCACGATCAAGCGATGGATGTGTTTCAAACTCCAATCGTGATCCATCAACTCGGCAGCAAGCCAATCCAGAAGTTCTGGATGGCTCGGCCGGCCACCGTTAAAGCCGAAGTCGCTCGGGGAATCTACGATTCCGACTCCGAAGTGATAGTGCCACAGGCGATTGACGATCACGCGAGCGAACAGCGGATTGCGACGGTCGGTGATCCAAGTGGCGAGCCCCTTGCGACGCTCACCGTCCGAGGCCTCTTTCGGTAGCGACAACTCTGGCGTCTCTTCAGTCTGGCCGATAGCTGATGGCCGATGGCTGATGGCCGTAATCCCACCACCGAATACCTCCTCGGCGGGAGTCGCCGGATTGCCTCGCAGCAACAAATGCGTTGCCTCCGGGTTTTTCGGCACAAGTGCGTAAACGCGGTTCTCACTAGCTCGCGCGAGTTGCTTGCGGAGATGGTCGGACTCGAACTTCAACTCCGTTCGCCCGGCCTTCGCCGACTCCGGCAAGCGGGCGAGCAGTTCCTGTTCAGAGATCGCGTCGGTGAAGACGCCGGCCGAGGCGGCGACTTCGCCGGGGGTCAAGGCGCGGTCGTACAACGCGGCGCGGTCGATCGCGGCGGCAAGCATGCTGTTGCCTCCCACCGGGCTGTGTCTCAGGCCGAAGACGATTTGCGACTTGTCAGGCTCGAACGTGATTGGCCCGCTGCTCTTGTACGGCTGACCGTACAACTGACCGTTGCGGTAGCCGGTGATCGTCCCGTCAGCTTCGTACACGATCGCCAGATGCACGACTTGCTTGTCCGCCTCGGTCTCCTCAGGAGCCTGAAAACTTTGCGTGCGAACGAAGCCGTTGCTGCCGGCCATCCAGCGATTCGGTTCCCGTTCGGCGAAGACGATCGAATCAAACGTCGTACCGTCGAGCGTTTGCAGCGTGATCGCTCCGCCGCCGGTTTGATTTCGATGATCGAGCCGCAGCCAGACTTCGAGCGTCTTCTCGCGGATCGGCTTCTTGAGCGATTCGGTCGCTGCGAACGCCTGTCGGCCGTTTACCAACAACGCACCATCTTTCAGCTTCGCACCATTCACCGTGACGTGCAGTTCGCCGATGCTGTCCTTCAGATCGTCGTTGAATTCCCAGCGAGCGATTGCTTGTGGCGGAGGAACTTTCTTGTCGATCCTCTTTCGCCGTTCGGCAATGATCGTCTTGCGAGTATCGGCTTCAAGCTCCATCAGCCGCACCGTCAGCGAGTTCAATTCGCGATTCATGTCGCCGACGATCTTCTGCTGCGACGCTCGCCACGCCTCGCTGCCGGCGGGAAGTTCACGATCACCTGGCCGCACTCCGGCCAAGACGGCGGACATTCGGTAGTAGTCACGAGCCAGGATCGGATCGAACTTGTGATCGTGGCAGCGAGCACAATGCACGGTCAGACCAAGGAACGTCTCACCGATCGTGCTGACGTAGTCTTCCATCTCATCCTGTCGCACAACCGCGCGCATTGCCGCGCTCTGCTGCGACTGGCCGACCTCGTCGTAGGCCCCCGCCACGAGCAACCCAGTGGCGATGACCGCTTCGGGATCGTCTGGCTTGAGCACATCCCCTGCGAGCTGCAACCGAACGAACTCGTCGTAGGGGAGGTCGCGGTTGAAGGCGTTGACCACCCAGTCTCGGTATCGCCACGAGTTGGTTCGCAACTTGTCCCGCTCAAATCCTTGGCTCTCGCCGAAGCGAATGATGTCCAGCCAGTGCCGCGCCCAACGCTCGCCGAAGTGCGGCGAATCCAGCAACCGGTCCACCAGCGTCTCGAAGGCTTTGGGAGTGTCGTCCTTCTCGAACTCTGCGATCTCGTCTGGCGTCGGCGGTAGGCCGATCAAGTCGAGTGACAACCGTCGAATCAGAGTCCGCTTCTCTGCAGATTGCGAGGCTGACAAATTCTCCTGCTGCAATCGAGCCAGCACGAACGCATCAATCGGATTTCGAGTTTCGGATTTCGAGTTTTGAGTTTCCGGCACCGCCGGCCGCTTTACTGGCTGCAACGACCACCAGTCGTAGCCCGCGCGAGCGTTCGTCGTGAACGCGAACGGGGCGATTGGCGACGTCCCCCACTTTGCTCCGCTGTCGATCCAGCGCCGCAGCAATTCGATCTCTTCCTTCGGCAGCGGCTTCTTGGGAGGCATCTCGCCATCGCGCACCCGCTGCCACAACAGGCTCTCGGCCGCCTTGCCGGGAACGAGCACTGCTCCCGACTCGCCCCCCTTCGTTGCCGACTCGGCGCGAGAGAGGTCGAGCATCCCTTTCTTCTCAGCACCGCTGTGGCAATCCAGACAACGCCGGACCAATAGCGGAGCGATCTCGCGATCGAATACCACAGCCGGCTCATCACCAGCGACAGCAAACTTCACGGAAATTGCGACCACACATCCAATCTGCACGAACAACCCAAGGCGACCATTCATAGGGAACTCCCTCTTGGCAATGTAACGACTTTACGGAACTTGCGATCAAAGTCCAAAGAGATCCCATTGCCAAAAATAGAAGCGTGCGACGAACTCAAAATGCTGTACCAGAAAATCTAACGGAGCGTAGAAAGCGTTCAACACAGTTTTGACCGAATGGACCAATCCAACTTTCTTGAGGCCCTAAGCGACTGGAATGGGACTTACGACGTAGGCCATGTGGAATCCCACGAAGACCATCACTCCGCAACGAGTTCTGTTGGCCGAGCGTTTCGTGGCATCAGGCAGTTCGGCAGAGTCTGTCATGGTCGGAGCTTTCCAGGATCAAATCTAAGTCTCGCCAAGAACGGGCATTCGCCGCTTCGTTCCCGTCGGTGGATTCTGGTACGATGACGTGCCGTCCGACAACCCCGATGCAGAAAGTCGCTGCTTGCGAACTCTCGGAACTATGAGGCGTCATTCGTGAAGGTCGCTCTGGTACAACTCAATCCGACCGTCGGAGATTTGAAAGGCAACGCCGGACTCTTGCGAGTGGCGGCCGAGCAAGCATCCGCGGCAGGTTCTGACTTGCTGGTCACGTCGGAGTTGGTCATCAGTGGCTACCCGCCGAAGGATTTGTTGTTGCGGGAAGGATTCTCCCATGCCTGTGACCGGGCAGTGAGTGCCTTGGCGAAGCAACTGCCGCGCGGGTTGGCGGTGCTGGTTGGACATCCGACGAAGTGGGGTGTGACCGAAGGGCGGATCGCGAACGGGGCGAGTTTGTTGCTCGATGGCGAGGTGCTCGACACGATTCACAAGACGTTGTTGCCGAATTACGACGTGTTTGATGAACAGCGGTACTTCCGCCCCGCCGATCGGGTGCGACCGATCGAATTGCGAGGAGTGAAGCTCGGCGTTCACATCTGCGAAGACGCTTGGTACGGCGAGCCGCACACGTTTTATCACGACCGGCCACTGCAACAGTTTGATCCGGTTGCCGAGTTGGTTTCGCTCGGAGCGGACGTGCTGATCAACCTGTCGGCCAGTCCGTTCGAGAAGGACAAGCCGCATCGTCGGTTGAGCATTTTGCAGCGGCATGCCTCGCGGCATCGCAAGCCATTCGTGTTCGTCAACCAAGTTGGCGGCAACGATGACCTCGTCTTCGACGGCAACAGCCTCGTCATCGATTCCGCCGGCAACGTGATCGATCAACTCGCGCCCTTTTCTGAAGACCTCCGAATAATCCCTCTCCCCTCGGGAGAGGGTGTCCGAAGGCCGGGTGAGGGCCGATCGACCGAACAATTTCCATCGGATGTAATCGCCATCAGAGCGTCAAACGCCGACGTGTCCCTCGCCCCAGCCCTCTCCCAAAGGGAGAGGGGGCCGGACAAGACATCCCGTCCCCGCGAAGCGGATCTACTCGACGCGCTCGTCCTCGGGCTGCGCGACTACCTGCGGAAAACAGGTTTCCAAGACTGTGTGCTCGGTCTGTCAGGCGGCATCGACTCGGCACTGGCGGCGTACATCGCAGCACAAGCCGTTGGTCCTAAACACGTCCACGGATTGCTCATGCCCAGCCGGCACAGCAGCGGGCACAGTGTCTCTGATGCGAAGTTGTTGGCAGAGAATCTGGGGATCGATCACGCGATCATCCCGATCGACGAGATGCAGCGTGCCTACGAAGCGACGCACATCGTCGGGGCGGATCTCGCGAGTCAACCGGGAGGGCTCGCCGATCAAAACTTGCAGGCTCGGATTCGCGGAGCACTGGTGATGATCCGCAGCAATCGGAACGGTTGGCTGGCGCTAGCGACCGGTAACAAAAGCGAATTGGCGGTCGGCTATTGCACTTTGTACGGCGATATGGCCGGGGGATTCGCGGTGCTGTGCGATCTTTTCAAACGCGACGTTTACGCCGTCTCGCGCCATATCAACGACGTTCGCGAACGCCGCGAAGTGATCCCAGCCAGTTCGATCACGAAGGCCCCCAGCGCGGAACTCGCGCCGGATCAATTCGACCAAGACACGCTGCCACCGTACCCAGTGCTCGATGCGATCCTCGAAGGATTGATCGAGCGAGAGGAATCGGTCGCGACGCTCAGCGAGCAGTTCCCGGCCGAGACGGTGCGCTGGGTCGCCACGAAATTGGACCGCAACGAATTCAAACGCCGGCAAATGCCGCCGGGGATCAAGCTCACCACACGTGCCTTCGGCAGCGGACGACGCATGCCAATGGCCGCGAGATTCGACTGGTTGTAGGTCGGGCACTCGTGCCCGACCGCAATGACGGGCAAGAGTGCCCATCCAACGGAGAACACCATGAGCACCACGATCGTCCATACGCCCTCGTCGCGATGCGAGTTCGGCATCGCGTTCACTGACATCACTCCTCCGGTCGGAATGTACCATCGCATGTGGGGCGCGGCGGCACATGACCGATCGACCGGAATACATCGGCCGCTGCGAGCGACCGTCGTCGTCATGCGGCCGTTGGATCGATCGCGGCAGACGGTGCTCGTCTCTCTCGATCACTGCTTGCTCCGAGCGCCGGAGATGGAAGCCTTGCTGAGCGAGACCTGCCGCCTCACGGGCTTGAGCCGGTCGGAATTGCTCGTCACGTTTTCACACACGCACTCGGCGGGATACTTGTCGCGAGACCGAGTTGATTTTCCAGGGGGCGATCTGATCGGTCCGTACCTCGACAGTTTGCCGAGCAAGATTGCAGAGGCGTTTCGAGCCGCTCAAGTCAATTCAC
Source organism: Candidatus Kuenenia stuttgartensis (assembly GCA_945906725.1). Taxonomy (GTDB): domain Bacteria; phylum Planctomycetota; class Planctomycetia; order Planctomycetales; family Planctomycetaceae; genus SXKJ01. Next base: position 34,409 of record CAMDRI010000010.1, on the reverse strand, counting down.
AACCGGCAACGCTGACGTATGGCTCAACGACCTGCGAGATGGGCTGTGAACGCGACTATCTCGACGAGGCACGCGGGCATTACGTCTGTGGTTTCAATCCCGACGCGGCGGAACCGCTGCCGCTGAACGTTGTGCGAGTGACTCGTAGGGAGGGCGAGGCTCCCGCCGAGCCGTTGCATGCCGACGCGGCTCGGCGGGAGCCTCGCCCTCCCAATCACATCGCGACGATTGTCAATTACCCCTGCCACACGACGACGCTGGCGTGGGAGAACACGCTCGTCAGTCCGGATTACGTTGGTGCGTTGCGAGAAGTTGTCGAAAGCGAGACGAAATCGCCTTGTTTGTTTTTGCTGGCACCGTGCGGTGACATTGGACCGCGAGACGGCTACGTCGGCGACACTTCGATCGCGGATCGCAACGGGCGGCAGGTCGGCTTCGCGGCGCTGAGCGTCTTGGCGGGCATGAATCCGGCCGAGACCGATCACGTCTATCAAGGCCCCGTCTTCTCCGGAGCTACGCTCGGCAACTGGCGTCATCAACCGTGGCCGGCCGAACGTTTTTCGAGCACCGCGATCGTCCAACAGGCGACGATGATGGTGCCGCTGCCGTACTTGTCATCCTTGCCGAAGCTGGCCGATGCCGAGCGACTTCATCTCCAGTTGATCGTCGATGAACGAGCGGCTCGCGAGTCAGGTCGTGGCGAAGAGTCCGCCACTTTGCGTGCGAAAGTCGAACGTCAGCGTCGGCTGCTGGATCGCATTCGGCCATTGCCGCAGGGGGAAACCTACCCGCTACCGGCCTGGGCCTGGCAATGGGGCGATGCGTTTTGGATCGCTGTCGAAGGGGAACCGTATCACTTCTTGCAATCAGAGTTGATCCGCCGCTTCCCGCACCGGCCGCTGATCACGATCACGTTGGCGAATGGGACGAATGTCAGTTACATGCCGACTCGCGAAGCGTATTCGAAGCCGCAGCTTTATCAGCCGGAGGTCGCGCTGGTCGCCCCCGGAGGGTTGGAAACACTGACAGACGCGATCGGCCGTCAGTTGTCGGAGTGGGATTCGTAGGATGGGCACTCCTGCCCGTCGCTAGGTCGGGCAATAGCGCCCAACCTACCGCTGATCGCGTCGTTTGACGAGCGTGATTTCATTGCCGGCGGCGTTGTGCGACACTTCGTCCAAGAAGCAATGAATCAGCAGTAATCCGCGACCGCTGGCCTTGGCGAGGTTCGCGTAGTCGAGCGGATCGGGAAGCAGTGCGGGGTTGTAGCCAGAGCCTTCGTCGCAGATCACGAACTTGGCCGACTCGCGAGAGAAAATCGCGGCCACTTGGACACGACGGTCGCGATACGGTGACTCCCGCGAACGATTCTGAGCGAAGTCGAACCAGTTACGTCCGTCGTCATTGCGCTGCTCAGAACTCATTTCCAAATTACCGTGGTAGATCGCGTTGGTCATCGCCTCCGATAACGCGATGCCCAGTCGGAGCTGAGCAGTCTCGTCACAGAGTTGCATCAGTCCAACGCAGTCTTGCAGGTGCGAGACCAAGTGCGGCACGACCGACAAATCGTTGTCGAGCTCGAACCGCAGTTCGTTGGTGACAAGCTCGTCGATGAGCTTCTGATGCCGAGGATTCGCCTTCGCGATGCCCAGCACACGTTCCAGGCACGGGACGAGATCGGAATCGATTCGGCGTTTGGGGATGTAGCCCACTGCACCGCGATGCAAAGCCTCGGCGGCGACGTCTTCGCTGCCGTACTCGGTGATCAGGACTGTCGGCACTCGTGGGAATCGCTTGCGAACCTGCTCGACCAATTCCAAGCCGTTCATCCCTGGCATCAGCATGTCAGTAACCACGACGTGCGGCGGTTGCCGTATGATCGCTTCCAGTGCGGCGACTCCTTCTTCAACAACCGTCACTTCAAAACCATGAGCTTCCAGCACCCCTTTTAAGAGCACGCTTTGGCTGTGACTGTCCTCGACCACCAAGATGCGACTCATACCGAATGTCTCTGGCCCAAAATCCGTGATGCCTCCAAGAAGGACGGGAGAATAATGGTGGGACAATCTCGTCGAAAGTGGGCCCGCACAATCCGTCGTCTTGTGGCAACTCCAACACGAATTCCGCTCGGCAAGATTCTTGGGCTCCAAGGGTCCAATCCCGGCCCGCGTCTTGCAGAAGGAGAATGGCTCGGAAACACTGTTGCCCGCGCCCATTGGCCTGCCTGGGATTCTGAGATGCGTTTGTCGTCCGGTCGAGTGTTGTCAACTGTCGTTGTGGTCGCGGTGTTTTTCGTCACGGACACGTCTCGACTGCCCGCCGCCGACGTCTCGTTTTTGCGAGACGTGATGACCGTGCTCTCGAAAGCCGGTTGCAACATGGGGACGTGCCACGGCAACCAAAACGGCAAGGGAGGCTTCAAGCTGTCGCTGCGTGGTGAGAACCCCAGCGCTGACTTCGTCACTCTGACGCACGAACAAGTCGGTCGCCGAGTCAACACGGTGCGGGCCGAGAGCAGTTTGTTGCTGCTCAAGCCGACGATGTCCGTGCCGCATGAAGGGGGCAAACGATTCGACGAGAACTCGCCGGAGTACGCTCTGCTTCGTCACTGGATCGCAGACGGAATGCCCGCGACACCGCGCGATGAGCCGGCGTTGCAAGCGTTAGAGGTCACGCCGCTCGAACAATTCCTTGTCGAGCCAGCGGACTCGGTGCGTCTGCAAGCGATTGCGAAATTCGCGGATGGATCGACACGCGACGTGACGCGATTGGCCTGCTTCGATCCCGCGCAACCGATCGTCGCCATCTCGGTCGATGGCTTCGTGCGACGCGAACGATTCGGCGAGGTCACGGTCACGGTTCGATATCTCGATCAGCAGGTGCCGGTGCGACTGGCGTTCCTTCCTGCTCGACCGGGCTTTGTTGCAACGGCTCCGGCTGCCGCGAACTTCATCGACGAACAAGTCTTCGCCAAACTGCAATCACTGCGCATGAACCCGTCGGAGATTTGCGACGACGCAACGTTTCTGCGACGTGCAAGCCTCGACCTGCTCGGCCTGCCGCCGACTGCGGCCGAGTCACGTCAATTCACGCAAGATCAGCGGCTCGACAAGCGGCAACGGCTGATCGATGAACTGCTGACTCGCCCGGAGTTCGCCGATTTCTGGGCACTCAAGTGGGCCGACCTGTTGCGTGTCGAAGAAAACACGCTTGACCGCAAAGGGGTCGCCACGTTTCACGCCTGGATTCGCGACAGCATCGCCACGAACAAGCCGCTGGATGTTTTCGTCCGTGAACTGATCGCCGCACGCGGCAGCACCTACGAACATCCGCCCGCCAATTTTTACCGAGCGATGCGCGACCCGATCACGCGAGCCGAAACCGTCGCTCAAGTCTTTCTCGGCACGCGTCTGCAATGCGCGAAGTGCCACAACCACCCCTTCGACCGCTGGACGCAGATCGATTACTACGGCTGGGCGAACCAGTTCGCTCGTGTGAAATACGAGGTGCTCGAAAACAACCGCCGTGACAACAATGACCCGCACGAATTCGACGGCGAGCAACTCATCCTCATCGCCGACTCCGGTGAAGTCGATCATCCGGGGATCGGCAAGCCGGTGAAGCCCAAATTTCTGGAACCGACAGCCGATGGCCGAAAGCCGACCGCCACAATACCGTTTTCTCCCGATCGCCTCATCGCCGTCGCCGAATGGCTGACCAGCCCCGACAACCGTCGTTTCGCGGAAGCGCAAGTCAATCGAATCTGGTTCCATCTGCTCGGCCGAGGCATCGTCGATCCGATCGACGACTTCCGAACGACCAATCCGCCCAGCAATGCCGCGCTACTGTCGGCGCTCACCGACGAGTTCGTCGCGCAGCGCTTCGACGTGCAGCACTTGATCCGCACGATCACCGCCTCGCGGACCTACCAACTCTCTGCCGCACCGAACGACACGAACCGCGACGACGAGTCGAACTTTTCACACGCCGTCATTCGCCGCCTGTCCGCCGAGCAACTCGCCGATTCGTTCAGCCAAGTACTCGGTGCGAAGCTGGACTTCAACGGTTACCCCAGCGGCACACGCGCCGCACAGTTGGCCGGCGTCCGCGCCTTTCGGAGGCGTGAATCCGGTCCCTCCAGCGGTGACGCATTGCTGACGATGTTCGGCAAGCCGCCCCGTCTACAAGCTTGCGAATGCGAGCGGGCCGACGATCCGACGCTGTCGCAGACGTTTCAACTCGTCAGTGGCCCGATCCTCAACGAGTTGCTGGCCCGCCCTGACAACCGCCTGCACGACTGGTTGGAATCCAAGGCCGATGCCGACACGCTGATCGATGATGTCTTTTGGACGATCCTCAATCGCGCACCGCTCCCCACGGAATTCGCCGCCACCAAGAAGCATCTCGCGCCGTCCGACAACCGCCGAGCCAACTTGGAGGACGTCGTCTGGAGCTTGATGTCGTCCCCCGAATTCGTGCTGCGACACTGACCGTAGGATGGACACTCTTGCCCGTCCTGGTTTCGGCCGGCCAAGAGTGTCCATCCTACGTGAGTCTTCAGTCTTCACGCCGCGCGACGGGTTTCGCCCTGCAAGCGTGTCTGCCCGAAGGCCGCTTTGAGTTGCCGCACGACAAGCTCGGCGTGATGAGCCGGCATCTCTGGGTACACAGGCAGCGACAGCACTTCGCGAGACGCGGCTTCGGCTTCGGGGAACTCGCCGACTCGATGACCCAGATGTTCAAAACAGGGCTGCACGTGTAGCGGGATCGGATAGTAAACCATCGCGCCGACGTGATTGGCTCGCAGGCGCTGCTGGACGCCGTCGCGGCGGCCGCCGGGAATGCGGACGGTGAATTGGTTGTAAACGTGCTTATATTCGCGGGGTTCAACCGGCAGAGCGATCTCGTCGTTGAGGCTGTAGGCCGCGAACAACTCGCGGTACGTCTGCGCGTTGCGGCGACGAGCCTCGGTCCATTGATCGAGATGCTTGAGCTTAATCCGCAGGATCGCTGCTTGGATCGCATCGAGCCGACTGTTGAGTCCGATCTCGGTGTGATGGTAGTTGCCGGTGTCGCCGTGGACTCGCAGGCAGCGCAGTTGCCTGCAGAGGTCCGCGTCATCGGTGGTCAACATGCCGCCGTCACCCGCGCCGCCGAGATTCTTGGTCGGGAAGAAACTGAAACAGCCGATCGTGCCGAGCACTCCCGCGCGGCGGCCGCGATACTCGGCCCCGATCGCTTGGCAGGCGTCTTCGACGATCGAAACGCCATGGCTGACTGCGATTCTCCAAAGCCGTTCCATGTCGGCACACAGGCCGAAGAGATGGACCGGCATGATCGCTTTCGTGCGGGGAGTGATCGCCGCCTCGACCGCTTCGGGGTCGATGTTGAACGTTTCCGGATCGATGTCCACAAACACCGGCTTCGCACCGAGCCGACAAATCGAACTGGCGGTTGCGAAGAACGTGAATGGGCTGGTGATGACCTCATCGCCGGGACCGACTCCGAGCGCCATCAACGCGAGGATCAGAGCATCAGTTCCCGACGCACAGCCGATCGCCGAGCGTGAATCGCAATACTTCGCGATCTCAGTTTCGAGTTGACTGACTTCTTCGCCGAGGATGAATTTCTGCTCGGCAAGCACGCGGCCGACGGCGGCGGTGACTTCGTGAGCAAGCGTCTGGTGCTGAGCAATCAGAGAGATGAACGCAACCGGCTCGTGCGTAGCCTGAGCGGGAAGATTTTGGTCGGACATGAGCGATTCCTTTCGCTGACGGGAGTTCGTTCCACGAACTCGCGGACAATACGCCGCGCAGGAAAAATCGGTCAAGACATTTGTGACGTGTCTGAGCCGGGGAGATTTCCCCACAGGCCATTTCGAGTTAGCACGACGCGCCAGCGAGTAGTTCTGTTTTGAACCACTCGCTGGCGCGTCGTGCTAGCGTGTGCGCCGGAATGCCCGCGGCGTCGCGGCGGTAGAACTCGTCGTGGCGTATTTCGCCTCGCGCACAACGGCGGAGGTCGGCTTCGCCTGCTGTTCGAGTTCTCCGGAAAGCTGCGACAGAAACTTGGTGCTGGCACGGTTGATGATGACGACTCGGCTGGCTCCGCGCGGATTGTTCAGCGGACGGATGATACAGACGACCTCGGATTCCGTTTTTGGATCGACTTCGCTCACCGAGTCGGAGTCATTCATTGCTGGAGTGACCGGGACTCCGAGCATTGCCGCGGCCAGTTTCGGCCGATCCAACGATTCTTCCGGCTCGGTGCGACCGTTGGACGATGCGAATGGACCGGCGAGTTCTTCGATCGCGGAGTCGGCGTCATCGAAAGCCGGATCCTCAATGCGGGTCGGGGCAGTCGCCGCCTCGCGGGTAGCCAGTGAGCCGGCTTTTGGTCGCGGTTCACCTTGCGGGCGCAGGTGGGACAGTTTGACTTCATCGAGCAAGTCATGGATCGGTTGCAAGCCGGAATACAGGCCGCGTTGGTCCCGTTGGTCGGCAGCGATGCAGACACCGATCAATCGGCCGGCGGTGTCGAACAAGCCTCCGCCAGAGCGACCTTGAACGGGGACGCCGGTGCATTCGATGTTGTCCGGGCCGTTGTAGCGATTCAGGCAAGTGACTCGATGTTGTAATTTGGTCGGCGGTTCTCCGGCACTGCAGCCGATGCTGAAGACGTGCTGTCCGACGGTCGTGGCGTTCGACAGACCGCCAATCGGCGCAACGGACAACGGCTGCGTGGTCGGAATCCAGATCAGTCCGACATCCCGTTCGAGATCGTAGCGCAGCACATGGCCGACGGTCGTTTCGTGTTTGGTGCCGTTGAAAATATCGACTTCGATCAGCGGCTTGTCGTCGATCCTTCGGAAGATGTGGCCGCAGGTCAGGATCGTGGTGCGTCCTTCGCGGCTATCGATGATCGTGCCGGTCCCGAAGTTGATACCCTGAGAATCCTTGACGCGAATCCGCAGGCACGCCTGGAGCGGATCGGTACTCGTGGGCTTCGACGAGTTCTCAGCATCGACCTGTTTTGCACGAATGATTGGTGCGTCGGGTTTGGTGTTGGAAATTTCAGATTTGGAATTTGAGACTTCAGATTTCGGAGGATTACTCTCGGCTTTCGGAGCCGCGTTCGTGTTCGCCAACCGCGCTCGGTTGCACATGCGGCGAAGATCGCTCTCCGATGGCTTGCCTTCGATGCGATCTACTTCATGACCGGCGATCATCAGGACAAACGTCGGGATCGAGAGAACTCGATGCTGTTGGCAGACAAAGGCGTTCTCGTCCGCGTTGATGATTTGCAACGGGAAGCCCTCGCGTTGCAGCCGATGCACCAGCGGAGCAATCTGCTGGCAGGGAGGGCAACGGTCGGGAGCGCTGAACTCCAGCACGAACGCTTCGGGATCGGCGGCGGTCACAGCCGCAGCCACCAGACACAACGCTACGACGTGCATATCAGGCCTCCTTGCCTTCGAAATCGCGTACGACTTGTAATTTCGACAACGCGAGACGACAGAATTACAAACCGACTCCGTACAGGCTCCGTACAGGCTCCGCCTTGGAATCGCTCGTTCGTCGCGAATTGGCCGAGTTCAAGAGGTGTGGGCGGCTCAGCCGCGAATCGCAACTCAGCGAGCTTCAGCAAGAGCAGTCGCTGTGCCGGCTCGGATTTTTTTAGGATCGGTCGATGAACCGCCCGCGGAAGTGGCCGTCGTCTTCCGAGGTTTGGTAGCGGACAAGCAGCGACGGATCGCTGATGACTTTGCCTGCATTGTGCTGCGAGCGAATCGCGTGGTCGCACATGGTCGTCGTCAGCAGCGTGCGCTCAACCGGGTACGGCGGACGACCGGCGGCGAAAAACTTCTCGATGTTGAACGTCAGTGGATCGAAGAACCGCGCACCGGGTGGAGCCGGCAGATAAAAACAGGTGCTGACCGGTTCGGCCTGGCCTTTGATGCGACCCGCGAAGGCGAAGTCAGAGGTTGCTTCAACAAGATTGAAGACGGCCCCTTTCGTGCCGTCGACGTATTCGATCAGCGTGACGAGCGGGTTCTTGACCTGTTCTCGCACTTTTCCGTAATTGCGGCTGGGACAGCGCGAGAGGGCGTGTTCCAGCAACGGCCAGGACCAGCGGCCCTCGTCGCCGGCCTTCCAGGCTGCATCGCCCGACAGCGTTTGGATCGACTTCACGCCGGTCTCACCACCGGGGCGACGCTCCAACATGCACTGCAAAACTTCCAGCACATGAAACAGATAAATCTCCCAGGTGTTCCGGTCGTACCCGATGACGGCGACCCCTTCCTCGAATGGGGTGCCGAGCGGCGGAGCAAACTCCGGGATCCGCCACGTCACCGGCAACGACGAGCCGGCCATCAAGCCGAACTTCAATTCCTTCGAGACCGCAACCATCTTCGCAGCCTTCTGCTGGTCGAAGGACAAATGCTTGTCGACAAACACCGGCACGCTGCGACCGCTCTTGCGGAAGACGTCGATCACTTCTTGGAACATCTCGAAGCGCGGGTACAGGATTTGGTTCCGCTCGTTCAGCGGATAATCGCCGTGCTCGATGATGAGCAACACCGCATCGACATCCAGCTTGTCGCCGCCGAGTGCTTGGGCCACTGACGAGCAAAGTTCGATGCCGTGCTTCTGGCAGACCTCCTGGCCGAGGTCGTCCGCCGGCTGTTGATGGTCGAACATGCGGACGAGCTGAAACGGTGGCTGATGATGCAGCCCGTTGATCGTGTAGCCGTGAATGAACCGCCCGGCGATGTGATACGCATGCGACCGCAACCGGTAGATCGAATTGATCGCCGCGACTCGCGGCATTTTCGTTTTTGCCTCGGCCGCCTGAAGCGAAAACCACGGAGCCATCGCCGCGACAGAGCCCAATTTCAACAGCTCGCGGCGGTGCAGCCGAGTCGGTGGAACGTTCATGAGTGATCCCTGTCGGTTCAATGCCAGAGGATTGGTCGCTCGTGGTGACAGTCTACCGACGAGCCGGCGAATCGTCAGTCGCTTTGTTCGTCCGAGCGGTGCCGCATACAATCTCCACCACTATGGACTTGACCACTGGGCTGCAGTTGCTGTTGGCCTTTGTTTTGGTGTTGCTCAATGGGTTTTTCGTTTTGGCGGAGTTCGCTCTCGTCAAGGTTCGCACCACGCGTATCGAGGAATTGGCTCGGAAGGGAAATCGCCAGGCGATGATGGCTCGCGGGATGCTCGCAGAGTTGGACGAATACCTCTCGGCGACGCAACTTGGCATCACGGTCGCCAGCTTGGCATTGGGCTGGGTCGGTGAGCCGGCGTTCGAGCACATCCTGCAAGGCTTCATCGGCCGACCGACGTGGATGACGGACTGGGCCAGTCATTGGCTCTCGGTGATCTTGGCATTCAGCCTGATTACTTTTTTGCACATTCTGATTGGCGAGCAGGCTCCCAAGATTCTGGCGATCCGGCGGGCGGAGCAAACGACGCTGGCGGTCGCATTGCCGATGCGGTGGTGTTTTCGGCTGTTTTACATTCCGATGCTGGCCGTCAACGCCGGCTGCGATTTGGTCCTCAAACTGCTAGGCCTGGAAGCTGACCATCACGAAGTCGCGCACACCGAGCAAGAACTGCGGATGCTGCTGTTCGCGAGTCAGGCGACGGGATCGTTCTCGTTCAACCAATTGCTGATGGTCGAGAACTTGTTTGACCTCAGCAAGCAGACGGTGCGTGACGCGATGATCGCGTGGCCGCAGGTGCAAACGTTATCGGCCGACACGCCGCTGGCGGAGGTCTTGCGAACCGTGCGTGAACATCGCTTTTCGCGCATCCCGGTGCTCGATTCAAAATCGCGTGAGCCGGTCAAGTACCTGCTGATGAAAGACTTGTTGCTGTTGGATCAGGGGGATCGCGATTGGCAGCGCATCCTGCGTCCGCTGCGGATCGTCGGGCCGGCGGACAACCTCGCCGTGACGATGCTGGAACTGCAACGGGACGGTGCGAACATGGCCGTCGTCATGGACGGTCATCATCCGGTGGGCCTCATCACGCTGGAAGACATTCTGGAAGAGATCGTCGGCAAGATCGAAGACGAGTACCCGCGTCTGCCGAAACTGTTCTTGAAGGATGCACTCGAATCCGGAGGAATCTTGCTGGATGTTGCGGCAACGACGACCGAGGCCGCGATTCGCGAACTCATCACTGCGATCCCGACGGCCAACATCCCGGCCGATGTAGACATCGCCGGACTGGCGCTGACCCGCGAGCAGCTCATCACGACAGACGTCGGATTCGGAGTTGCGATCCCGCACGCTCGTTGTCCGCGACTGTCGAAGCCGATCATGGTCTTCGGCCGCTCCGACGAGGGCATCCTGTTCAACCCGACGTCCACCGAACCGGTGCGGTTGATTTTCCTGCTCATCACGCCTGCCGACCGTCCGAACTTGCAGGTCTTCTTCCTGGCTCAATTGGCCAACGTCGCGAAGAGCGAATTCGTGCGCGAGAAGCTCCGGCATGCGAAGTCCGTGGAGGAACTGCTCGGCATCATCGAAGCCGCTGATCCTGCCGTGACTGGGTGAACGAAGAGTAGACCGGACGCTCACGTCCGGTCAGATATGGCCGAAACCGGACGTGGGCGTCCGGTCTACGTTCGCCAGTTCGCTCGGCGTTCCCAATCGAGCCGCAGGATGTGACCTGAACGCAGGCCGACTAGCAACCACTCCCCCAGCGGGTCGCAGATCACTCGCACGATCTCCTCGTCCACTTCCGTCGACCAGAGCAATCTGCCGCTGGAGTTGAGCCAGTACAAATGCTGTTCGAGCGTCGCTGCGGCAATGCGATCGGCATCGAAGCTGCACGACACACGACTGACCGTTCCTTCGGTGAGATACGAGTCCCGCGTCGAACCGTCGTCGCCGTCGAACGACTGGATGCCCTGGTTGAATCCCGCCACCAAAATCATCTCGCCATTGGCCGCCGCACACATCTCTCCCAGCGAGGCGAAACACTTCTCGCTCCAGAGTCGCTCGCCGCTGATGCGATGAGCGCAGACTTGGCCGTATTCCGCCGCGCCGATCAGCACCGGTTTGTTGGCCAAAAACTGAATCCATTTCAGCGGCCGAGCTGTCTCGAATACGCTGAGCTGTTCGCTCTGTTCTCCCAACACGAGGTTTCCGCCGTTAGCCAAACTGATCGCCGTCTGCCGGCCATAGGGCGCGAGAGCAACTCCCAGTGCCGCCTCCGGCAATCCCACCGACCAATCCGCTTCGAGCTTGCCGTTCAGCCGCAGCACTTTTCGGTCGCCGATGATCACCGCCCCCACCGCGTTCGCGTCCGACCACGCGACCGCTCGCACGCCGCGCAGACCGTTCGATGATTTCAGCAACTCACCGCGGCGACCGAGGCGATACAGCCCGCCACAGTCATCCGCCGCCAGCACTTCGCCCGACTCGCGGCCCATGTCCATCGCGACCAACGGACCTTCGAGCGCAAACGCCCAACGCATCGTCGGCGGGTTTCCCTGCCCATCTCGCAACCAGAGTGGCTCAGACATGCTCATCGTGGCGAGCATGATAGAGGGGGCAGGGGTCGGGGGTCAGGGATCAGGGATCAGGGATGCGCGGTTGCGACCTGTGGCCGCGTCTTTCTCTCTCTCCCTTCGGGAGAGGGTCGGGGTGAGGGACTCAATCGTTGATGTGATCGCTAATGACGATTGAATCCCTCATCCGGCCTTCGGCCACCACCTCCCGAAGGGAGATGAACTGAAACGGTGCCGCACTGACGGATCGACGGACTCACTCGATCGGCAGCGTGTAGGTCAGTGCTCCGATCGCTTTGCCTTTCGGGACGTCCTTGTAGTTCGGGTGGCAGGAACGGCATTTCTCCATCACCACGGGGACGATGGTCGCCGTCCGCAGGAATTTCTTGCCGTCTTTTTCAACAACACGATCCACCGACGCTTTGCCGCCAAGAATCTCCTTGATCGCCGCCTTTTCAAATTCATCGACGGCAACGTTGCCCGCTTCGAGAGGGTCGCCGGTCGCATCGATCAGCCGCACTTCGTGGTGGCCCTTCGCCTTCATCTCTTTCCACAGCAGTTTGCCGGCAACGGCGGCGGCAGGCTCATCGCCCTTCACGTAGTGTTCCGTGATGAGCACGATCGCCGTCTTGTAGAGGTCATCGAGCATCTTTGTCTGCTTGCGAGTACGTTCGACCGCAGCATCCGGCTTGTCAGTCTTCGTTCCCTGACCGGGCAACAACGCAACTCCCAGCAACAACAGACCCAAACCCAGAACGACCCCACGAACGCTGTGCATTTTCATTTCGAGACCCTCTCTTTGCGGGACGAACCGCGAGTGACGCTGCGCTTCACGCCGGGAATTTTGACCGGCAAGACGTCGCACAGTCGGACGCCCTTGAGGTAGTCCACCTGCACCTGCTCGGCCCGCGCGAGCACGTTGCGCAACTTACAATAATCCTGAATGACGCAAACGTTGTCGGTCCCGACGCACTCCAACAGGTGCAGCGACCCCTCGAACGCCTCCACGATCTCACCGATCGCGATCTCTTCCGCCGCGACTGCTAATTCGATGCCGCCGCCGATCCCTCGCACGCTCCGCACGTAGCCCAACCGAGCCAACTGGTTCACAACTTTGGCCACATTCGGAGCTGAAATACGATAGAATCCCGCGACTTCGGCGATCGTCGTACGATTGAAATCCGACGCGAGATACATCAGCGTTCGCAGCGCGTAATCGGTTTGTAGTGAGAGTCGCATGACCGAGTCCGGTTCAAATAGTCAAAAGAAACACCACAAATGTTTGTTTCTTGTAGCCCGCCGAATTCTGGCCCGCAAGTGTGCGATTTGGTGAGCGGCACAGTGGGCGGCTTCGCGCGCCCGCTTGACATTTTGAACTGGCGGTTTGACAGTGACCGCCATCCACCTCGAACGGTCACCGAGTCAGACATTTTATGAGCAACGACAAGAAACGGATCCTGATTCTGGGTGGTGGATTCGCCGGCGTATACACCGCGATGTATCTCGAACAAGCGATGTTCTCCATCGAACGGCCGAACATCGAAATCTCACTGGTCAGCCTGGAAAACTACATGGTTTTTCAGCCGCTGCTCCCCGAAGTCATTAGCGGCACGATCGAGATGCTGCACGTCATCACGCCGATCCGCCGGATGGCCAAACGGACTCGGCTGCACACGCGCGAGATTCTCAGCATCGACCTCGAACGCAAGGTCGTCACGCTCGGCCCCGAATTCCTGCCCAAGATCAAAGAACTGCCGTTCGATCATCTGGTCGTAGCGCTCGGTTCGCGATTGAACTCGGACCTGGTGCCGGGGATGCGTGAGCACGCTATTCCGTTCAAATATCTCGGCGACGCGCTGCGACTGCGAACCGCGATCGTGCAGGTACTCGAAGAGGCGGACAACGAAACCGATCCCGAAGAGCGGCGCAGACTGCTGACGTTCGTGGTCGGCGGCGGCGGGTTCTCCGGCGTCGAGTGCATCGCCGAATTGAATGACTTCCTGCAGAGCGCGGTTTCCGCGTACCAGTCGATCAAGGCCAGCGATCTGCAAGTCATCCTGCTGCAAAGCGCAGATCGCATTCTGCCCGAACTGGGCGAAGATCTCGCGAAATATGCTCACAAGATTCTCGAACAGCGCGGCATCGAAATCCGTCTGAATACTCGACTGAAGGCGGTCACGGCCGAGGGGGCCGTCTTGCAAGGCAAGAACTCGCCCGATCTGGAATTCATTCCCTCGCGAGTCGTCGTGGCGACCGTCCCCGCCGCGCCGCATCGGCTGGTCGAGAAATTGCCGTTCGAGAAAGACAAAGGTGGCCGCGTCCTCGTCTCGCCAGAAATGCACGTCGTAGGTAGCACGCACGTTTGGGCGTTGGGAGATTGCGCGGCCGTGCCGCAACGAGACGGCATCATGTCGCCTCCCACCGCTCAGCACGCATTGCGGCAAGCTCAGACCTGCGCCGCAAACATTCTCGCCACGCTGCGTGGGACGCCGCTGCGACGGTTTTCGTTCACGGGCTTGGGTAAGCTCGCATCGTTGGGACATCGCTCGGCGGTCGCGGAAGTGATGGGGATCAAACTGCGCGGCTTCATCGCGTGGATCTTTTGGCGAGCGGTCTACCTCAGCAAGTTTCCAGGCTTGGACCGCCAATGGCGAATCTTCACCGACTGGTGCCTGGATATATTTTTGCCGCGCGACATCACCGAAGTCCGCATCTTTGTTCCCGATTCGGTCTCGCGCCAACACCTGCACACGGGAGAAATGGTGTTCGATCAAGGAGACTTCGGCGACAAAGTGTTCGTCGTGATCAGCGGCGAGGCCGATGTGCTGCGCGACGGCCATTCGGTCGCGACGCTCAAGGCAGGCGACGTCTTCGGCGAGATGGCCTTGATCGCCGACCACCCGCGCAGCGCGTCGATCCGAGCCAAGACACCGCTCGATCTCATCAGTATTTCCCGCGACGCGTTCGAGACGCTGGTGGCTCACCTGCCGGGCGTGAAGACCTCGATGAACGAAGTCCTGAAAAAGCACACTGCCCTGCGTGACGCCGCCCTGAAACAGATCGAAGACGCCGCTCGCTAATGACGACATTAACCCCACCGGGCTTGCCCCGGTTACTCGCGGGATTCTGCACTAGTCGCACCAATCCGTGGGATCACTCCATGATTCGTGAAGTCTCATCCAAGCTGCTTCTGACTGGTCTCGTGACACTGGCTTGCGGGTTATTCTCGCTCCCGCTCAATGCCGCCGACGCGAAGCGGCCGAATGTGATCTTCATCTTCACCGACGACCACGCCTCGCACGCGATGAGCTGCTACGGCTCGAAGATCAATCAGACGCCAAATCTCGATCGCATCGCGCGTGAGGGGATGCGATTTCAGAATTGCTTCTGCACGAACTCGATCTGCGGCCCCAGCCGAGCCGTCATCCTCACAGGCAAGCACAGCCACTTGAACGGCTACAAGACCAACGAGGGGGGCGAGAGTTTCAACGGAGCTCAGCAGACGTTCCCCAAGCTGCTGCAAAAAGGCGGCTATCAAACCGCGCTCATCGGCAAATGGCACCTCGGCAATAATCCGACCGGTTTTGATTACTCGGACATCCTGGTTGGCCAAGGCCCGTACTACAACCCGCCGATGATCGCCAACGGCAAGCGCATTCAACGCACGGGATACACGACCGAGATCATCACCGACTTGGCTCTGGACTGGCTCGAAAAGGGACGCGACAAGGACAAGCCGTTCATGCTGATGTGGCAGCACAAGGCTCCGCACCGCGAGTGGCAGCCGGGACCGAAGTATTTCGATCTCTACAAAAACGTCACGATCCTGGAACC
The DNA here is from genome assembly GCA_945906725.1 of Candidatus Kuenenia stuttgartensis. GTDB lineage: Bacteria > Planctomycetota > Planctomycetia > Planctomycetales > Planctomycetaceae > SXKJ01. Next base: position 19,049 of record CAMDRI010000010.1, on the reverse strand, counting down.
GGACACGCTGTTCGATGATTACTCAGGCCGAGGCACCGCTGCTCACAAGCAGGACATGACCATCGAGAAGACGATGACTCGGTTCGATCTGAAATTCGATCCGCCGAAGAACCTCAACCCGGAACAGCTCGCCGCGTGGCACAAAGCCTACGACGACGAAAACGCCGCGTTCGAGAAGGCCAAGCTCACCGGTAAGGATCTCGTGCGTTGGAAGTATCAGCGGTACATCAAGGACTACCTGCGTTGCGTCGCTGCTGTCGATGACGGCGTTGGCCGAGTGCTCAAGCATCTCGACGACACGGGACTCGCTCAGAACACGATCGTGATCTACTCGTCGGATCAGGGGTTTTATCTCGGCGATCACGGCTGGTTCGACAAGCGATTCATGTACGAGCCATCGCTGCGAATGCCGCTGGTTGCCCGCTGGCCTGGAATCATTAAGCCTGGCTCGGTCAACACAGACCTCGTGCAGAATCTCGACTTCGCCGAGACGTTTCTCGATCTCGCCGGAGCCGAGATTCCCCAAGACATGCAGGGCCGCAGCCTCGTCCCACTGCTCAAAGGCCAGACGCCCAGCGATTGGCGAAAGAGCATCTACTACCACTACTACGAATTCTTCTCCGACCGGGGCGCTTCCCATGCCGTCCGCCGCCATTACGGCGTGCGTACTGACCGCTACAAGCTGATCCACTTCTACAACGAAGACGAGTGGGAACTGTTCGACCTTCAAAAAGACCCGAATGAAATGCGCAGCATCTACGCCGATCCGGCCAACGCCGAAGTCGTCAAGGATTTGAAGGCCGAGGTCGCACGACTGCAAAAGTTCTATCAAGTCCCGGACGACCGAGGGAAGCTAAAAGCGTCCGAACTGTGAGGGCCTCTCAGAGTCGTCATTCACTCGCGGAATGCGAACGGTCACGTCTTGAACTGCTGCCACAAATCCTCAAACGTTTTTGAGAAGATGGCCACCAGGCGGCGGTTATTGGTGACGATGAAATTCTCTTCGTTGTTGGCTGCGGCACCGCGGGTCCAGTTGTAGCTTCGGTTGAGCAGAATCTTGCTGTCGAACACCGCGAACTTGTGGTGCATGTGGTACTCGGCGCGGTCCAATCGCAGGCCAATGCCCGCCTAAAGAAAACGCTCCGCATCGGATCCAAGGTCAGCCGCTTTGTCATTGTCGGTGAGCTCGCCGAAGATTTTCTCGGCAAGTCGAGTCGTGCGACCGTCGGTGTGCAGACGACCGAAAGCCGTCTGCCCGGTCGGTGTTTGGTAGCGAATGATTTTCATAGCGAGGTTCCTGAAGGTGTGACTTCGAGATCATCGAGTGACACGCCGGTCATCTCGGCCGCCTGACACAACTTTTCACGCACGTCCGCCGGCAGATTGATGCCGTTGGCCTTCGCGTGGTGATAGTTGTCCCATTCCCGCTCGCCGGGCAGCAACACGCGACTCACTCCGCCAGCCGTCGGTGCGGAGTGAAGTTCGTCGATCAATCGTCCAAGACGCTGTTGAAACTCGCCCGGAGGCGAAATCGCGGCGATGTCGATCACCGTGAACGACGCGTTGTGCCACGATGGTCGGCTCGGCTCGTCGAAGATCCAACTGCCGACCTGCCAGGTCATGTTTCCGCCGGGCAGGATCGCCGAGAGGATTTCGCACCACAGTCCAAAGCCGTAGCCCTTGTGTCCCGCCATCGGGGCCAGCGCTGCGTGCTGCGGATAGAGGCTGCCGTCGGTCGTGGGTTGTCCATCGGGGCCGATGAGCCAAGTGTTCGGGATCGGCTCGCCGCGCTGAATCGCCGCGTAGACCTTTCCCCCGGCTACGGCGGCCGTCGCGATGTCGAGCAGGATCGGATCGCCGTCGGCAACAGGGATCGCGTACGCCAGCGGATTGCTCCCCAGGACCGCAGTTCGCGAACCGGGAGCCGCCACGCTGGGAATGTCGTTTCCGGTGATCATCGCGATCAGCCCCTCGCGCGCCGCGAGTGCCGCGTAGTATCCGGCCGCGCCGATATGCCCGGTGTTTCTCAGCCCGACATAGGCGATCCCAACCTGCTGCGCTTTTTTGATGGCGAGTCGGATGGCGGCCAAGCTGCCAACCTGCCCCAGCGCGGATTGTCCATCCACGACCGCCCAACCAGGGCCTTCGCGTTCGATGCGTGGCTCCGCCGTGGCGACGTATCCGCCCCCTTGCAGCTTCTTGATGTAACCCGCGAGGAGTTTGGTGCCGTGCGTAAAGACACCCATCGCGTCGGTCGTCGCGAGAGCGAGCGCGACTTCATCGGCCGTCGCAAATGCAACGCCGGTCTGCTGAAGACAGTCGCTGGCGAATCGGGTCAGCTCGGCGAGAGGCAGGGGTTGGCTCATGTAGATGGCTCCGACTTTCGATAGTACTCCAGCGTCTTCGATATCCCGGCGGCCAAGGGCGTCGGTCGCCAGTTCATGAGGACGCGGGCGATCGGTCGAGGCGTGGGAGGAACGTTCGACGGAATTGTCGGGCCAGAGACCGAGATCGTGCCGGCCGAACTGGGCTGCAATTCGGTGAGGATCTGCACGAACGCTTCTGTCGTCGCTGGCTCGCTGGGGAGATCGACGATCGTCGCGCCGGCCGGACATTCCATCGCCCCGCGGACAAAGGCTCGCGCGACGTCTTCCACATAGTCGTATCCCACGACGCCTCGGTAGCCGATCGTGTACGGCTCGCCCCGCACGGCCGCTCGGCAGGCCAGCGACGGACCGGCCGTCAGCCCCAGTTCCCGCTCGGGGCCATAGACCACATGCGGACGGATCGCGATCGAACGCAAGCCGCAGTGGCGCCAGTACTGCTCGGCGATCAGGTCCACTGCCTTCTTGAAGGCGCCATAAAACATCGGCGGCGCGTGTAGCTGCTCTGCGGCGGCCTGCGGTTGTTCGCCATACACGGCGCACGAACTCGCGTAACTGATCGCTGTGATCCGTCCGATGATTCGCGCCGCATCGAAGACGGCCGTGCTGCCGAGCACGTTCACCTGGCAGCCGCGAAACGGATCCTGCTGACAATCGGGAGTGAGCAGCGCCGCCAAGTGAATCACGTGCGACACGTCGTGCTGTTTCATCAGCGCGGCCAGCCCATCGCGATCGGTCAACGTCACGTCGAAAAAGATGACATCCTTTGCCCCGGCCCCGAGCACGCGATTCCAACGCTCCGTCGCCGGACGAACGTCGAGCGCGACGACGCGCGCTCCCGTTTCCAGCAGTTCGCGCAGCACCCACGTGCCGATGAATCCGCTGCCTCCCGTCACTAACACTGTGTTTGGCATCTATTGCACCTTGCCTCTCAATGGCCGGAAGAACTCGCGCAGATCGGCCGCCATTTCCTCCGCCCGCTCGTGAATCGCGAAATGACCACCCTGGGGATAATCGTGATAATGAACCACGTTGTAGTAACGCTCGGCTCGCTTGCGGACGATCGGAGCCAGCTCGTGTGGGTAGGCGGCGACCGCGGTCGGGACCTGAATCCGCTCGTCGGCCGGGAGTTCCCATGGGTGATAGTAGGACTCGCTGTACAGGCGGATCGCCGACCAGAATGAGTTCGTGACCCAGTACAGCATCACGTTGGTTAGCAACATATCGCGAGGAAACAGCTTTTCGAAATCATCTCCCCAGCCGCTCCAGGCGCGCCACTTCTCGATGATCCACGCCGCCAACCCAGCGGGCGAATCGGACATGCCGATGGCCAACGTCTGCGGCCGGGTCATCTGCTGGTGGCAATAGGCCCCTTCGTCGATCCAATAGCGTTCGACATTCTTCCAGTAGCGGAGCATCTCCGGGTCTTTCGGCTTGACCGGCGCCCATTTCATGCCCAGGCCACGGAGAATGTCCGGATCCTTGTCTTCCGGTTCCCGCTCGTCGCCCAGACGTGGAAACAGACAGTTGAGATGAATGCCGATCAGGTTCTGCGGGTGCAGGTATCCCCACGGGGCCGTCAGAAATCCGCCCCAGTCGCCGCCTTCGATGCCGTATCGCGCATACCCAAGCCCCTCGGTCATCAGGCGGTCGTAGATGCGCGGGTGATGCTGAAATCCAAATCCCTGTTGCGGCGGATAAGCTGAGTAGCCGAACCCAATGATCGACGGAACGATCACCGTGAACGCGTCGCGCGGATCTCCGCCATAGGCCGCGGGATCGGTCAGCATGGGAATGATTCGTTCCAGCAGAACGAAGGACCAGGGGTACCCGTGCATCATGAACAAGGGAAGCGGCGCGGGGCCGTTGCCCGGCTGATGAACGAAGTGCAAACGCAGGCCGTCGATATCGGCCAGGAAATGCGGGAGCCGGTTGAGCCGTTCTTCCTGCTTCCGCCAGTCGAACTCGTCGGCCCAATACCGCACCAGTTCCTGCATGTAGTCCAGATCGATTCCGCGGCTCCAGCCGGTTTCCGGAACTTGTTCCGGCCAGCGAGTTCGTCGCAGCCGTTCGCGTAAATCATCGAGAGTGTCCTGAGGCACCTCGATCCGAAACGGTGATATCGGGATCATGTCTGGCGAACTCTCACACGGACTGGCTTATGACGCCATTAACGACGTTCGGAAGCGATTCGCCTCGCAGCGCCATCGCCGCGATTTTCGCTGCCGTTTCGCGCAGCGTTCGCACGGCATTGGGACTCGCCGAGGCGATGTGCGACGCGGTGATGACGTTCGGCAGGGAACGCAACGGGCTATCGACGGGAATCGGTTCGGGGTCGCAGACATCAATCGCCGCCCCGGCCAGATGCCCCGACTGCAGCGCGGCAACGAAGGCCGCGGTATCGATGAGGTCGCCCCGAGCCAGATTGATGACCAAAGATCCGGGCTTCATCCGCGCGATGGAAGTCGCATTAAGCAGCTTCTTCGTCTGCGGCGTCGAAGGACAATGCAGAGTCACGATGTCGGACTGGGCCAGGAGTTCGTCGATCGCGACCGGCTCGCATCCGGTTGCTCGGACTGCGTCGGCGGGAACGAACGCGTCATGTACGAGCCGCCGACACTTAAACGGAGCCAGTCGCGCAGCCACTTCACGCCCAATCCGCCCAAAGCCGACGAGACCGACTGCCTGGTCGCACAGCGTCCGCAGTTGATCGAGCGGAGTCGCCAGTCCCCATTTGCCTTCGCGTACATGCAGCGTGTTAGGGACAACCTGCCGCGTGACGCCGAGGATGAATGCCAGCGTGTGATCGGCGACTTCATCGATGCAGTAGTCAGGGACGTTGCAGACGGGAATGCCCCGCTCGCGTGCCGCCTTCACGTCGACATTGTCGTAGCCGATGCCGTACCGCACGATCACTTTGGCGCGTTGCATCGCTCCAATGACATCGGCGTTGATCGGGGCGAACTGCGTGATGACCGCATCGGCATCGGCAACCAGTGCCTGGAGCGCCAGAATCTCTTTGTTGTTCCCGCTCCGCAACTCGAATCCGCCGGCGGACAGGATCGACTGTTCGATCTCAAGATTGGGGAACGTGTAATCGGTGATCACAACCGTGGGCATAGCGTATTGGCTTTCGCTTTTAGCCGAATCGCTCCGCGACTCGGCAGTGCAACTTGAAACCTCTGTACGACTCATGCAGGCTGTTGCTTCCCGTCTGATTGTCAGATAATTTATTGAGCAAGTTTTCGTTCTGCAATCGGTCCAAGGATAAGCATGCAAACGCTGCGTCGTCCCAAAGTTCGCGATCAGGTTGCTGGTCAAATCCAGCAATACATTGTCAAGCAGAAGCTGGGGCCGGGTGATCGGTTGCCAACGGAGACTCAGCTTGCGGAGACGTTTGGCATTAGTCGGCTCAGTCTTCGCGAAGCCACCAAAGCGCTGGAATACTTGGGCATCGTCGAAGCAAAAACGGGCGTGGGACTGACGGTCGGGCAAATCGACCTGGAGCGTGTGACCGAACACCTGAGCTTTCATCCGGCGCTGCATCGCGCCGACCCACTGCAACTCATCGACACGCGGGTCATCATCGAAACCGGCGTTCTGTCGTATGTCGCACGACGGATGGCAGAGGACAGTTCGACGTACGATCGGCTGCGGTCGGTGGCGGATCGTTTCCGGTCGGCTCGCAAACTGCAGACATGGATCGACCTCGACATCGAGTTTCATCGTACGCTGCTGGAGTCGAGTGGTGTAGCGCCTCTGGTGGCTTTTGGCGATCTGTTGCACGTGTTCTTTCAGAGATTCCGCGAGAGCGTAAAAAAGGCGCAGTGGGAGGCGGGGGCGGAAAGTCACCGGCGGATTATCGACGCGTTGCGAGACGGTGATATACCGGCGGCGGATGAAGAATTGCGGCAGCACATCGAGGATCATAAATCACGGGTGTAATCTGATGTTAAGCAAACGGACACATCATTCTGACGCGATGCCGGACTTGTCCGATAACGGATCGTTATCTTGCTGGCTGGTGCGTTTACTTGTGTGGTTATCTGTCGCTTCCGGAATCAGCGTTTCAGCGGCAGATGCGGCGCCTGATTTCGAGTCCGATATCGCGCCGCTTCTGGTCAGACGCTGCGTCGAATGTCATCAGGGGAAAAATCCTTCGGGCGGACTGTTACTGACAACTCGCAAAGGTCTACACGCCGGGGGCGAGTCCGGCCAGGTCATTGATTTACAGAATGTTGATGACAGTAAGCTGCTGCAGCGCGTGATAGACGGCGAGATGCCGCCAGAGAAACAGGGGCGCTCGCAGAAACTGTCGGATGCGGAAATCAAGCTCATTCGTCAGTGGCTCGCTGGCGGTGCAAAGTGGCCAGACGACCGTGAACTGGATTATTTCGAGCGGACGAATGATGTGCGGGCGGGTCGCGACTGGTGGTCGCTGCAGCCTCTGGTTCGTCCTGAGGTGCCGCAGCTTGTGCGTCAGCCTCAGCCGAACAATCCGATCGACGCGTTCGTGCGGTCAAAGCTTGAGGCAGAGAATATCACCCCCGCGCCTCGGGCTGATCGGCGGACTCTCGTCCGCCGCGCGTACTATGACCTGATCGGGCTGCCGCCAACTGAAGACGAGATTAAAGCCTTCCTCGCGGACGACTCCGCCGAAGCGTGGCCGCGGTTGATCGACCGACTGCTTGAGATGCCGCAGTACGGAGAACGCTGGGCGCGGTACTGGCTCGACCTGGCCCGCTACGCGGACACCAGTGGGTATGAGCGCGATCAGGAGAAACCATTCGCGTGGAAGTACCGCGACTGGGTCGTAAAAGCGTTCAATAGTGACATGTCCTACGATCAGTTCGTGATGCAACAGATCGCCGGCGATGAGCTTCCTGACCGCACCGAGGAATCCGTCATTGCGACTGGGTTTCTGCGTCTGGGCACATGGAATGACGAACCGAACGACAAACTCGATTATCAGTATGATCGACTAGAGGATCTCGTTCACACGACGTCGTCTGCGTTCCTCGCGTTAACGGTGAAGTGTGCCCGATGCCACTCGCACAAGTTCGATGCGATTACTCAGGAAGACTACTACCGGATGGCGTCCGCATTCTGGGCCGGGCCGCTGCTGGAGGGCGAACTGGGCGGCCCGCCCGCCCAGAAACTGGGATTCAACGATGTCCTGGGCTGGACCGATGAAAGTCCGACACCGAAGCCGTTACACATCTTGAAGAACGGCGAGCGCCATCAACCACTGGAGGAAGTAATCCCCGCGTCGCTCTCGTCGATCCCGTCACTGGAACGCCGTTTTGATGTACCGCTGGATGGAGCAAAGACATCGCATCGACGGTTGCAGCTTGCGCGCTGGATCGCTGATCCGCGGAATCCTGTGACGTCGCGTGTCTTGGTCAATCGGCTGTGGCAACATCACTTTGGCCAGGGCATTGTCCGTACGCCCAGCAATTTCGGCTTTCTGGCCAATCCGCCAACGCATCCGCAACTGCTGGACTGGCTGGCAGCCGAATTTCAATCGGGTGGCCGACGGATGAAATCCATACATCGGCTGATTTTGACATCACAGACCTGGCAACAGTCGACTCTGCATCCGCATGCGGAAGAGTTTGAAAAACGGGACTCGGGAAACCGGCTGTTGTGGCGATCCTCGCGCCGACGTCTGGATGCCGAGACGCTACGCGATTCGCTGCTGGCGGTTTCCGGCGATCTCGATCTAAGAGTAGGCGGCGCAGGATTCAAACCGACGATCAGTCCGGAGGCGCTGGAAGGACTGTCGCGAAAATCCGCTGCATGGGAGCCGTCGCCGATAGAGCAACAGAAACGGCGAAGCCTTTACATGTATCTCAAGCGTGGCCTGTTACCGCCGATGATGACGACCTTTGATCTTTGCGACCCGACACTTTCCTGCGGTCAACGTGATGTCACCATCGTGCCAACGCAAGCCCTGACCCTGCTGAATAACCGCTTCGTGCATGACCGCAGCGAGCACCTGGCGACGGTCATCTCACAAGGCTCGTCCGATCAAAAGGAACAGGTCCGACAGGCCTGGTCGCGCGTGCTGCGGCGTCAGCCATCGGACAGCGAACTCGACTCCGCGCTGCGGTATCTGGTGACGCAGACACGGACGTTTGCGGAGTCGGAAGTTCCTTCGGTCGATGAATTGGCCGCCGAACGGACCAAGGGAATTCGATCGTCACTCGTCCTGCATTTGCGTGCCGACAAAGCCGTTGTCTCTGACGGAGACGAGACGCGAGTTCGCTCTCTGCCGGATCTTTCCAGCCAGGGGCATGATGCGACACAGTTGGAGGTGAAGGCACAGCCGGTACTTGTCGCAGACGGGTTTGGTGGAAAGCCAACTCTACGCTTCGATGGGTCGGGACGGTTCATGTACCTTTTCGGACAGGTCATAACGGCTCAGTCGCACACGATTGTCTGTGTCGTGAGCGATGATGGTGGCTCGGGGCACCGGGAAGTGATCTCGAACTGGAATGGTGGTGCGGGAAACTCAACGACTTCTTTGTTCCTGGGACTTACCGGGGATAACACCGTGCGGTTCAGTGATGCGTTCGCTCCAGCAGGGAATGTGACTGATCGGACGAAGCCGTTTGTGCTTGCGGCGGTCAACGGTTCAGGGCAGGCAGCTGTCTTTCAGAACGGCCGATTGTTGAAGTCTGCTCCGGAACTGGCCCCGCGGCGACTGGACACACCGTGGATCATCGGGCAACAGGGCAACATCAATGGTGAATTCTGGAAAGGCGGCATCGCAGAAATCCGTGTGTACAACCGGGACCTGACCGATCAGGAACGTCAATCAGTCGAGGCTGAGCTCGCAGGACGTTACGAAGTGAGCCTCTCTCCGATTGAGAACCGACCCCGACTCAGTCCGGAAATCCTGGCATTGGCGTCGCTGTGTCATGCGATGATGAATTCGAATGAGTTTCTATTTGTTGACTGAGCGATTCATCACTGAGTAACACATCTCAAGGAGACCGGAATGTCGAACACTTCGCAGTTTCCCTGCGGTCAGACCCGCCGCCAGTTTGCCTGGCAGATGGGGCATGGCGTCGCCGGCCTGGCAATGACTGATCTCCTGACCCGTGACGGGTTCTTTGGGGCTCCGGTTCGAGCAGCCGAACGAGATGCCCCCCTGAATCCCCTGGCTCCGAAGCCGCCGCAGATCAAGCCACGGGCGAAGGCGTGTATCTTCCTCACGATGAACGGCGCTCCATCCCAGGTGGATACGTTTGATTATAAACCCGAGCTGGAAAAGTACGCGGGTCAACCGTTGCCTGCAGACAGGAAGTACATCAACTCTGGTGGGCGCAAGGTTGGTTTTTTGACTCCGGCCTGGAGGAAGTTTCGTCCCGGTGGCGAAAGCGGTCTGCTCGTCTCGGACTACTTTCCCAATGTGAGAAAGCACGCCGACAAGTTGTGCGTGCTGAATTCGTGTCACACCGACAGTCATGCGCACGGGTCGGCGCTGGTTGCCATAAACACCGGCAAGACGCTGATTGGACGACCGTCGCTGGGCAGTTGGGCCGTTTACGGACTCGGCACGGAGAATGAAAACCTGCCGGGTTACGTCGTGATTCTGGACAACCGTGGCGGACCGATCAGTGGTCAGCCGAACTGGGCCAACGGATTCATGCCGGCGACTTATTCCGGAACGTTGTTTCGACCAGTGGGTGATCCGATTCTGGACCTGCGCGGTCCACAACACATGACGCAGAAGGCTCAGCGCGAGCAACTCGATTTTCTGGCCGAACTCAACCAGCAGCATCTCGACACGCGCCCCAGTGGTCGTGAACTGGCGGCTCGGATCAACAGTTACGAACTCGCATACCGCATGCAGTCGGCGACTCCAAAAGCCGTCGATCTCTCGCAGGAGACGCAGTCAACGCTGGACATGTACGGCGTGGGAAAGGAACCGACCGATGAATACGGGCGCAATTGTCTGATCGCCCGCCGGCTGGTCGAACGTGGCGTCCGATTCATTCAGCTTTATTCAGGCGGCGGGCATCTGGAAGAAACCTGGGACGCGCACGCGGGCATTGAATCCAATCACGGACGACACGGCGCCGAGGTGGATCAGCCGATCGCCGCATTGCTGACCGACTTGGAGCAACGATCTCTTCTGGACGACACACTGGTCATATGGGGCGGAGAATTTGGACGCATGCCATTCAGTGAGGGCCAGAATGCTCCTGGCCGCAACCATAATCCGTACGGCTTCTCGATGTGGTTCGCTGGCGGAGGGGTGAAAGGCGGAATGAACTACGGGAAGACGGACGATTTCGGTTTCGAAGCTGTCGAGGACAAAGTTCATCTGCACGATCTGCACGCCACAATTCTGCACATCATGGGACTGGATCATGAACTGCTGACGTATTTCCATCAGGGCCGCGAAGAGAGTCTCACGGACGTCGGTGGAAATGTGATTGACGATGTTCTGGCATGAACCCACGAATTTTTGATACAGCGATGAACTCGATTTCTACAGGGCGTGCAACTCGACAGGTTTGGGTGATGCCAAGCAACCGATGACGGAAGTCTAACCGCAAGGAGCGAATCTGATGCGAGGTCTGGCAGAAGTAGCGGTGCGTCGCGAGTCGCCCGATGCGGCACGGCGGATCCGGACGGCTTGCGCCGTGCCGCTAATTGCCTGTCTCGCGCTCGCGGCCGTGTCTGCCGATGGTGCTGACGACCTTGCGCAATCGTTTGCCAAGCAGATTCAACCGCTGCTCGTGAAGACCTGCGGGGATTGCCACGGGAAGAAGCCCAAGGACAACGATCTCGATCTCACGAGTTTCGGTTCGGCTCAGGCGATCATCGCCAAGCCCAAGGTGCTGAGCGATGTCGTCGAGAGGTTGCGACTCGGCGACATGCCACCGAAGGAAGCGCCCCAGCCGACTCAGGCTGAGCGGGAACAACTGCTGGGTTGGATCACGGCGGCGCTTGATGCTGAGGCGGCCGCACGGGCTGGCGACCCTGGGCCGGTAACGCTGCGTCGACTGAGCAATTCGGAATACGACAATGCGATCCGCGATCTCACTGGCGTCGAAATGCGACCGACGCGGGTTCGCGAGTTTCCCACGGACAGCGTCGGTGGCGAGGGGTTTGCGAACGTCGGCGACGCGATGCCCGTGACTCCCGAACTGGTCGAGCGCTTTCACCAGACCGCTCGCGACGTTGCCGCGCGGGCCGTGCTGCTGCCCGGCGGTGTTCGCTTTTCCCCTTCCACCGAGCGGCCAGATTGGACGGAGGAGGCTCTCAAGCCGCTCCGCAGTTTCCACACGCGCTACGCCGGGCCGAACGGAGAGCCGCCGCTGGCAACGCATCTCGCGGCGACATTGAAGCACCGCGACAGGCTCACACGAGGCGGGGCCGCCGACATCACTGCGGTGGCCGCCGAGGAAAAGCTCAACGCCACTTATCTGGCGGCACTTTGGGCAGGGCTCAACGGCAAGTCGCCTGAGGAAGCCATTGCCCAGACGAAACAGTGGTCCGAGAAAGCGGCTCTGGCGGAAGCCGAGAAGCAACGGCGGCAGACGGCTCTCCAATCGTCCAAGAAGGCCATCGAGTCCCAGTGGGCTTCGTCGAAACGTGTCCTCGCAGAGTCGAAAGTCGCAGAAGGAGGCTCGGTTCCCTTCGAGAGTAAGGTCTCGGTTCAACGCGGCGAACTGCTCCTCTTGACCGTGCTTCCGAACGAAAACCACGGGGCCGACAGCACACTCGTCGAATGGGCGATCCGCGAAACAGCCGGCGATCAGCGAACCTGGAGCGTCTCCGATCTGGTTCCCAATCTACTGAAGGGGAACACCTGGTCGGACAAGCATGAGGCCCGCTGGAGCTTCCTGGAAACGACGTCAACTCCGGTGTACCTCACCGAGCGGCGCGACAGCATCGCAGGACATGCCGCACTAAAAGCGTGGAGCCTCGGCCCCGAACCCTCGGTCTTTGTGAACGACGGCGCCGAAGATTTAAAGCTCTGGACGACGTTGCCCGCAAAAACTTTCTTCGTGCATCCGGGACCGAAGCGACCCGTGGCGGTCGCCTGGACGAGTCCCATCGCTGGCGAGTTGCTGGTCTCGGGTCGCGTCGCCGATGCCCACCCTGCCAGTCTCGACGGAGTCGCGTTCGAACTGTCGCATGTTGCGGCTTCGAATTTGGGGCAGGCTCTGGCTGACTTGGGGAGCGCCTCCACAATTCTGCCGGACGCCGGTCTGCCTCCCGACATGCTCGCCCATGTCCGGGAGAAGTGGCGCGAGGCGACCACCGATCCGGCACCGGTCCTGGCGGCGATCAAGGCCATGCAGGACCAGTTGTTTCAAGGCAACTACGGGAAGAATGCGGCCATGGCGGTCGGCAACGGCTTTCCCGCGTGGGAAGATGTGCGTCGCATCGTCGCCCGCGAGCGGGTCCAAGGGGCCGCCCGTGAGCCGCTCTTCCGAATGGTCGCGTTGCCCGCTCAGTCCGACACGTTCGTGGTCTGGGACCGGCTGCGACTGGAGGGTGGGGACGGGCCACCGCTGGTGTTTGCGGAGCATCCCGAATTGGGCACGGCCGTCGAGCAAGCGTCGGGACTCAAATTCGGACAGCACCCGCGGGGGCGATCGGTGTCGAAGTCCGCTCTCGTCACGGCGGCCGGTGCCGAGATCGTGATCGATCTGAGGAAACTGTCGCCCGAATTGCAAAAGGCGCTCACGCTGCCTCGGTTTCTCCGCGCTGACGTGAGCCTCGATGAAGCGAGTCCGGAAACGGCCTCGGTTCAGGCATTCCTCATCGCAGCCACAGGCGGTGGCGGCAACTTGGCGGAGCCCGTTGCCAAAGCGACGCCGGGCGACCCGCTGGCCGCACAGATCGTGCATCCGCGCGTCGCCGCCGAACGGGCTCGACCGGCTGCGGAGTTTCGCGCCCTCTTTCCGCCAGCGGTTCTCTTCCAACCGATTATCCCGCGAGACGCTCAGGGGAGCGTGTTCTTGTACCGCCGCGAAGACGAGCCGTTGCGTCGGCTTCTGCTCGACAACGCGGGCCGGGCGGAGATCGACCGGCTGTGGAGCGAACTGGAATTTGTCAGCGAGCAAGCGCTCGCCACGCCGATCGCCTACGAAGGGCTCGTGCAGTATTACCGCAAGCCAAACGACGGCGCGCGGATCATGTTCTTCTACATCCAACTGTTCGAGGAGCAGATCAGACGGGAAGAAAAGGAGTTCCTCGCGGCCCAGGTCGCTGCGGAACCGAGGCAGCTCGAAGCGCTGCTCGCTTTCGCCGCCCGAGCTTGGCGCCGGCCACTCGCCGCCAAGGAACGCGAGGCGATACTCGCGTCCTATCGTGCCGACCGGGAAGACGGCGTGAAGCACGATCCGGCGTTCCGCGCCGCATTGGCCCGCGTCCTATCGTCGCCGTGGTTCCTGTATCGAGTCGAACAACCCGCGCCCGGCCCGCGTTGGCAGCCGGTCTCGGGCGATGAACTGGCGACGCGGCTGAGTTTCCTCCTCTGGGATTCGATCCCCGACGATGAACTGCGAGCAAAGGCCGCGAATCTCCATGAGCCTGCGGTCATGGAAGAGCAACTGCGCCGCATGTTGAAAGACGGCCGCATGCGCGGCATGGCCGAGGAGTTCGGCGCCCGCTGGCTCGGCGTGCGGGATTTCGTGGCCAACCACGGCCGCAGCCTGAAGCACTTCCCCGAGTTCACGCCAGTTTTGCGCGACGCGTTGGCCGAGGAACCGGTGCGGTTCTTCGAGGACCTGCTGACGAACAACCGCCCGGTCGCCGAAGTGATCGCGGCTGACGCCGTGGTCATCAACGATGTTCTCGCCAAGCACTACGGCATCCCCGGCGTGACCGGTCCGCAGTGGCAGCGCGTCGAAAAGGTTTCCGCTTATGGTCGCGGCGGGTTTCTCGGTTTCGGCGCGGTGCTTGCCAAGCAGTCAGCGGCGTCCCGTACGAGCCCCGTCAAGCGTGGCGCGTGGGTGGTTCAGTTGCTCGGCGAGCGGCTGCCCAAAGTCCCGCCCGACGTGCCGCCGCTGCCCGAGACTCCCCCCGCCGGGCTGAGCGTGCGCGAGATCACCGAGCGTCATCGTGCGGACTCAAAATGTGCCGGTTGTCACGTCCGCATCGACCCGTACGGCATGGCGATGGAGCGGTTCGACGCCATCGGTCGGCTGCGACCGGCCAGCGAACTGAAGCCGGGCGACACCAAAGGCACGCTCCGCGACGGCACCGAGATCGACGACATCGCCGGCCTGCGAGACTACTTCGCCGGACCGCGCCGCGAGGACTTGCTGCGGACGCTCGCCCGCAAGCTGACGGGCTACGCGCTGGGCCGAGCCGTGTTGTCGTCGGACCGCAAGCTGGTGGACGAAGTGACCAAGACGATGGCCAGCGGTGGTCGCTGGTCGGACGCCCTGCTCGTGATTGTCCGCAGCGAGCAGTTTCGCTGCATTCGACCGGCGGCTTCCGCGCCGACCGCCGCCTCCCCGTGACAAGTAGGACTGCCTTTCTAGGCCGTCTGAAATCGAAAAAACAAAGCAGTTTTCGACGCCCTGGAAAGGGCGTCCTACAAAAAAGACATCCATAACCACCGAAAGGACCTTCCCATGTCCAACACATCCGCTTCGACCTTCTCTCGACGCACGTTGCTGCGCGGGCTCGGCGTGTCCATGGCGCTGCCGTGGCTCGAGTCGCTGCCGTCCGCCTTGGCAGCTACGAACGCCGCTCAGCCGCCGATTCGCACGCTCGTCACCTTCACTGGCATGGGCTTCCACTCGAATCACTGGTGGGCCAAGGGCGAAGGCGAAGGCATGGAACTTGGCCCGTGCCTGAAGCCTCTGGAACCTTGGAAGGATCGGATGGTCTTCCTCCGCGGCCTGTGGAACGAGCAGGCTAACAACGGCGTCATTCACTGCATGCAGACGGGGAACATGCTCAGCGGCGCGACGATGTCGAAGACCGAGGTCCGCACGGGAGTCAGCTTCGATCAACTGATGGCCCAGCGGATCGGCGACCGCACGCGAATCCCGTCGCTGGTGCTGGGCTGCGAGGATGCGATTCCCGGTCTGCAGGACGGGCATCCATTGCTGTACAGCTCGCACATCTCGTGGAGTTCCGAAGTCTCGCCCACTTGGACCGAGACGCGGCCGGCGCTGGCCTTCGACCAGCTCTTCCGCACTGACCGCAATCAGGGCAGCCGCCGCGTCGTCGATGCGGTGCTCGAAGATGCAAAGTCACTGCGGCGGCGACTCTCCGTCTCGGACCAGCAGCGGTTTGAGGAATATCTCGGCAGCGTTCACGAGATCGAAGGTCGCATCAAACGAGCTGACAAGGAACGCGATGCTGGCGCTTGGAAGCCGAGCCTGACCGCTCCCGATCGCCCGCGGCCAGCCGACGGGATTCCCGCCGAGATCCCGGAGTACTGGAAGCTGATGAACGACATCGTGCTGCTCGCCTTCCGCACCGACACCACCCGGATTGCGACGCTCAAATATTGCAACGACGGCTCTGCTGAGACTCACACTCACTGCGGCGCCAAGGATCAGCATCACCAGATGGCCCACACCCAGCCGGCGGAACTCGTCGCGCTCAACCAGTACTTCATGTCGCAACTCGCCTACCTCTGCGAGCGAATGTCTGAGGTCAAGGAAGGCGACCGCACGCTGCTCGACAACACATCGATCATGCACTGTTCGAGCATGTTGCACGGCAACCATGACGCGAAGCAGTTGCCGATCATCCTGCTCGGCGGCGCGGGCGGAAAGCTCCGTGGCGGTCGCGCGCTCGACTACCTGAATTCGCCGAACCGCCGCATGTGCAGCCTATTCCTGCATCTCATACACTGGGGCGGCCTGGAACTCGACCGCTTCGGCGACTCGAACGAACGACTGACGGGCGTGTGATGGACCTCGATGTACGACGGACTTCCAGTCCGTCGCTTCGAAAGTGATTCAGATGCCGACGGACTGGAAGTCCGTCGTACACGATTTCCAACCCTTGATACACGGGATGAATACTCAAGTGAGACGACTCCAAATTGTTTCGACCTTGCTCGTGCTCTGTTTGGTGGCTCCGAGTTTCGCTGCTGACTCTTTCGACCAGTCGATTCGGCCTTTGTTGCGCGAGTACTGCGTGACTTGTCATTCGACTGAGAAGCAGGAAGGAGAGCTCGACTTGCAACGCTTCACTTCGCTGGAGCAGGTCAAGCGGCAGGCGGATGTTTGGGAGCATGTGCAGGAGCAACTCGCATTGGGCGAGATGCCGCCGAAGGATGCCAAGCAGTTCTCGGTGGAACAAAAACGACAGTTGGTCGGTTGGGTGCGATCGACGCTCAATGAGATCGCGCTGGCCAATGCGGGCGATCCGGGGCCGGTCGTGCTCCGCCGGTTGTCCAATCACGAATTCACCTACTCGCTCCGTGATCTGACCGGAGTGCCGTCGCTCGATCCGGCCCGCGAGTTCCCGGTCGATGGCGCGGCGGGCGAAGGCTTCACCAATGTCGGCGCGGCGCTGGTCATGTCGCCGGCGTTGCTGTCGAAGTACCTCGAAGCGGCGAAGGATGTTTCCAGACACATGGTGTTGCTCGAAGATGGCGTCCGCTTTTCAGCCAGTGATTCGCCTCAAGACTGGACGGACGAAGCGCTGACCAGCCTGCGGCAGCTCTATGCTCGCTACACAGTCACAAACGATCTGGGAATTGACGTCGGCGGAACCGGTCGGGTGAAGAGCGAAGCTGGTACCATTCCACTGGAGCGCTATCTCGATGCAATGCAGCGACAGGGCTCACGTGAAGGCCTGAGCGTCAGGTATCTGAGCCTTCTGGAACAATCGCTGACCGCGAAGGAGTCATCACCGCTGCTCGATCCACTGCGTCAGAAGTTCCGTGACGGCAAACTGACCGCCGGTGACATCGAAATCTGGCAGAAGGCCCTTTGGAAGTTCAACATTGTCGGACATCTGGGGCGTCCGAACGGGCCGAAATCGTGGCAGGAACCCGTCAACCCGTTTGTCAGTCAACAGGAAATTTGTGTTCCGCTGGAAGCAGGCAAAGACGTTACGTTGTCTCTCGTCGCGGGGACAGCGGGAGATGGCCACAACGGCGATCTAGTCGAGTGGCAGAATCCGCGTCTGGTGGCAAAAGATCGCCCCGAGATTTCCCTCTCCAGTGTGCCCGAATTGTTGAAACATCTGGAAGCGCAGCGAGCCAAACTTCTGGCCGACACGGAAGCCTGTCTCGCCGCTTTGGCGGCAGGAAACGAGAACGCCCCCAAAGAGACACTCGCCATATGGCGTCAGTATGTGGGTTTCGGCGGTTCGAAGCTTGAACCACTGTTGACGGTGAAGATGGAACGCTCGCCCGACTACGCCTTTATTCAGGGATGGCGCGGCGATAGTGATCTCAGCGTGATGGCCAATTCGTCGGATGCGGATGTTCGCATTCCTGGAAAGATGAAGGCTCACAGCATCGCCACACATCCGGCCCCAGATCGGCAGTCGGTGATTGCCTGGAAGAGTCCTGTCGATACCAGGACTCTGAAAGTCAGCGGTCGGGTGGAACACGCTCATCCGGACTGCAGCAACGGGATCACATGGGCTTTGGAAGTTCGCCGTGGCACTGCCATTGAACGGCTGGCAGGAGGCATTCTTGATCAGGCTAAAGGGGCGGTGATCGGGCCTCTTGAGAATATCCACATCGGCGTTGATGAAGCAGTCGCGTTGTTGATTGGACCTCGCGACAACAACCATTTCTGCGATTTGACGGCGATCGCACTCACTCTGTCGGACGGAGAGAAAACATGGGACCTTGCGACGGATGTCTCACCGAACATTCTGGCCAGCAACCCTCAGGGACCGTGGCACTTCCTGAGTCAGCCGGTCACGGCAAATGCGTCGGATGACCTGCCGGCTCCGATCGCCGAGTGGCGCAAGTCGCCATCCCCGGAACTGGCTGCGAAGGTGCGGGCGCATCTGGAACAGGACTTTCCGCTCGTGCATCCTCTGCTGGCTTCGGCCTGGAAATCGTTCCACGCTTCGACGCCGAACTCATCGCTGACCGCACAGGCGCCTGAGGTGCTCGAAGTGGCAATTCCCGCCGCGCTAACGTCCGGATCTGAGTTTGTCGTGACTGGTCGCATCGCGGCCGCCAACGAAGGGAGCGTGCAACTGCAGGTCGTGAAAGAGAGACCGAGCACAGCGCTAACCGCCCTGCAATCAAACCTTCCGATTGTTGTCGCGGATGGCAGTCCCGCGCGGCAGCGATTGATAACGGCCTTCGACGAGTTTCGGACGATCTTTCCCGCAGCACTCTGTTATTCGCGGATCGTCCCGATTGATGAAGTTGTCACGCTCAACCTGTACTTTCGCGAAGATGAGCCGTTGCGTCGGCTGATGCTTTCCGATGCCGAAGCTCAGCAACTCGAACGATTGTGGCGCGATCTGTTATTCATCAGCGAAGCGCCGCTCAAGCAGGTCGATGCGTTTGAGCAGATCTATCAGTTCGCAACGCAGGATCGCGCCGACCTGGTTGTCGAGTTCGAGCCGATGCGTAAACCGATCCACCAGGCGGCAGATGAGTTTCGTGATCGCCAGAAGCAGGCCGACTCGGCTCAGCGACAGGCGGTGATCGACCTCGCCGCGCTCGCCTGGCGACGCCCGCTGGCT
>CAMDRI010000009.1 GCA_945906725.1 Candidatus Kuenenia stuttgartensis | reverse complement strand
CCCGCAACTCCTCGACAATCCCTTCGCACATCAGCTCGCTCCATGCTTGTTTGGCAGATCAATCTCTGCCTCAAGCTCTGGCGCAAATCTCATGCCGTGGGTCGGTCCATCGCCGTTGGAATTGTCAGAGTTGTGTATAAACGACAGCCTTTAAGGGAGGAATCCAGTGGCTTTAACAAAATGCAAAGAGTGTGGCAAACAAGTCAGCACTAAAGCCGAAAGCTGTCCGACATGCGGAGCGAAGCTGAAGAACAAAGGCAACCGCATGGGTTGTGGTTGCTTCTTGGTCCTCATTTTCGTAATTGGAATTATCGGCACAATCTTTAAGGGAGGAAACAACAAGGGAGGAAACAACTCCACTGTGCCCACCTCACCGCCGCCGCCCGCATTGCCAGCCGCAGACCAAATTCCTTATCAGACTGTCGAACAGTGGAAAATTCCAAATGGCGGTTACGGGCGGGCCATCGTTATTGACCCGAAATACAAGAGTGAAAAAGACATGAAGAAGCTCGCTGAGTGTCTGAAGCGAGACACCTCACAGGATCGCAACGCTTTTATTTTCATCTTCGACGACAAGGTTGCGGCCGCAAATAGAAAGGCAGCCATTGAAGACCGTTTAGGAAAGAATGAATCGGCTCACTACGATGCCCACATGATTGGTTCATACTTCAGAAACATCAACACGGGGCATCACGCAATCACGATAAATCTGGAGGGAGTCAACGGTCCGGCGAAAGAAATTCCTCAGTAGCTCGTGCGTTCAAAGGTCCAACAATCGCTTCCAACCGACGTGCCTGCCTTGTGGCAGGCACGCGACTGAAGCGTGGCGTTCGGCGGAGCACAGTGTATCGCACGGCGGATGCCACACCGGTCATCGAGTTTTGCAACTCAAGTCCTACAAGAATCTTGTCAGCCCGCGCCGTTCCAACTCCGCGATCAACTGTCGCAAGGAATTCTCGTCTCGGTTGTCGGCGACCAGCGTTGCGTCCGGCGTTTGCACGATGATGAGATCGCGCACGCCAAACGTCGCGACGAGATGTTCCTCCGAGGACCGCACGATGCAGCCGGTCGAATGGAGTCCGCAGAATCGTCCGGAGACCGTGTTCCCGTCCGCATCGGCGGGCAAGAGACGGGCCAGGGCCTGCCAACTGCCGACGTCGTCCCACTCAAACGCCGCAGGCACGACGGCCACCGAGTCCGCTCGTTCCAGCACCGCGTAGTCAATCGAGATCGACGGAATCTGCGGAAACTCCGTCGCCAGCGTCTCGTTCCATTTCGCCGTTCCGATCGCCGCTTGCAGACGCTTGAGCCGCGTTCCGATTTCCGGACAGTGCCGTTCGATCTGTTCGAGAATCGTGGCCGCTCGCCACACAAACAGGCCGCAGTTCCAGAAGAACTCGTTCGTCGCCAGGTATTGCTCGGCCGTCGCCAAATCAGGCTTCTCGCGAAATGCCGCGACTCGAAACGCCCCGGACTGATCGCACAACTCAGCACCGAGCTGAACGTATCCGAATCCGGTCGCCGGATAACTCGGCGTCGCTCCGAACAGCACCAGCGACTGCGGATCGTTCGCAACCACAGCCGCGGCCTGCTCCACCGACCGCTGAAATTGTTCGGTCGTGCGAATCACATGATCTGCCGGCATGACCAACATCACGGCATCCGGATCAACCGCCAGTAACTGAATCGCGGCGAGTCCGATGCACGGAGCCGTGTTGCGTCCACACGGCTCGACCAGGATATGTTCGGCGGCCAAATCCGGTAATTGCCGAACGGACTCTGCCAAGTGCGACTCGCCAGTCACAATCCAAGTCCGTTCGATCGGGACGATCGCACGGCAACGATCGACAGTCTCTTGCAACAACGTGCAGTCACTGCCGAACCGCAAGAACTGCTTGGGCAACGCCCGTCGGCTCTGCGGCCAGAACCGAGTGCCGCTCCCTCCCGCCAGAATTATGGCATGCAACATTCGCTGCCTCGCTTCATTAGCACGACGCGCCAGTGAGTGATTGCGGTGACCAACCCCTCGCTGGCGCGTCGGGCTAGTTTTGGCGATGACGGTTTCGGATCATGCCTTCGGCCACATCGCGGCAAAGATCGCTCTGTACACGAGCGACTCGATGATGTGGCCGACGATGCGATTGTGAAACCAGATCGCGTGCTGAACCATCGCCGCCAAAAAAGTCAGCAGCCCGGTGACCGTGATGAAGCGAAATACCGTCCGAAAGTCGTCGCTATGTTCCAGACCAAGCGTCGAAAGGTATGCTAGGCAGAAGTTGATTACCAAAAAATAGACGAACGTCAGTCCGAGGTTGCGCCCCATCTTAACCTTCGGGTAGATCGTCAGGATGCCGCACGGGCCAGCGTCCCACTTCTTGGCGTAGGCTTCGCTCTTCATCTCTTCCGCGTTCGCGCAACCAGGGAACATGTAGCTGCCGACCGGGAGGTCGCAGTTCCGGACGGCGTCCATCAGGTCGTCTTCCTTGGCGACCTTCTTCCAGTCGTCCTTGTGAAGTTGCACGACCATCCAGGACAAAAAGCTGGCGAAGAACAGAGCGATTGAAGCCAGAGCGATTGGAAGCAGCAGGCTGGTGAGCATGACTGTTCTCCTTCAAAACAAGAAAACATGGCGAGGCTTAACAGTCGTTACAAACGCGGGTTCCCCGGCTTGATCGGAGCGGCCCAGCCGTTGGCTCCCTTCACTTTGACTTTGCGGCGATAGACCTTGTCGCCACAACAGGCATAGATCGTGTCGAAGTCAGCTCCACCGAATGTCAGGTTCGCGAGCTTGCCGTTCGGAGTCGGGATGATGCAGTTGACTCGGCCCGGTTGATCGCAGACTTGCAGACCCATGCGAGTCGCCGCCCACAAGCGGCCGTCACGATCCGTACGGAGTCCATCGACGCCGCTGTCTTCGTCGACGTCGCGCACGTGCAGATGAAAATACTTTTGCTTGTGAGCCAACGAGCCATCCGCCTGAATCTGATAGCTGTAGACCCAGTGCGTCCGGCTGTCGGCGACGTACAGCAGCGATTGATCCGGCGAGCAACAGAGGCCGTTGGCGAACTTCAAGCCGGTATCGACGATCTTCTTCTCCCCCTTGGGCGAGACGTACCACACCTCGCTGTTGCTGGGAGTCTTGAACGGAGCGGTCGCGTAGACGCTGCCGTCGTGCCGCACGACAAGATCGTTCCCCTTGAAGCCCTCGGCAAAGACGGTGGATTTGCCGTCGGCGTCCCAGGCGAGCAGTTGTTCGGTCGCGCCGGCGTTCGCGTACAGCCGACCGTCAGGTCCGAAGGCTTGTCCGTCGCCGCGCTTTGAGTCGGCGAGGAACTCTGTCAGCTTGCCGTCGAGTCCGACCTTAAACGTCTTGCTCGCCCCGACGTCGTTGTAGAAGACCTCTCCCTTCGCGTTGACCGCCGGGCCTTCCGTGAACTTGTAGCCTTCGCCGACGAGCTGCCAGTCCTCACCGGGAATCAGAATCTCCTGAATCTGTGGCGAGCCTTTGCCGACTTTCACCGGAGCCGGCCAGTCCTTCCAAATCCAGCGCATCACGTCCGGGAAGATCTCGCCCGCGTGCTTGCCGCTGTGTCCCCCCTCGCCCCACTTGTGATCGGCCTCGTAGCCGGCGAAGACCAGCGAGCGTTCCATCGCCTGATTCGCGATCCACCAGTCGCCGCCGTAAATGTTGAGATCGTTCGTGCCGTCTTCCAGGAAGATGCGAATCGGCTTTGGCTCGTACTTGCGAATCAGCGTCGGATAGTTGTGTCCTCCGCGCAGACCGACGTAGGTGCCAATCGCACTGAAGACTCGGCGAAACGCATCGGGACGTTCCCAAGCCGCCGTGAAGGCACAGATCGCCCCGCTGCTGTTGCCGGCGATACAGCGGTCGTTGCCGTCCTTCGACAGCTTGATCTCGCGTCCGTCAGCGGTCTTCTTCTTTTCGACCTCCGGCAGAATCTCGTCGAGGATGAACCGAGCATAAGCATCGCCCAGTCCGTCGTACTCAAAGCTGCGATTGAACCGGTCGACTGCCTGATCCGACTGCGCTTTCACACGCCCGTGCATCACGAAAACCCCAATCGTGACCGGCATCTCTTTCTTGGCGATCAACTCATCGAAGACCGCCGGAGCGTTGTATTGAATCCCGTCCTGACAGACGAAGACACACGCCGGTTTGGCCGGGTCGTACTGCTTCGGAACATAGACCCAATAATCGCGGAACGTGCCGGGGAAGATTTTGCTGGTCTCAAAGCTGTATTTTGCGACCTCGCTCTTCGGAGTGTCCTGGGCGTGACTCGTGACGTCACCGAATAATAACAACATCCAACAAGCGATTGGAGCAGCAAGGTTTCTCATCAGCGGTTCTTTCTGCGGAGAAAAGGTGACAGATCGGCGAGTAGTCAGAGACTATCCCCATGCCTTCGATTTGCAAGACAGGCGTGTGACATCATCATGTTGCTCCGTTTGAAAAACGGTATCACGGCTTTCGGCCACCGGCTCTCGGCAATGGGCCGGGCACACGTCACTCACGCGAATTGTTTTTATGCCTGACTTCCCGACCGAATCACAGCCCGAGCGGCGGAACTGGGTGTGGTCCGGCATGCAAATCGTCCTGCGGCTGGTTTTCGCTCTGTGGCTGCGTTACCGAGCACGCGGGCACGACCGCATCACGCATCGTGGCGGGATGCTGCTGATCGTCAATCATCAGAGCTTTCTCGATCCGCTGCTGGTCGGCCTGCCGCTGCGGCGGCCGGTGAGTTTTCTGGCTCGCGACAATCTGTTTCGCGTCCCGTTCATCGGCTGGGTGCTGCGGAACACCTACGTCCTGCCGATCAATCGCGAGTCCGCCGGAACGGGAGCCCTGCGCGAGATGATTGCTCGCCTGAAGGCCGGCTTCTGGGTCGGCATCTTTCCCGAGGGCACACGCAGTTCCGACGGAACGCTCGGCGAGATCAAGCCGGGATTTCTGGCAATGCTCCGCCGAGCCAACGTCCCCGTCTGCCCCGTCGGCATCGCCGGAGCCGATCGGGCGCTAGGTCGCAATCACAAGCTCCCACACTTCTCGACCGTCCGCGTCGTCTTCGGCGAACCGATCCCCGCCGAGCAAGTCGCCGAGACGTTGAAGCTGGGCGAGTCCGCGCTGCTCGACTTGATTCGCTCACGACTGGAAGAGTGCATGACTCAAGCGAGCAACTGGCGCGATCACCGTTCCAGCGGCGTGACGAGCAGCGGTTCGGGAATCAACCCGGAGTCGTAGACGTCCTCCTGCCAGCGTTCGAGTGCCGCTCGCATCCGCTTCAGCGTCTCGGCATGTTCGGGGCGATCGGCGAGATTCACGACCTCGTGCGGATCGGCTTCTGTGTCGAACAACTCCTCCACCGGTTTCGTTTCGCGGAAATGCAGCGCCGTCGCGCCCGACAATTGCCCCTCGGCATTTAGCCGTCGCCACTCGCGCATCGTCGGCATCTGATTCATGTAGGTGACGTTCTGAGCGTACGGCCGCCGCGGCGCGTAATTGCGGAGGTACTTGAACCGCGTGTCGCGAGCCGACCGAATCAGGTCGTAAGTCTCGTCCATCCGATCCCGATGTCCAAAAATGTATTCCCGTCCGACCGCCGAAGGCCGAGAGCCGTCGGCCGATTTGAGTTTCTCGATCGGCGGCAACACCCGCCCCTGCAAATGCGACGGCAGTTCGACACCCGCCAACCGCAGCATCGTCGGCGCGAAATCCAAAAAACAAACCAAGTCGTCGCTGACCGAACCGGGCTTCAACGTTCCCGGCCAGCGAATGATGAGCGGAGTCCGCGTCCCTGAGTCGTACAGCCAGCGTTTGCCGCGTGAGAGTCCTTGGCCGTGATCGCCCCAGAAGAAGACGATCGTGTCCTGCGCGAGTCCGTCGGCTTCTAGTTGATCCAAGATCGCGGCGACTTGCTGATCGAGCGTCGTCAACAGATCGGCATACCGCGCCCAATCGCGCCGAGTCACGGGCGTGTCCGGGATGTACGGCGGCAACTGAGCCTTTGCCGGGTCGTGCAGCGTCTCGCCGAACTTGCCACGAATCTGACTCTCGTGTGTCGTCGTGAGATTGATCACGCTGAAGAACGGCTGCCCCGCCGCTCGCCCGCGCCAGTCTCGCGACTGCGGGCTGTTCTCATCCCAAGCGGCCTTCGGCGGCAGGAAGTTGTAATCTGTCTTCGAGCGGTTCGTCGTCCAGTACCCGGCCGCTCGCAGGTATTCCGAAAACGCCTTCACGTTCGGCGGCAGCACAATCTGCGACCGCATGTGCTGGCTGCCGATCGACACGGGATACATGCCGGTAATCAATCCCGACCGCGAAATCGCGCACACACCCGCATGAGTGAAGCATCGAGTGAACCGCACCCCCTCGCTGGCGAATTGATCGAGTCGCGGGGTGATCGCGTACGAATCGCCGTAGCAGCCGAGGCTCGGCGAAATGTCCTCCGCGCTGATCCACAGCACGTTCGGTTGTTTGTTCTTGGTCGTCGGCTTCGCAAACCGGCTGACGTCTTCATCAAAGAACACCTTCGAGAACACCGCCGCCGTCGCAACCTTCTTGTTCGCCTGGCCTCCCGCCGCGTCCCCCTGAGTCGCATTCGCCGTCTTCGACGGCACCGGCTGATCGACTCCGCGAATCCGCCGCAGTGCCTCGTTGCAAATGTCGGCTATGTGATCGGCCCCGCGTTTTCCCTCCACTTCGAGCGTCGGAATCGCGGCCTTCGCGGACGGGCCAATGCGAGCCAGAAAGTCCGCCGACGAATTCCATACGCCACGCGTGTCGCTCTTCAATCCCTCCAGCAACGTCGGCAAACCTTCCTCGACTTGCCCAACTCGGCACAACCCATACGCCGCCGCGATCCGTACTCCAAGCACCGTCTCGGCGTGCAGCATTCGCAACGGCTCCAGAGCGGACTTCGCCGCGTCCCCAAGATCGCCCAACTCGCTGGCCGCCCAATACCGCACAACGGTGTCTTCGTGAGCCAGTGCCTTCGTCAACTCCGTGACGGCACTCTTGCCGAACGCTCCGACGGACAGCACTGCTCGCCTGCGAGCGACCGACGACGGCGACTGCAATTCGGCCAACCACTCCGGCAAGGTGCGGCCGGCGACAACATCCGCCGCAGACAGTCGCTCCTGGAAAGTCACAACCAAGACCCATACGGCGGTGAGCAGTACGAATGAATTCGGTCGAACCAACGAGTTGCGCATCGAGAGAACTCCAAGAGGAAAGGCAATGTGTGAATCAGCGCGATCTCTGACTCGAATCTTCGATGGCCACTTTTTGTACGGCTTCGACAACTCGTGTTCAAACTCGCGATTGGGTTTGTTTCGGATTGCTCGACTGTTTTGACGCTGCTTGACGAACGACCGAAGTGATCGACGTGTTCGCGGACGGAAACCAGACCGAAAAGTCGATGCGCCGCAGCGCGACGTCGAACACGAACAGCACCAAAGCCAGCATGACCAATTCGGGCCATAGAGGTCGAGCTTGCTGAGCGAGTCGCGGCGACGCTGCTGCCGCCGGCGCGTCGAGCAATGCCTCCCTCGGCTGCGGATCGAAGCGTCCGCCGGTCGCGGTGGCGATCTGTTGCAGCAGTTCGGTGTTCGTCGGGCGCAATCGAAGTTCGTCGGAGTAACCGACCGTCAGCCCGCGAGTCTGTTGATGAATGACCGGGCCGCCGTTCGCCGTGCGTTGCGACAGATTCAGGTGATACGCGCCGGAGTTCGGCGTGTCGAACTCGGCGACGTAACGGCCGGGAGCGGTTTGAATCAGCGGCAGCTTTCGTTCGCCAAGCCGCGGATCGATGACAGTCAATTCGGACTCGGCTCCATTCAAGAACCGGCCGCTGGGATCGACAGCGTCCAGCGTCACCGTCGCACGGCGGGCTCGTTGAGCAACCTCAACGGTGATGCCTTTCGCGTCGTTTTTGCGCATCGCGTGTCGAATCGTCTGTGCCCAGAACTTGCTGAAGTCAGGCCACGTCAGCCACTCGGCGGCCCAACGGCTTTTCGCGTCGCTAGTAAACGCGACCGTAGTTCCGAGTCCGTATCGCCACCACGCCAGCACCGGATCGCCTTGCTCGCTGGCGAGGATCAACTCGCACGTCGGCTTCGGCCGCGTCATCACGTAGCCCAGCAAGAACGGAGCAGACTCGAAGTTGATGCCGGCCAGCGCCTGCGTCGGTCGAATGACTTGCGGGATGAAGGGCTGCTCGTTGATCGCGGCCTTGCTGACGGTCAGCGTTTCCTTGGCGAAAATCTGCGGCAGCGAGGCCGGATCGGTCGCAGCGAAATGCCGTCCTTGTCCGATGCGAGCGATCGTTTCCAACAGATCGTTCGCCGCACCGTCGCCGACGCCAACTGTCGAGCAGGTGATCCGTGCCGAAGCCATGTTCTGCGCGAGTCCCTCGAAGTCGCCGGGGTTCGAGATGCCATCGGTCAGCACGATGACATGCTTCAGCTTCGAGACCGCGTTGACCAACGATTGATACGCCTCCTCCATCGGCGGATAGAGGCTCGTGCCGCCGCCTACTTGAATGCCACTGATCTCGTCCGCGATGCGGCCCTTGTTTGACGCCGATTGAAGCTGACTCACCCAATAGAACGCCTCGTCGAAACAGATCACGCCGATCTGGTCCTTCGGCCCCAGCAATTCGGCGGCGGCTTTTGCAGCTTCTTTCGCCATCTCCAACTTCTGCCCGGCCATTGACCCCGATCGGTCGACCACCAGGACCATCGCGAGGCTCGGCTTTTCTTTTTCCTTCTCGAAGTCGGATCGCACCGGCAGGATTTCTTCCAGCACCGTCTTGTAGTACCCGCCCAAGCCGAATGACTGGTCGCCGCCGAGCATCACGAACCCGCCGCCAAGGTCTTGCACGTACGTCCGAGCCAGCTCCATCTGCCGCTGAGTCAGCGATGTCGCCGGCACATTCGATAGCGCCAGCAATTCGTAATTCTGCAAGTCCGCGAGATCCTCCGGCATTCCCTGCGGAGGCCGAACATCGATCTGGATGTCCTCCTGCTGTAACGCGAACACGAGATGCTCGGTCTGCTTGGGGTCGCTGTCGATCAGCAACACACGCGGCTTCCCGGTGGTGAAGACCAACCCATTGTCACTGTTGTTGTCGACGAGCGTGTCCTGTTTCACTCCGCTGATTCGCGCCGCGTATTCCGCGAGCCGCTCGCGCTGGATCGACTGCGGAAAACGGAATCGGTTCTCCCCCTTCTTCAGCAGCCTCGTTTCCGACAGCACTTTGTGAGCACCGCGAAATACCTCGATCAGCCCGTCGTCGTCGTGGTTCGAGTCGATCACGACCTCGACAAAAAACGGCTCACCCTCACGCACCTGAGCGGGCACTTTGACCGCCGACATCTGGACTTCGGGATCGTCACGCGTTGGCAACGGAATCGTGGTGATCGGAATCGCCTCACGCCGCCGGCCGCGACTTGACGTCGCCAGCGCCGCCTGCAAGGCATCGCCACGCGTCTGATTGCCGTCCGTCAGCAACAACATTCTCGGCACATAATCCGGTGGCATCGCCGCTGCCGCGGCATCAATCGCCGCAGCAATATCAGTCCCGTCGGCGGGTGAGGAGTTGTTAGTTGTTAGTGGCGAGTTGCGAGTCAGAGCGACCTGTCTGTCCAATGCACCACTCACCACTAACAACTCGCCACTCTTCAACTCTGACACCACCCCCGGCCGCACTCCGAACGGAATCAACGCGATGCGATCTTCCGAGCCAATCACTTTCGCTGCCAACAAATCATCCAGAAATCGATCCGCCGCCGAGTCCTTCTTGGTCGCATTGGCATCAACAGCGCCCTGCAATCCTTCATCACCAACACTCAAGCTCTGATCCACGACCACAATCACAAATTGCCGAGCCGTCGGTCTGAGCAACGTCAGTCCCGCCAGAGCCAACACCAGCAGCAACACGATCGCGATCCGCACGGTCGTCGAAACAACTCGCTGCCACCGCGAGAAGTCCACTAGGCTCCTCCGGAAATACCACACCACCCACAACACGGCCAGCAACGCAGCCAGCCAGCCCGGATGAGTGAATTCCAATCCGTAATGCAGGTCAGACATTATGCCTCATGTAATCACTCGTCGCTGATACGCCCACCACTCGATCGACATCAACAACCACGCGAACGCGATCAGCCAAAACCACGCCGGCCGATTGCCGAGTCCATTCGCCGAGATCACCGACGTTGTCGTCACCTCGACGGATTTCGGCACTCGCACGTCCGACTCATTCCGATCTGCGAGGTTGCAGGCAAGTTCAAACAACGTCGAGTCGCCTTCTGCGTCGATGACTCGCCATACACCGCATTGATCGAATGGCCCCAACGACAGCCGCTCGGTCTGCATCGGCAACGCCAAGCGGCGTCCGTCCGGAGCGATCAATGAGAGCAAGCTGCGGTGGGCGCGGGTCTCCTGACCCCGCCCGTTTTCCGACCTTAGGTCTCCTTCGGAGGTGGTGATGGCATTCGTCGCAGGAGACCCGCGGTCGGCTGATGCGGCGGGGTCAGGAGACCCGCGCCGATCGCCTGTGTTCAGTACCGCAGCATCAATCTCGGTGATCGCTCCCGTCGACAACGACTCGCGCAGCTCGCCGCGATTTTCGGTGAACCAATTCAAGGCGTTCATCATCAAGATCGGAAACGCCGTGCGGAGCGGCAAGTCGCCTTCTTCGAGATTGACCGTCAGCAGCAACACTTTCTGCCCCGGCCGCTCGACGGTCGCCAACAGCGGATCACCCGCGAGCGATCGGGCGATCACTTTGACTCCTTCGTCGCTGGCGAACTTCACCTGTCGAGCCTCCGGCATCAGGACGTTGTCCAACCGCACATGACTGAGCAGCGGCGAGTCTTTGTCTTGCTGATTCACGATTGGATTCTGCACCGGTTCGCCAAGCTGCCAGAGATCGCAGTCGCCGCGCGGATCGATCACCAGCAGCGAACCCTCAGGCAGTTGATCGGTAACGTGGTGATATAAGACGGTGATGCCCGCACTCGGCTCGGAAGTTAGCTTCCATGCCGCCGGCTCAACGCGAGTCAGCACAACCAGAGGATTCGACTCGAACACTTTCTGAATGAAAAGATTTCCTTTCGACACAAGCGTTACCGGCATCAACTCACGATTAGGCAGCACGGCCCACGCACGATTGTCCGCCGCGAGAGTGTCTGGTCGATCGAGTTTGGCCAAGAGGTGCCCGCCCTCGGTGGAGGTCTTTTCCAAAGACTGACTCCAGCGCTGGCCCGGAGCCAGTTTTAGCGGCACGACATCGACGACGTCTTCGTCGAGCTGGATTTCCAAGCGACATTCGACCGGCTCATCCGAGGCGTTCGTGACCTCCGCGAGAATCTCGTAGCCGAGCGAATCGATCAAACTCCGCCGCACTTGGAACCGCGTGATGCCGACGTTTCCGGTGTTCGTACCGAAGCGTCGAACGGTGAGTCGTGGGGCAGGTTTTGAACCTGTCCGTGTTTCGTTGGAGACCGACGGATCGGGAAGTTGTGGTTCTTCGCCGGGCAGTTTGGAAACCTGCCCCACGTCCGTCAGTACGACGATCTCGCGCTGATGCTCGTCTTGC
This sequence comes from Candidatus Kuenenia stuttgartensis, assembly GCA_945906725.1. Taxonomy (GTDB): domain Bacteria; phylum Planctomycetota; class Planctomycetia; order Planctomycetales; family Planctomycetaceae; genus SXKJ01. Next base: position 48,845 of record CAMDRI010000009.1, on the reverse strand, counting down.
CGTTCGCCGAGCAATCGGCGAGCGAGGTCAACCGCTTCAGCGACCCGCGTGGGATTATCCGTCGGCAGGACATCATCAACCGCATGAGCCAGCGTGCGGCCGTGACTCGAAAAGCCGCAGACGACTCGCGGAGCGCCGCCAGCTACGACGACGGCCAGTTCGTCGCGGTACCGTAATTCGCGAATGACTCGCAACGCCTCGTCCTTCGCGGCTGACAGGCGCGACGGCGACACATCGGTCGCGTTCATGCTGGCAGAGTTATCCACGATCAAGACGATCCGTCGCAGTTGCCGAGTCTCCCAGCCGAAGAACGGATCGGATAGAGCTCCGACGAGCAGCAGAATCAATACGACCTGAGCCAGTAACGAAAGCCAATGTCGCATCCGTTGCCAGATCGAACGAGGCTGGTGCTCGTCGTAGATCTGCCGCCAGAACAGAATCGTCGAGACTGGCACCCGCCGCAGGCGGATCTTCAAAAAATAGAAGACTACTACCGGGATGAGGGTGGCGAGCCAGAGGAGCGCGAGCGGGGAGGCTAGGGACATTTGCTGGCCTCCCATCTCCGAGCAGTGCAGAGGGCAGAGGGCAGAGTGCAAAGTGCAAAGTGACGACAACAGGCACCGCAGTAACTTGCCAGGTCATTTTTCACTTTGCACTTTGCACTCTGCACTTTGCACTGATTCCTCATCCCACCGCTCCCGACGCGCGCATCATCGTCAAAATCAACTCGTCGAACGGCACTTCGCACCGCGTCTGCGTCAGCCCAACGCCGTAGCGGCGGCCGTACTTCCGCAGCGATTCTTGGAAGTCCTCGAACAGCGTGCGGTACTTCTTCAGAGCGTTCTCGGTGATCGTCACCTTCTGGCCGCCGTCCGATTCGATGTCCATAAGTTCCAAATCGCCCAGCAAACTTGGTTCGGCTTCGAGCCGGTCGTGCAGTTGGACGGCGTGCAGTTCGTAGTTGCGGTAGCGAAGCTGATCGAAGCCTCGCTCGTAGCCGTGTGGATCGAAGAGATCGCTGACGACGACAGCCAAACCGCGTCGCTGCGGACGTTGAGTGAAGGCTTTGACGACGCGGCCCAGGTCCGTGGCCTCGCCTTGCACCTCCAGCCCGTCGAGAAAGTTTAGCAGCGAGAGAATCCGGTCCTTGCCGCGAGTCAACGGAAAGTCGGCGACGATGTCGTCCGCAAAAGCGATCACGGCGACTCGGTCCAAATCAGACATCGCGATGTACGAGAGCGCGGCGACGATTTGCCGAGCCAGATCAAACTTCGGCGGCGAGCCGAACGCCATGCTCCGCGAGCAATCCAGCAGCAGGTAGACGTGCAGGTCTTCTTCCTCTTGAAACCGCTTCAACAGCAATTGCCCATGTCGAGCGAACACGTTCCAATCCAAATGCCGAAAGTCATCGCCGTGCGAGTACTCGCGATGATCAGCGAACTCGATGCCACCGCCGGTCTGCATCGTCCGGCGCTGAGCCAGCAGCGAGCCACGAAACAGCCGTCGCGAAACGAGCGACAGGTATTCGAGCTTCTTCAGAAAGTCAGAATCAAACAGCGGCATGAATCGCAATCAGCAGAGGATTGAGGCGACGAAATGTATCGAGACAAACGACGGAAGGCAGCCAACGTCCTCGATTGGGAATCGACTGAATTGAGACGGGTTCGTCGAGCCTCTACTCTTCAGTCGTCCGCACTGGCGGATCCACCACCACGAGGCATTCGATGGCAGATTTTGAGACAGTCGCTCATGTGGGCGACATCCCCGAAGGCGAAGGTCGAGCCTTCTGCGTCAGCGGAAAGATGGTCGCTGTCTTCTTGACGAATGGCGAGTACTCTGCGATCAACGACCTGTGCCCGCACATGGGAGCCTCGTTGGCGGCTGGGTACGTCGAAGATGGCGGCGTGACCTGTCCGTGGCACGCTTGGCGGTTTTCTGTCAAAACTGGGACATGGCTGGACAACCCGAACTCGAAGTGCCGCACCGAAACGTTCGATGTGCGAGTCGCGGGCCACGAAATTCAGGTGCTCGTCCCTGATCCTCAGGTACCCGTGCCGAGTGCGACGGTCTGACTGCAATAACTTCAACGGAACTCTCTCATGACCCAGTCAACAACATTGCGAGTGGACGGATTAGTCGATTCGCCTCGCTCATTCTCCTTCGATGACTTGCAAGCGTTTTCGGAGCCTGAGCAGGTGCGCGATTTTACTCGCTTCCATCCGAAGCGGCCGGGAGACGGCGTGACACTGCGAGCTCTCTTGGATCGTGTTCGCCCGGCTGCGGATGCAACGTACCTCACACTGCACGCCACGCGTGATGACTTCGCGGCGAGCATCCCGCTGGCGGAGATCGTGAACGAAGCGGTCGTCGTCTATCAGCTTGACGGAACGCCGTACCCGGAAGCCAAGGGTGGGCCGTTTCGGTTTCTCATCAAAAACCCGGCCGTGTGCCACACGGATGAATTGGATGATTGCGCGAACGTGAAGTTCGTGGACCGCATCGAACTTACCTCCGGCCGAGGCCGCGACACTCGGCCACACGACGAGCAAGAGCACGAAGCGTTGCATCAACACAGCTAGAGCCATTGTCTCTGAGCCAGCACGACACGCCAGCGAGTGGTTCCGCGACGACCACTCGCTGGCGCGTCGTGCTGACTTTTGGTTCGATCCCGATATGCCCTCCATCCGCATTTCCAACTTGACGACCAACGTGTTCGAGCCGGAGACAGACCTCCCGAAACGGCTCGCTCGCACATTGAGCGTCAGCGAAGCGGACGTTGCTCGCTGGCGTATTTTGCGCAAAAGTCTCGATGCGCGATCGCGCCGCGAATTGAAATTCGTTTACACGCTGCTTGTTGAGTTGCCGGACAGCGAACAGATCGCATCGCTTCTTGCGAAGACGCCACCCAATCTCGAATTGTTCGTGGCTCCTATTTTTGAAGACGTCACGTCGGGTACGACACCGCTCGAACAGCGACCGGTCGTGATCGGCTCCGGACCGGCCGGATTGCTGGCGGGATATTTTCTCGCAGCGAGGGGCTATCGACCGCTGATCCTTGAACGCGGTCAGGCGGTCAAAGAGCGCGTCCCCGCGATTCGCGTCTTCGATTCTGGCGGCCCGCACGACCCCGAAAACAATTATCTCTTCGGTGAGGGGGGTGCCGGCACGTTTAGCGACGGGAAACTGACCTGCCGGCTGAGCGGCCCCGATGTCGATTGGGTGCTCGCGCGATTGGTCGAGTGTGGTGGCAAGCCGTCGCTGATGTACGAACAGCGGCCGCATCTGGGCAGCAATCGGCTGCCACTCATCGTGCGAAACTTCCGGCGCAAGATTGAAGAACTCGGAGGCGAGTATCGCTTCGGCTGCCGGTTCGAAGGACTCGACATCGCCGACGGACACCTGCGCGGGTTGCACACGTCGAGCGGGTATTTCGCCGCGACGCAGGCGATCCTCGGCATCGGACACAGCGCTCGCGACACGTACCACATGTTGCTCGACGCGGGCATCCCGATGACTCAGAAAGCGTTTCAGCTCGGACTGCGAATTGAGCAACCGCAGGAGCAAGTCAACCGGCACAAGTACGGCCGGCCGGGGTATCTCGAATTGCTGGGCGCGGCCGACTACACGCTGACCGCTCGCGGCGAACGGGACGTGTATTCGTTCTGTATGTGTGCTGGCGGCATCGCGATTCCCAGCATTTCCGAGCCAAATTGCTTCGCCACGAACGGCATGAGCAACTCGCGGCACGACACGCCGTTCGCGAACAGCGGAGTCATGGTCACGCTCGAACCGCACGAGTTCGGCGGCTCGCATCCGCTGGCCGGCGTCGAACTGCAACGCCACTTCGAGTCGGCCGCGTTCGAGTTGGCCGGCCGCAATTACTTCTGTCCGATTCAAACGGCCGCCGATTTTCTCGCCGGCCGGTCGTCGTCAGCTGATCAGCGTTTTGAGAGTTCGTACCCACGCGGATTTGCGCCAATGAATCTCGAGAACGTGCTGCCCACGGCCGCGCTGTCCGCGATTCGATCCGGTCTGCCTCTGATGGATCTCAAATGGCGTGGCGATTTTCTGAAGAATGCAAATCTGATCGGTCCGGAGATGCGCGGTAGTTCGCCGGTGCGAATCGACCGCGACATTCCGACACGACAATCACTCGGTTGCCGCGGTTTGTATCCGGTCGGCGAAGGAGCGGGATTCGCCGGAGGCATCATCAGCGCTGCGGTCGACGGTCTGCTGAGTGCCAAGCAACTCGTTCGCACGTTCGCACCGATCTAAGTGTTTAGTCGTAACGAATGAACTAGGGTCGCCGGATTGTTTCGGTGGACACAACGGGTTCGGCGGCCCCTGGCTGAGTCGCTGTGAATCCGATCGCCCGGTGGGCGTTCTCCCGTCAGCATGCAGGTGGTTCACAGTTCGTGATAGCCGATGGATCAGTCCGCTTCATCAGCGAAAATATCTACAGAACCGCCGATCCCGTCGATTTCTACAACCGTGACTTTTGGGGCACTTACCAACGGCTCCAAATCCGTGACGATGGGTTGCCCTTGGGTGAGTTCTCCTGCCCGTAATTTTTTTACCCCACAAAACGAGCAGACCTCCGAAATCGCGAAGACTTCGGAGGTCTGTTTTCTTTGGCTTGGATCTGCCAGGACTATTCAGCCGGAGTTTCGCCACCACCAGCCGCTTGGGCCTTCTCCACGAGGATCGCCTTGCGCGACAGCTTCACTCGGTTCTGATCGTCAACGGCAATGACCTTCACTTCGATGATGTCGCCGATCTTGACGACGTCGTGCACCGACTTGACGTAGCCTTCGGCCAACTCGCTGATGTGGCACAGACCGTCCTTGCCGGGAGCGATCTCGATGAAAGCTCCGAAATCCTTGATCGACGCCACCTTGCCGGTGTAGACCCGGCCGACTTTGATTTCAGCGGTCAGGGCTTCGATGCGAGCGATCGCGGCTTCCAAGCACGCGGCATTCATGCCGGCGATCGTGATCGTGCCGTCCTCGGCAACGTCGAGAGTCGTTTGCGATTCTTCTTGGATCGCGCGAATCGTCTTACCACCGGGGCCGATCAAGAGGCCGATCTTCTCCGGGTCGATCTTGATCTGATGCAATCGCGGCGCGTTCGGCGAGATGTCCGCTCTCGGACGGCCGATCGCACCGAGCATCGACTTCAATAACACTCGGCGAGCTTCCTTCGCTTGCACCAGCGTGTCGCGAATGATCGCTTCGTTGATGCCGGCGATCTTCAGATCGAGCTGAATGCCGGTGATCCCCTTGCCGGTGCCGGCGACTTTGAAGTCCATGTCGCCGAAGTGATCCTCGTCACCCATGATGTCGGTCAGTAGCGTGTACTTGTCGCCGTCCTTGACCAAGCCGATCGAGATGCCTGCCACCGGTTGCGTGATCGGCACGCCGGCGTCCATCAATGCGAGCGTCGCGCTGCACACCGAGGCCATCGAACTGGAACCGTTCGATTCCATGATGTCCGAGATCGTGCGGATCGTGTACGGGAACTTCTCGGCCGGCGGGATGACCCAATGCACCGAGCGTTCGGCCAACATGCCGTGACCAATCTCGCGCCGGCCGGGACCGCGAATCGGACGGCACTCGCCCACCGAGTAAGACGGGAAGTTGTAATCCAGCATGAACCGCTTCTCGTATTCTTCGACGGGGCCATCGACCTTTTGCGTGTCGCGACCGGTGCCGAGCGTGATCTGCGCGAGTGATTGCGTCTCGCCGCGCGTGAACACGGCCGAACCGTGAATTCTCGGCACAACGCCCACTGAGCAGGTGATTGCTCGCATTTCATCGGGCTTACGACCATCGAGTCGCGTGCCCTCTTGGATCAGGTCGCGTACGACCTTGGATTCCAGCGCTCCGAACGCTTCCGAAAACTGTCGCGGAGTTCCGGTCGTGGCTTCGCCACCTTCTGGGAAGTATTTCGCTTTGAGTCCCTTCTTGATCGCGTCAGTGCCGGCGTGGCGTTCGGCCTTCTTCGTGTTGGCTTTGGCCGCTTTCAACGCGGAGTACGACTCACCGCTGAGCAACGCTGTGAACTTATTCTCGACGGGCACCGGGTTCGGCGTTCGAGCCTTGCCGACTTTCGCACACAGTTCCAATTGGAGTTCGCAAATCTTGGCGATCTCACCCTGAGCGAGCAGAATCGCCTCGAGCATCTGCTCTTCCGGCACTTGATCGCCGAAGCCTTCAATCATCAGCACGGAGTCTTTGCTGCCAGCGACGATGAGATCGAGCTTGCTTGTCTTCAGTTGTTCCTGCGTCGGCATCACGACGAATTGACCATCAACTTGACCGATCCGCACGGCTCCGATCGGACCGTTAAACGGCAGCGGAGCCAGCATCAGCGCGGCACTCGCACCGTTGATCGAGAGGACGTCCGGATCATTGACACCGTCGAACGACAGCACGTTCGACATGATCTGCACTTCGTCGTAGTAGCCTTCCGGGAACAGCGGACGAATCGGACGGTCGGTGAGCCGAGCCGTCAGAATTTCGCGAGTCGATGGGCGTGACTCACGCTTGAGGAATCCACCAGGGAACTTGCCGGCGGCTGCGAAGCGTTCGCGGTAATCGACCGTCAGCGGAAAGAAATCCTGATCCGCGAATCGCGGCGGACCACTGACCGAGGCGACGAAGACCCAGGTCTCACCGTATTGCACAACCACGGCACCGTGGGCTTGTTTCGCCAACTCGCCGGTTTCTAACTTCAGAATCCTGCCGCCAATTTCTCGTTCGACTGAGACCTTCATGTTTGCTTTCTTTCCACTTCAACGGACGCCAGCCAGCGAGACCACTCACCATGAGTGACAAACGACAGCGAGCCAAACGTCCTAACGACTGTGATCCACGGCGTCGCAACAACAGTGACGCCAACTTCCAGGCCGGCGACCGAAGCAATGGCGAACGTCGTTTCGCGTGGACCCACCGCGCAGGCTCAAGCAATTCCTCGGTCAGGTAAGCCCACCGGATTCACCGGCGGACTAGCAACCTGCCATCCGTCCCCTGACGGATGCTCCCGGCCGAAGCAAATCAACAACGTCCCCTTTTTCGGCCGGGCTACTTGCGCAATTCGAGCTTTTCGAGAATCGTCTGATAGCGAGCGATTTCGATTCGCTTGAGATAATCCAGCAGGCGACGACGGCGGCTAACCGCCATCAATAACCCACGTCGGCCAGAGTGATCTTTCACATGGCCCTTCAGGTGGTCGGTAAGTTGAGTGATCCGATCGGTCAGCATGGCGATCTGAACTTCCGGCGAACCCGTGTCCGTCTCGGATCGCGCGTGGCCACGAATCAGCTCCGTTTTTCGTTCTTTTGTCAGCGGCATTGGACCTTTCCTAAACCAAAACGTTTTTGAGACTTCGATATGTGGGCCGTACTCTAACAAGCCTCTTTCAAGTTGCAACATTCGCCAAAGGCTCTGCCCCGCGAGGAGTTCCTCAGCCCAGCGCCTTCAGGGAGTCCTCGACGACTTGTAGAACGTGGTCGATGTCTGTCGCTGTGTGAACTGACGAAAAGCCGTGATGGCACGGGCTGCCGCCGTAGTCGTGGAAATAAACTCCGCGAGCGGTCGTTTGCCGGCAAAACTCCAGCATGTGTTCGCGCCGGTGGCAAAGACTGTCGCGATAGCATTTGACCCGGTCAGTTGTGCCGAAGGTTAGGCCAAAGCGGCTTCCGTGAACTTGAAAGCGGCACGGCACCGGGCTGCGATTCGAGATGTCAGCCAATCCGCGAGACAACTGCGCCGAAAGCGAATGAATTTTCTGCCAGAACTGCGGAGTGCGAATGGTTCGGACAAAAGCGAGACCGGCCAGGATGCTCGGCAGCGGTGCGTTGAACGTGCCGGAATGGGCGACGTCACCGACGGGCTTGAAGCGGTCCATCAGATCCGCCTTGCCAGCGATGGCCGACAGCGGCAAGCCCGCCCCGAGCGACTTGCCGATCGTGCAAATGTCGGGAGTGACACCGAAGTCTTGTTGTGCTCCGCCGGGAGACTTTTTGGCAAACGATTGAATCTCGTCGAAGAATAAAATCAGGCCGTGTTCAGTCGCGAGTCGGCGTGCTCCTTCGAGGAATCCTGGTTCCGGCAGAATCGCACCACAGTTGTAATCGACCGGCTCAATCAGAAGCGTCCCGGCCTCGTGCTTGTGCTGCTTGACCAGCCGCTCAAGGGCATCAAGGTCGTTGTACTCGGCGGCGATGACCAGTTCGGCGAGCGACTTCGGGATACCGGCCGATTCGCGATACGGCGGCTGCGTGTCGAGTTGGTCCGCCGGTGGATGCCCGCCGATAAACGTGAACTCGTGATAACCGTGGAAGTGCCCATGAAAGCGAATAATCTTGTCGCGTCCGCTGACCGCTCTGCAAAGCCGCAGTGCGTGCAGCGTCGCTTCGCTACCAGAGCCGGTAAAGCGAACTCGTTCCGCACACGGCACGATTTCGCAAATCTGTTCGGCCAATTCGATCTGGTATTGACCATCGAGACTGCACAATACGCCGAGTTCCCAGACCTTGTCGAACACTTCGCGCAGGCAGTCCGGTGCATGACCGAGCAACGTCGCGCCGTGACTCATCGACATGTCGAGGAACTCGCGTCCATCGACATCCCAAAACCGCGAGCCTTTCGCTCGCGAGGCGTACACCGGCGCGCCCCAACCTTGGTTGAACCGTGTGCTGGAGCAGACGCCGCCGGGCAGGACTTTGCGGCCGCGTTCAATCAGTGCGAGGTAATCGTTGGAAAGAGACATGAGCGGTTCCTGGGGCAAGAGTGCCCATCCTACGTCCTAACGGTTCTTCCAAAGATTCAGCGTGATGTGCGCCTGGCCCTGATGATGAGCCTCATGCCAATTGATGACGTGCAGCGCTTTCGCAATCGTCCAGCCTCGGTCCTTCAGCAGGCCAGTCTCTGGAATGCGAGCGAGGTCTGCGTCGGTCAAGCGTCCGAGCCCTTCCAGTAGATGCTGTCGCGAGGCATTGAGCACTTCGCGAATCTGATCCGCAGTCGGAATGTTGTCGTCCGGCGTGCTGCCCCCTTTGAAACGCGCGATCAAGTCCGAAAAACCTGCCGTCGAACCGAACAATCGCTCGGTCGCGAATAGTTCTTCCGTGACTCCGACGTGCATCATTTGCCACGCGATGTGTGCTCGCCCCGGCCCTGGTCGCCAACCGAGCACAGCCGTCGGATCGGGCTGCTTGGCAATGTCATCCAGCGTCATCAGAGTGCGTGAGCGGTTGAATTCCCAAATGTCTTTGATACAGGTCAACAGGGTCATGGCGGTCTCCTGGAATCGAGAAGTGGCAGATGTGCCGAGCATCCGACCAAAGTCGCGAAGTTTCGGCAAGTGTCAGCCACGAAGGTGGAACACCGAGTTCATTGTGACCAACGTGCTCTTGCCCTCGACGTGCTGGATGATATTCACGCAGCAATTGTTTTGGGCCAGTCCCTTCGCCATGCGGAGGTCTAGTCCCATCAAGTGGGCACACAGTGCGCGATTCACAATGTTGTGAGCCACCACGACGATCGTTTCGCCAATGTGCTGGTGCAGCAGTCGCTCGAATGCCGGCCATGCACGACGCAGGACGTCCGAGTACGACTCGCCGCCAAGGTACGGATGCGTGGCCGGGTCTTCGTGGAACAGCCGGTACGCCTCCGGAGCTTCGCGAGCAATCGTCCCCCAGTCTTTGCCTTCCCAGACGCCGACGTGGCATTCGGTGATCTCGGCGATTTGTTTCACGCTCAGACCGTGTCGCTCGGCAATCGTCGCGGCGGTTTCAGCAGCTCGTTGCAGCGGACTGGAATAGATGTGCTTGATGGGATGGTCGGCCAAGAATCGAGCGACCTGAGCCGCCTGTCGACGACCGTTATCGTTCAGCGGCAGATCAATGCTGCTGCCTTGGAGGATGTACGGGATTCGCACATTGAAATCCGTCGTGCCGTGTCGGACAAGCAGCAGTTGAGTGGCAGTCATGAGGTGAGTTGTAGGTCGGCCTTTCCAGGCTGACAAATCGGAATCGAGAAGTCACCCTCGTTCGGGTCAGGCTGGAAAGGCCGGCCTACTTGGCTTCCGGCAGTTCGATCAACGTTTGCGTTTTCACGACGGCGCAGTTTTCAGGGAACGTGTGAAAGGCATGGACCAGCAGACTGCGAGGAAACAGGTCCAGTTGCAAATAGCTCACAGCGGCCGGAGCCAACCGGTTTGGTGGGTCGAACATGCGGCCGAGCGTTGCCTTGCGGCAGTCGACGGAGAATTCTTCGTGCAGTTGGAGGTAGATGTCTGGGTCCAACCGCTCGACCTGAAAGCTGACTTGATAGCCGATGCCGCCTGGCAGCCAGAGCGATTCATCGCGGCTGCCTCGCAGCTTCTTGTCGAACAGCCGCTCGCGGTGCGGCAGCGATTGGCGTTTGGGGGCGACAATCTCGCACAGCGTCTGCTGCGGCGTGCGCAGTTCCAATAGATGGCCCGCCTCGCAGATCGCGAGGTGCATCTGGAAGCCGTCTCGAACCACCGAGGTCCGCTCGTAAATCGCAAACAATTCCGGATGCACGGAGCGGCCCAGAATCGCGAGATTCAGCTCCGAGACATCTGGCCTGACAATGCCGACATTCATGACCGCACTTTCGTTGAACCCGAAATTGACGAGAGCGGGACGGCGGCGATTCTAGTCATGGCTTTCAACAGCGAGGAAGCGGATGAGCGGACGATTTCACGAAGGTGAAGAACTTCGTCACGATCAGTCGTTTCGACTATTGACAGACATGCTGTCTCAGTCACGAAGCAACCCCCGTAGCTCAGGCCCTTGTGGCTTGAGTGATTTGCATGAGCGCAGGAATTGAACGACCCACAAGGGGTCGGGCTACGCTTGTGCTTCCAACTCCAGCAACCGCCGCTTGAGGTCGATGCCTTGTGGAGCCGAGAAGCCACCAATTCTTCCGCCACTCGCGAGCACGCGATGACACGGAATGATGATTGGGACGTCGTTGTTGGCCATCACTGTTCCCACGGCTCGCGCCGCATTCCGCGACCCAGTTCGCGCGGCGAGTTCGCCGTAGCTGACAGTCTCGCCAAAGCCCACCGCTCGTGTGGCGAGAATGACTTTCCGTTGAAACTCGGTGCGATGCTCGGTTCGCACATGGATGTTGTCGAACGAAACCCGCTTTCCCGTCGAAAACTCTTCCAACTTTTTCCGTAGTGCCGGATACCAGTCCGACTCGGCCAGCGTCTCTTCGGCAAAGTGGCGCTGCATGCCGGCCCAAGCCTCAGCAGCCGTCCGATGTCCCATCACCAACCGCCACACACACCGCTGTTGGCCGACGAGACCGAACCAACCCAACGGTGTCGAAAAGACACACGCCTGAAGTGGCATGACCGATTCCTCCGAAAAAGCATTCTTTGACCTTGTTCGGCAGCACCCCTAGAATACCTGCGACGATTAACGACGCCGGAGGTTGATTGCCAGCCTCCAGCGAACACCACAAGCGTGAGGGCCTCGCAGACGCCACTCGGTGCGAACTGGACCTCACGCTTTTCTCGTCTGTGCGTTCTTTCGTCAAAGGACCGAATCATGTTGGCCTTCGACTCCTACGTCGATGACTTCTACTGCAATATGAATCTCAGCACCGAGATGCCGCTGCCAGCCGCTCGTGAGACGATTCTGGGGTTTTTCGAGCGAGTCCAAAAGTCGTATCCGATGATGCGAAACTTCTACACCCGCGAGACCGGTGACTGTGTGCTCGAAGAAGACAAAGACCTCGGACACCAACGCTGGGTCTCGGTCGAACCGAAACGAGTTTGCAGCGGATTCCTGAACCCGCCGGACATCGACACCGCCGTCGAGCAGCATCGCCTGACGCTCGAACTGTTGCCGTACATGCTCTCGGTCAGCCCGCTGGACTGCGAAGCGCTCGACTTCATGATGGGCTTCGACATGGCATATCGCGGCAACCACGATGAACTGGTTGCCGAAGCGCTCGGCGGCTGTCCGGCCATCGACGGCTTGGTGCGCATTCCCGGCGCGCGAGTCCTGAATTATGAGCCGGCGATCACGCTGACACTCGACGAATCATGCCGGATGCAAGCTCGGCTATTAATCGAGACGCGTACCAACGCCTATCACGTCCGCCGCGGCGAGTACCCCGAAGAGAACATCAGCGTCTATTTCACCCTGCGCCAGTACGGCAGCCTCGAACCGGGCGTCTCCTTCGAGCAAACGCTGCTGACGCTTCGCAGTCGCTGTGACGAACTGATCGAAGAATTAGTCGTTGATCCCATTCTGCGTCCGCTGGCACAAGCCATCGCGACGCAGTAATCGCCGCGAACGTAGCCGTCATCGCTCCGCGTGGCGAACCGAGCGTTTCACACGCGATCACGATCATTTCGGTGACTGCCGTCGGAGACACTGTTCGGCTCGTTACGCGGAACGGTGACGGCTACGTTTCCATCGGCTTTGCCGATCCGAACAGTCTCTTCAACACAAGGTGCGTCGGCCAGTAAATCACCAGCGGCAACACCACAAGCATCATGCCCAAGTACGCCAACGGCGGCATCCAATCTGGAGGCCGCGCGGCCCAATCTGTAAACGTAGTTGATGTTGACCGGCAGGTTTGGGTTCTCTTTCGGGGCCGGCTGGGCTCGCATGAAGCGTTAGCAAATCAGTAGTCACACGATCAAGATGGGCAGCCAAAAGTGAATAAACGACAGCCCGCGCGTGAAGAAGGGAATCCGCTCGTTAAGCATGTACGCCGTCATGCCGGCCAGTGACAGCCCCACGCACTCCGCCAGGAAGTCCAACACCCACAACAACTGCGGAGCCAGAATTCCCACCGTCGGCATTGACGCCAACAACGACGACTCGGTCCAGACCGCCGCGAGCGTGAAGAACACCGCCATGTAGCAGAAGTACAAAATGTGTCGGCCCGTAGTCTCGCCAATAGACCAGCACCAAGATGTAGACGAATGCGGTGTAAATCACCTTCAGCCAAACAGGAATTGGTCGAGTCGCTTTCCTGGAAGAGACTGTTGGTTCAGAGTTCGTCATTGGCTGACAACTTCGCCGAAATCGTGAGTTATTTCGTCTCTTAAGGGCAACGTAGAAGTCTGGCCACAGAGTCGCAAGATCAGCTGATGGCGTTATTCTGTCGCCCACATCGCCAGACACGCATCCTGAGAGACGACATGAGCCAGCCGCAGGAGAAGTCTTCCGCCACAAATCCCACGCCGCGCAATCTCACGCCGGCGATGGAGCGGTATCTGGAAGTGAAGCGGCAGAATCCCGGTTCGATCCTGCTGTTTCGGATGGGTGATTTCTACGAACTGTTCTTCGAGGACGCCGTCGTCTCGTCGAAGGTGTTAGGGCTGACGCTGACCAGCCGCGACAAAGGCTCGCCGAATCCGATCCCGATGGCGGGGTTCCCGTATCACGCGCTCGAAGGTTACCTGCGAAAGCTAATCGTTGCCGGACATCGCGTCGCCGTCTGCGAGCAGATGGAAGACCCGAAGCTCGCCAAGGGCATGATCAAACGCGAGGTCACGCAAGTCGTCACACCCGGCACATTGACCGACGAAGCGTTGCTCGACCCGCGCGAATCGAATTTCCTCGCCAGCATTTGGCCAAGCCGATCCGGATCAGTCGGTCTCGCGTGGCTGGAGGTTTCGACCGGTCGATTTGTAACAACCGATTTAGAGCCAGCTCAACTCGCGGACGAATTGGCTCGCATCCGACCCAGCGAATGTCTGTACCCGGAGCATCTCACAAATGACGAACGGCTGCGGCCGCTGTTCGCTCGCAGCGACTTGCTCGCGACATCGCGTGCTCCGTGGTGTTGGGCGGAAGAGTCATGTCGCACCGCGCTGCTGAAACACTTCGGCACGACGACGCTCGAAGGTTTCGACATCGATGGCAATTTGGCCGGCGTGACGGCGGCGGGAGCGTTACTCGAGTACGTCCAAGAGATGCAGAAGTCTTCGCTCGCTCACATCAGCCGCTTGGAACTGTATCGCCGCGGCACGTCGCTGATCATCGACGAAGCGACGCGAGCCAGCCTCGAACTGACCCGCACGATTCGTGAAGGCAAGCGAGACAACAGCCTGTTGTCAGTCCTTGATGAAACCGTCTCGCCGATGGGCGCACGGCTGCTGACCGACTGGCTGTCGAATCCGCTGACCAACATCGGCGCGATCAACCGCCGCTTGGATGCCGTCGAGGAACTGACTTGCGACACGATGTTCTGCCGCGACCTCCGCGAGATCCTCGCCGAGACCTACGACCTGCAACGCCTGACCGCGAAAATCGCCACCGGCCGAGCCAGTCCACGCGATCTCGGCAGCTTGACTCATTCGCTTGCGTTGTTGCCGAAGCTCAAGGCCAAGTTGGCCGGAAGACAGAGCGTGCTGTTGCAACTGCTCGAAGCGGACCTCGATCTCAACGCCGAGATTCGTAGCGTCATCGACGCAACGCTCGTCGATGAACCGCCGCTGCTGACCACTGAAGGCGGCGTGATCCGGCCCGGCTTCAACGCCACGCTCGACGAACTGCGCGACCTCGCACGCGGCGGCAAGGAGTGGATCGCACGCTATCAGGCGAAAGAATCCGAACGGCTCGGTCTGCCGAACTTGAAGGTCGGGTTCAACAAAGTCTTCGGCTACTACCTGGAAGTCACCGCCGCTCAGGCCGCGAAGATCCCGCCCGAGTACATCCGCAAGCAAACGCTCAAAAACCAAGAACGCTTCATCACGCCAGAACTGAAAGAGTACGAAGACAAAGTCCTGCGAGCCGAAGAGCGGGCGATCTCGCTGGAGCAAGAACTCTTCGCTGCTCTTCGGGCGAGAGTCGCCGCCACGACCACGCGGTTGAAGCAAACTGCCGACGTACTTTCAGAAGTCGATGTCCTTGCCGCGCTGGCCACGCTCGCCGTCAACCAAGGTTATTGCCGCCCGGAGCTGACCGAAGAACCCATTCTCGACATCCGCGAAGGCCGGCACCCGGTCCTCGACAAACTGATGCCGAGCGGGTCATTCGTGCCAAATGATGTGCGGTTGGGCCAACGTAGCCCCGTCGCTCCGCGACAGGAAAGCCGAACGTCGATCGATGTTCAATCTTCAAGCGGCACGCAACCGAAGCCTGGCGCCCACGCCGCGGCCATCGCTCCGATTGAGGCAGAAGTCGCGGCTGCGAGTTCGGCAATCGTCTCGCGGAGCGAGACGGCTACAAATTCCGGCCGCGTCCAGCTCATTACCGGCCCGAACATGGCCGGCAAGAGCACC
The DNA here is from genome assembly GCA_945906725.1 of Candidatus Kuenenia stuttgartensis. GTDB lineage: Bacteria > Planctomycetota > Planctomycetia > Planctomycetales > Planctomycetaceae > SXKJ01. The sequence continues at coordinate 33,560 of CAMDRI010000009.1, read as the reverse complement.
TACATCCGGCAAGCGGCGCTGCTGACGATCATGGCTCAGATGGGATCGTTCATCCCGGCCAGCGAGGCACGCATCGGGATCGCGGATCGCATCTTCGCTCGCGTCGGCGCGAGCGACGAACTCAGCAAAGGCCAGAGCACGTTCATGGTCGAGATGACCGAGACCGCGCGGATTCTGAATTCCGCGAGCGACCGCAGCCTCGTGATCCTCGACGAGATCGGCCGCGGCACGAGCACTTACGACGGCATCTCGCTGGCCTGGGCCGTCACCGAATTCCTGCACGATCAAATTCGCTGCCGGACGCTGTTCGCTACGCACTACCACGAGCTGACCGAACTGACCAAGACGCTGCCTGAAACCAGCAACTGGAACGTCGCGATCCGCGAGCACGGCGACGACATCGTCTTCCTGCACAAGATCGTGGAAGGCCCCGCCGACAAGAGCTACGGTATCCACGTCGCCAAAATCGCCGGCCTGCCGCGCGACGTCATCGAGCGTGCGCAAGTCATCCTGGCCCAACTGGAATCCGATCACGTCGATGAATCGGGCAAAGTCAAAATCCCCGATCGCAAAACGAAATCCTGCGACCGCCAACTCTCGCTGTTCATCGAACCGGAACATCCGGTGATCGAGAAGTTGAAGTCACTCGACATCGAGCAACTCACGCCGATCGCGGCGCTGCAGAAACTGAACGAACTTCGCGAGTCGTTGGCCAAATGACGCCGGCTATTCTGGCGCTAGTCGCACCAACCGAGAGATCGGTTCGAGCCACAATCGTCCGCGAGTCGCTCGCAGTTCGGCGACGACGATCACGTCACGCACGTCTTCGAGTACTTCGAACTCGTGACTGATCGTTTGCCAGTCTGAATCGCCGGCGAGCTTGTTGTCGTGCTTGCCGCCGGAGATGCGGAGGCCGGCTCCGGTTCCTTGTTCGTCTTCGCGAGGCTCGACCGATTCGGTGCGCATTCGTGATTCGAGGCGGTAGCGGCCTTTGGCGAGCAGCACTTTGCGACGCCACGAGGCGACGCATTGGCCGGAATCGCCGACTTGGATCGAGTAGCGTTTCTGGCCGTCGATTTCGACTTCTTCGACTTTCGTGTCGTCGGTCTCTTGAGCGGGGAACCAATCGGCGAGTTCGATCGGTTTGTCTCCCTCGAACTCCAACGGCGTCGGATCGCCGTTTTGGAGTTGTTCGCGGAGGTTCGGCTCACGTGCAGCGATCCGTTCTTTGAGTTCACGAACTCGGTCGGCGTGAGCGTTCACAAACTCTTCGCCCATTGCTGCGACAACCGGTTGCAGCCGGGCTAGTAGCGTGTCGAGTTTGTCGTGCAGTCGCTGCGGCTCGAACAACGGCAGTAGTTCGGAGACTCGCTCGCGATAGCGTTTGCGCCATTCGGGATTGTGCATCACCGCGTTAACGACCATCGGCTCGAAGTATTCGAGGATCGGGGTTCCGGGGTCGCCGAACATCTGATCCATGCCGTGTGGCAGGAAGCGGGCCTTGCCGCTGGGAGGCGCGAAGTAAATCCGGTAGTTGTTCTTGCTGGGCGTGTAGCCGTCCCAGTGGCACGTCATCAGTTCGAGCGCCATGAAGCTGACGAACGCATCCACGTCGAGCCGCTCTTCGATGGCCGGCCAGCGTTTTTTAGGATCTAGTTCGAGACACGCCGCTTGCAAGGTACGCAAGTCGCTGTGATCGTCGGGGCCGTTGCCGGAGTCCTTTTCGAGATCGACGTCGATGTCCTGCACGAAACCGCCGTCGTAGAAGTTGCCGCTCGCGTCGGTGAAGTGGCGTTTAAGGAACGGCCGATCGAATCCCTCCTTCAAAACGTAAAGGCCGAGGTCGCGATCGTTCATCCAGACGCGAGCGTGAGTGACTCGCGTGGCAGGCACCTTCGCGTCGCGAGCGATGTCGGAGCAGAGCCACTCGCTCAGGTACGACTCGTCCTGCACCGAGTTGTTGAGATGAAATTTCTCCATCGCGTGAAAAGTCTGGTCCTTCTCGTGCTTGTGCATGTTGAGCGTGAAAGCCGGACGATCGTCGAATTCGCGAAAGCTGCCGGCAGCCCCTTTGAGTTTGATGGCGACGTCGGTGTAAGTCGTCTCGCCATCGGCCAACGTTTCGATCAGTTTGCACTTCACATAACGCCGAGCATCTTCGCGAAGTTTCTTCGCCTGTGACTCTTTCAACTCGATTTTGAGTTGCGGGATGACGCCGTTGTCGAAGAAGTCGTCACTCGCGTCGCGCGGAGACTGGTCAGGGGTTTTGGCTCCACCAGCGCCCGATTCGGAGTCGTCAGCTCGGATCACGGGCGGAGAAGTCGTGGTCCGCTGGCATGCCGGAAGGCACAATAATCCGCAGACGCATAAACTGATCCAAACTTGTCGCAGAATCCATGACTCGCACATCTTGCACCTCCACGCGGGATCGTAGCGGAACAGCGAGGCATCCCACTATATTTCCCCAGTTCTTTTACACGTGGAGTTTCCCGACAATGCCCGAGGTCGTCGAGCTGCGCGAGGTCACGGACCGACGTGATGTCATTCATCGCGCCGTGCAGCTTTTGTCGTTGGGCAAACTGGTCGCGCTCCCTTCCGAAGCAGGTTACGTCTTGGCCGGTGCGGCACTCGCGGAATCGGCCGGCCGCCGGTTCCAGGCGGCGACGCTGCTGCTGCGATCTGCCGACGAGATCGCTGATTTCTTGCCGCATCTGCCGGAAGTCGGACTGCGAATCGCTAGACGCTGCTGGCCGGGGCCGCTTGTGCTGCGTGCTCCAGCGTCGGCGACGAATGGATTTGTGGCCGCTCTGCCGGAATGCAGTCGGGCCACCGTCATCGTGGATGGGCAGATAGCCGTGCGAATTTCGAGTCATCCAGTTCTCAGTGAAGTCGCAAAGCTCTCGCGCGGGCCGCTGCTGATTCGTGAGATCGAGGCCTCGGCGAAGAATCTGGATTTCACGGGCGCTCCGTGGACGGACGCCGCGCTCGTTGTGAAAGACAATGCCGCGGCCGAGTCGAACGCCGACGCACGGACGTCGATTGTGCAGATCAACTCCGACGGAGCCTGGACGGCCGAGCGAATCGGAGCGACTCCGGAAAACCGACTGCAAGTGGCCGCGTGCGAAGTGATCCTCTTCTGTTGTACCGGCAACACCTGTCGCAGCCCGATGGCCGAGTCGCTGTTCCGCCATCTATTGGCCGAGCGGCTCAAATGCTCGCCGGAAGATTTGACGAAGCGCGGGTTCCTGGTGGCATCGGCGGGACTCGCCGCCGACTACGGCAGCCCGGCCAGCCACGAATCGGTCGAGATGATGAAACGCTGCAAACTCGACCTGCGATCGCACACCAGTCAGCCGCTCACCGATCGGCTGATCGAACAGATCGACCGCTGCTACACGATGACCAACGGCCACCGCTCGGCGATTCTCGACAGCCACCCGGAACTCGCCGATCGCGTGCAGGTGCTCGATCGCGATGGCAAGGACGTCTCCGATCCGATCGGCGGCGGCATGAACGAATACGCGGCCTGCGCCGCCAGCATTGAAAAACACTTGGTAAAGATCCTCGACGATATCGTCTGACGAACTCTTTTTTCCGGAACACGATCATGAGAATCGCAGTGGCCAGTGACCATCGAGGACTCACCGTCAAGGAGCGCATCCTGCGGCAGCTTGCCGACCTCGGCCAAGAGGGGGTCGATCTCGGCCCGAACTCGTCGGAGAGCGTCGATTACCCGGATTACGCCGCGAAGGTGGCGACCGCCGTCGCGAATCACAGCGCCGACCGCGGCATCCTGATCTGTGGCAGCGGCATCGGCATGTGCATCGCCGCTAACCGCTTCACTGGCGTACGAGCGGCCCTCGTCCACGACGACTTCACCGCAGAGATGAGCCGTCGGCACAACGACGCCAACGTCCTGTGTCTCTCGGCAGACTTGCTAGGCGAACAACTCATCACTCGCATGGTCGATGTCTGGGTGAAGACGCAATTTGAAGGTGGCCGGCATCAGCGCCGACTGGAGAAGATTGACCAGAATGCGAAGTCGTAGATCAGCCATTCCAGGCTGACCCGATCAGCGATCGATACCGTTTTGCCAATTCGAGTCAGGCTGGGAAGCCTGACCTGCGGACTCAGGAGGAACAGCATGGCTCCAGTGAATTTGAAGTACGCGAAGACTCACGAGTGGCTCAGTCTCAACGGAGACGTGGGCACGATCGGCATCAGTGACTTCGCCGTGAAAGAGCTGACGGACCTCGTCTACATGGGCCTGCCAAACGTCGGCAAGACACTGAACATCGGCGAAGTCTTCGGCGAGATCGAAAGCGTCAAAGCTGTGAGCGACCTGTACGCGCCGGTCAGCGGCGAAGTGATCGAAGTGAACTCCAACTTGCCGAACGATCTCGACCTGCTCTCGAAAGACGCGTTCGGCAAAGGCTGGCTGATCAAGATTCGGCTGAGTAATCCGGGAGAAGCCGCGTCACTCCTGGACGCCGCCGCGTACGAACGAGAATGCGCGGCGGGTCACTGATCCGAATCCCGAGCTCGCCGAGAGCGAGCGACTCCTGAAAGCGATTGTCCGTGCCGTACCTCTTCAACACCGCTGAATCTCAGCAAGCGATGCTCAAGACCGTCGGCGTGAAATCCGTCGATGAGCTGTTCGACCAAATCCCGCGCGAACTGCGATTGGATCGGCCGCTGCATTTGCCGCCGCCGCTGAGCGAGATCGAACTCGAAGCACATTTGCGAGACCTCGCCAGCCAGAACGTTGGAGCGTCGGGGCGAGTCAGCTTTCTCGGCGGCGGCATCTACGATCACTTCGTTCCCGCCGCCGTCGATGCGATTGCTGGACGCAGCGAGTTCTATACCGCGTACACGCCGTATCAGGCTGAGGCCAGTCAGGGAAGTTTGCAGGCGTTCTTCGAATACCAAACACTGATCTGCGAATTGACTGGCATGGATGTCTCGAACGCGAGCCTCTACGAAGGGGCTTCGGCGATGGTTGAGGCGGTTTTGATGGCGATGCGCGTCACGCAACGACGCGGCAAGGTGGTCGTGCTGGGTTCAGTGCATCCGGAATACCGCGACACACTGACGACCTACGTCCGACATCTCGGCTGCGAAATCATCGTCGTGCCGACGCCGCATGGGACTGCCGATCCGAGCGACGTCGCACGGCAGATCGACGACCGCACCGCCGCCGTCATCGTGCAGCACCCCAACTTCTTCGGCTGTCTCGAAAGCCCACGCGAAATTTTCACCGTCGCGAAGCAACGCGGTGCGTTGTCCATTTCCGTCTTTGATCCGATCAGCCTCGGCGTACTGCGACGTCCCGCCGAAGACGGTGCCGACATCGCGGTCGCCGAAGGACAATCGCTCGGCATTCCGTTGCAGTACGGCGGGCCGTATCTCGGTATCCTCGCCTGCCGGCAGGAATTCGTGCGACAGATGCCCGGCCGGCTCGTTGGCGAGACAGTCGACCGCCACGGCAAACGCTGCTTCGTGCTGACTCTGGGGACTCGCGAACAACACATCCGTCGGGAGCGAGCCACATCTAACGTCTGCACCAACCAAGGACTGCTCGCGCTGCGTGCGACCGTCTATCTCTCGCTGCTTGGTCCACGCGGATTGCACGAAGTCGCCGAGTTGAGTTGCCAAAAGTCTCACTACGCCGCCGAACAATTGGCGGAGGTTTCCGGTCTGGAACTCGCGTTCGGCGGTCCGTTCTTCAAAGAGTTTGTCGTTCGCAGCCGAGGCAACGCCGCCGAAGTCGCTCGGCGTGCCCGAACCGCCGGCTTCGATATCGGTCCAGCGCTGAACCGCTTCCCGGCACTTGCTGTCGAATTCGGTTCATCCGCCAATGAGTGGCTGTTGGTCGCGGTCACAGAGTCTCGAACGAAGAATCAAATCGACAACCTAGCGAACGCCCTCCGAAAGTAAAACGTTGAACCGATGCGAAACCGACAAGCCACGAATCTCCTGTTTGAACTCTCACAGCTCGGACGCCGCGCAGCGAGATATCCTGCCTGCGATGTGCCCGCGCGATCGCTCGCAGAGATGTTGCCGACAGAACTACTCGCCGAGCAATCGCCCGATCTTCCGGAGTTGACGGAGCCGGATGTCATTCGGCATTTCACGAACTTGTCGACGCTCAACATGTCGGTCGACACGCACTTCTATCCGCTCGGCAGTTGCACGATGAAATACAACCCGAAACGACACGAGCGTCTCGCATCGCTGCCGGGGTTGATTGATCTGCATCCGTACCAGGACGAAGCCAGCCAACAGGGGATGCTGGCGATCCTGTTCGAACTGCAAGAAATGCTTGGCGAGATCGCAGGTTTGCCCGCCGTCTCACTGCAACCAGCGGCTGGTGCGCACGGTGAGATGACCGCGTTGCTCACCGCAGCAGCGTACTTTCAGGACCGAGGCGAACAGCGGACGAAAGTGCTCTTCCCGCAGAGTGCTCACGGCACGAATCCCGCGAGTGCGGCGATTGCCGGCTTCGAGTGCGTGCAACTCAAAGGGCGAGCCGACGGCTTCGTCGATCTTGACGAGCTCAGGGACAACCTCGACGACAAGACCGCTGTGTTCATGATCACGAACCCGAACACGCTCGGCCTCTTCGAGCGGGACATTGCGAAGATCGCTCACTTGCTGCACGACGTCGGCGGCTTGGTTTACATCGACGGAGCGAATATGAACGCGATCTTGGGCATCACTCGACCGGGCGACTTCGGCGGCGACATGATGCACTACAACGTCCACAAAACATTCACCGGCCCACACGGTTCCGGTGGTCCGGGCGCGGGACCAATCGCCGTCCGAGATTTTTTGGCGAACTATTTGCCCGGCCCGATCGTGTCTCGGACGCAGTCCGGCGGCGCAGATCGTTTTCAATTGACAACGCCACCGAAATCCATCGGCCGAGTTCGCAGCCAGTTCGGCAACGTCGGCATTTTGCTGCGCGGCTATCTTTATCTTCGCACCTTGGGAGCCGACGGCCTCAAAGCCGTGTCCGAGCAAGCCGTGCTCAATGCCAATTATCTGCGAGCGAAACTGGCCGACGTCTTGCCGGTGCCGCACGGCGAGCGTTGCATGCACGAGTTCGTCGCCTCGGCCGAGAAGTCGAAATCCGAAAGAGGGATCACCGCGCTGGACATCGCCAAGCGGTTGCTCGATTTCGGGTACTATGCTCCGACTGTTTATTTTCCTCAAATCGTCCAGGAAGCCTTGATGATCGAGCCCACCGAAACGGAGTCGCAGCAGACGCTTGATGCCTTCGCAGACACGATTCGCACAATTCTGAATGAGTCGTCGGAATTCCTGCACAACGCTCCGCACGATACGCCGATTTCCCGGCCTGACGAAGTCAAAGCGGGTCGTCAGCTTGTCCTGCGATGGAAGCGGTAGGCGATGAACGACCTCATCCACGTGATTCTCGACGAACCGCAATCCGGTGCCCGGAATATGGCGGTCGATGAGGCACTGTTGGAAGAGTCTCTCCGGAGCGGGACTGTTTTCTTGCGTCTCTATCGCTGGTCCGAGCCGACCGTTTCTTTGGGGTACTTTCAAAAAGAAGCCGAACTGTGTCGCGACCCGAGACTCGCAAACTTGCCAAGCGTACGTCGGCTCTCTGGCGGCGGCGCGATCTTGCACCATCACGAGCAGACTTACTCATGCAGCCTGCCCCCTTCACATCGACTCGCCCAACAGCCGTATCAGCTTTATTTTGAGATTCATGCCATTTTCATCGCTTGGCTGACCGAATGCGGTGTCCCAGTCGCGCCGCGTGCCAGCAACTCAGTCCGGAAGCAGGAACCGTTTCTATGCTTCCAGCGAGAAGCCGCGCCAGATTTGGTCGTTCATGGGCACAAAATCATGGGAAGCGCTCAACGAAGGCGGCGGGGAGCCGTGCTGCAACACGGCAGCTTGCTTCTCAAGTCCTCGGAGCACACGCCGGAGTTGCTTGGACTTTGTGATTTGATTCCAAAGATACCTGACACGATCGTGGCATCGCATTTGATTGCGCAGCGATTGGCCCAGTGTCTGGGGAGTGCGTCTGTCATCAGCGAGCTTCCGGCACTAGTCCGAGCCGAAGCTCGCAAGATGGCTATTGAAATTGCAGCAACGGATAATTCAGTCGCGCAAAATCAGAAAGTGCCGATCGTTCAGATTTCGACCGATTGACAGTCGATTGTGGCAAGACTAGCGTTATCTGCGACTTCTCTTTCGATCGTCCATCTTTCTTCGCTGCCTCCTTCGTGATGGCAATGCACGATCGGCAAGTTGGGGAGCAAATTGAATTTCAACTTCATACGGTTACTTTCCCTCAACAGTCTTAGTTTTATTGGATTTTGGAGTTTGCTCAATAAGATTGAAGCGTTACGGGCAGGGAGTGCGTCATGTTGAGTGCGGAATTGAAGGTGGTCGGTGGTAAGCAACACGGCTCACTCATCCCGCTTCAGACGAAAAAGTTTTTGGTTGGACGCGAGCAGGATTGTCAGTTGCGTCCTTCTAGTGAGTCGGTGAGCCGATATCACTGTGTTTTCACGCTGGATGATTTCAGCGTCCGATTGCGCGAACTGGGCAGTACGAATGGCACATTCGTCAACGGCCAGCGAGTTCAGGGCCAAGTAATCCTGCAGCCTGGCGACCGCATTCTGATCGGCAAATTGGAATTTGAAATCGTCATTGAAGGTGCAGTCGCCGCCGTACAGCACGCGCGGGCTGAAGGTACAGTCGGATCGTCGTCCGATGCGGGATTCTTGCTGAGCGATCTCGCCGAATCACCGGAGGCAGCTCCGTTGGATCAGACGTTGGTGGATGGTGGGCCGACGAAAATTCTCGAACACATGCACAGCGCCGTCAGTAATGACACAACGGTGATGAATGCCGACAACACCAGCCTATTTCCTCCGACCACGCCCTCTGCGTTGCCCATCGAGACGCAGCCTAACGACGCTCTGCCTGTGGGACCGACGGTTGACCCCTTGATTCAGCCGATCCCGTCCATGCCCCCGCCGATGATGCCGCAGGGAATGCCCCAGCTGAATGCGGCGATGATGGCTCCCTACGGAATGCCTGGTAATTACCCGCCACAGCCAGCGTACGTCCAGGCACCGTATGCCAACTATGCGCCGCAATACATGCCTAATCCCTACGGCATGCAGCAGGCTTTTATGCCGCAACCGGGATACATGGACCCGGCCTATCAACAGCAGATGGCGTATCAGCAACAAATGGCTCAACAGGCGATGATGGCGCAGTATGCCGCACAAACTGCGCCGGTCACAGACTTGGGGGAATTGGAACCGGAGACCAAATCGAAGATGGTCAACGTTCCCGCAATTTCTTTGCCTCCCCCGGAAGAAACAGGAGTGAAGCCACCGCCAGAGGCCCCGCCGCCGGCCAGGACCGAAGGCTCTACTGCCGCCATCGCGGCAGAAGTCCCGAATCGGCAGTTGGCAGCCGACATCCTCAACAAGTTCAAGAATCGCCGTTAGCTGGCAAGTCATTGCAAGCTCATCGATTGAAGGAGCCTCTTCGTGTCCGAACCGAATCCAGCCGCTGCTGCCGCCGATCAACAACGACGCTATCGAGAACTTGTCGACTTGCTCCCTTTGGCGATCATTCTGGCTGGGCTGCCGCACAGCGAAGGGACTCGCTATTACACCGAAGAGCAAATGGAATTGCGGGCCAACACGGTTCGTCATGCCTTCAAATTCGCGAGACAATTGGCCAGAGATTACATCCAGCGGCAATAGAGCAGAGTTGGCTCGATCCCACCGCTTTTGGTCCGCGGTTTTTTCTGGCGGATTGAGGTGTTCTCGAAACCCTCGCAGAGCCTTGCCGGTATGTCGGACGATTGACTCGGTTTCGGTGACGTCAACCATCGACGATGTCTTTTGTCGGCGTCAAGATGGGTACGGTCTTGTGGACGCGAATCCCTGAGACGAAGTGCATCAGACCTGACCGAACAAAGAATCTGCTCCACGATGGGATACCGGCTTGAGCGTGGACGTCAGCGAGGTCGAGTTAGTCCAAGGTTGTTTGGCGGGCAAAGTCGCCTGTCAGCGGCTGTTCGTTGAGCGTTTTGAAGGCATGATCTTTGGATTGTGCCTGCGAATGCTCAGCCGTCGCCACGATGCCGAGGACGTCGCGCAAGAAGTCTTCTTGCGAGCTTTCCGCAACTTGCATCGTTGGGATGGCGAACGTCCGTTGCGACCTTGGCTGCTGACGATTGCCGCGAACCGCTGCCGGACCCATTTGGAGGAACGTGGCCGCCGGCCGATGCCGGCGGACTTGCAAGCCGATTGGTTGCCGGAGCGGACGAGAACGGATTCACGTGATGATGCCGAGGAAATTCAGAGAGCGTTAGCCACTTTGCGTCCGGAATACCAACAGTGTTTCGTCTTGTTTTACCAGCAGGAGTTGTCCGTCGAAGAGGTTGCCGAGATTCTCGATTGTCCCGAAGGAACAGTCAAAACCTGGTTGCACCGTGCTCGGAAGGAAATGGCAGAGTATCTGCGAAAGCGCGGCCTTGACCCTCGGCAGGAATTGAATCATCAATCCCGCGATCCGAAATCAGACTTGAACTGACGACTCCAGGAATCGCCAATCCCGTCCATTTTATTTCATGTGTCGCAATCATGACCTGTTTTGATTTTGAAAACCGACTGCAAGAGTTCTTCGATCTTCGGCAACAAGAACTGCCGGACGAACTCAGCACGCACATCGCACACTGCCCCGCGTGTCGCGAAATGCAGGAACGCTTTCAGCAACTGCAGATTGCCGTCGAGGACTGGCGGATGCAATCGCCAGTGGTCGAACTTGCCGATGCTGTTTTGCGACGTCTGCGGACTGAGCGCAACCTCGTCACTCTGGCTGCCCAATCGACATCGGACGGACTGCGCAGTCCAAGTTATCGGTACTCGTCGCTGACGGGATGGATGGCATTGATTGCAGCCGCATTAGCCCTGGTGATCGCGATCGGTATCGGTTGGCGAGTTTCCAGCAACGTCTCATTCGCGAACCGTCAAGCTTCGTTGCAGACTCAGATCGCGAACGCTGCAGTGAATCGTCTCGAACCGGTCAGTGATCCGGCCCCAACCGGTGATCGGCAACTGGATGTGCTGCTGCATGACGCTCGCGACGCCTACGCCGCGTTGGCCTCGCAGGCGTGGCAACAAGTTTCGGCCACCAACGTGCTCTTGCCACCATCCGACACGCCAAACCTTTTCGGTGGTGAAGGTTCGACCGACGGTGTCTCGGAATCGTTGTCACGACCTCTTGCTCCCCTGGGCAAGGAACTGCGAGATGCCGTTGATTCGTGGCTTCAACTAGTCTTCAACAGCCAGGATTCCTCGACTTGACCACCATCTTTTCTCAACAACGTCCCTTTCCGCGATGGATCGCCGGACTGCTTTTAACGTGCTCATTCCTGGGTGAATGGCCGCTGGCACGTGCCTGTGCCGAAGAGCCGGAACTCACCAGTTTGATCGGCGAAGACGTTGGACTGAGCATCGAGGTTCGTGATCTCCGTTCGCACCTCCGTGATGTGCCAAATGCGGAGTGGTTTCGCCGCTTGCGTGAACTCTCGTTGGTCAAGCAATGGCAGCAAGGGCCGGAGTTCGCCAAGTGGCAACTCGGACAAGCCAGTTTGTCCGCGTTGCTGGGACAGCCGCTCGATCAATTCGTATCGGAGTTGTTTGGCGAATCGGTCCTGCTGGTGCTCTCGCCGTCACCGACCGGTCCGCCGATGGCGATGCTGTTGTCTCGTGCTGCCAAGGAGGACACTTGGGATCGTGTCCTCGCCTTGTGGGATCTGTTGGAAGCCCATGAGGTGCAGACGAAGTCTGCGTTCGGACGAAGCTTTCAAATTCGCCAAAAGAAGACGAATGGCCAAACCACTGGCCCGGATCTTTTCACCGTGAAACTCGGCCGGACGCTCGCCATCAGCGAACGCGAAGAACTCATTCTCGATGTGATCACACGATCCGCGTCGGCAGCGAACGACAACCGCGTGAAACCGCTCGATCAATCGCCAACCTATCGCAGAGCCATGTCGTCATTGCCGGACGGTTCCGCCGTCCGCCTCTTCGTCAATCCGCGGCGCTGGGACGGCGAACTTGCGAAAGACTCGACTTCGACAGCCTGGATGGGACCGCTGTGGAAGAAGTTGGAATGGCTGTCCGCTGGATTGGAGGTTCGCGATGGCTTGGTCGTTCACTCTGTCGTGCATCACGACACGAACGAATTGCCGGCAATCTGGCAGAGATTCGTCGAAGCTTCGGAATCACCCAGCGATCTGGCCGCTCGATTGCCGGCCGACGCGATCTTCGCGGGCGAGGCTCGGATCGCTCCCGACTTGTGCCGATGGATCCAAACGCTCGATCCCTCGGAGAAATCGCAGCGAGATTGGCAGACGTTCGGAAAAGTCACTCGCGGATTGTTCGGCCGTGACTTGTTTGACGAGGTCTTGCCACATGCGCGACCGAGCTTGGGAGGAGCCATCGTTCCGAAAATGCCCGTCGAAGAGCATTCTGCCCCAGTCGACGGCTTGCTGGCGTGGCAATTCGATCTCTCGACAAGACCGCCGAACGACGATGGCCAGCCGAATCTCCGCGATTCACTCGACGGTGCGCTGCTGACGTTGGTGAACTTCGCGGCCGTCGCTCACAACAGCCGCAACCCCGATTCGCCCGCGATGTTGAAGATTCAGCACCGCGAATCGCTAACCATCAAATGGCTGGATAGTCTGCCCCCGTATCGTCCCGCCTATGGGGTCGCGTCTGATCATGTGCTTTTAGCGACCGATCCGCGGTTGATCTCGGCATTCCATGAGCGGACCACCGGAGTCGCTGCATTGAGTTCCGAGCCTCTGTTTGCTGCCGTCCGTTCACGACACTTCGCCGATCATTCCCATTGGCTGTTCGTGAACTCTCTCGCGGCTCGCGAGTTTCTCAACAATCAGCATGAGCCGTTGAGCCGCCAAGTTGGGCATTGGCGAAAGCTCGCTCCACTTTCAGTGGAACCACAGCTCGATCGAGTGCGCGAACTGCTGACGCCGTTCGACACGGCGTTTCTGGCCGCCAAGGTCACTCCCGGCGAGGTTCGCGTGACGATCGGAGCTGTCATTCCTGAGCTCCCTCGGTGACCGAGCGCAGTACAATCGCTACGACCGGCGAGACTGCCCCATCTCCAAATTCCACTCAAGAATTACTCTCTTCTTGATCCGCACAATTTGCCGAGTCTGCGGTTGTGTGACAAAATTCAACGTTCAGCAACGACTCACACCTTTGGGACATCGCCGTTGCGGTCAGATCAAGTTTTTGAGCCATTTGGTTCGCTCAGTTTTCCCTCTCGGAGCCTGCTATGCCCGCCACCATGGAAATGGATCAAGTCGTCGAACAGCGTTTGAGCAAGGACCGTCGCGTCAACGACCGCCGCAGCTTTCCGTCTCAGAGAACGCCGTCCAATGGCACCGAACGCCGTGCCGGCGACCCACGCCGCAAGGCTCAACGCCGCCGCGAAATTGATCCGACCACTTGCGAGCGAGACTACTCACTCGATGAAGTCGAATTCATGAACGCCATGGACACCTACAAACGCCGCAGCGGCCGACCGTTTCCGACCTGGAGCGAAGTCCTTGAAGTGGTTCGCAGCCTGGGCTATCGCAAGGTTGAGGCCGCGACGGAAATCGTCATCAAGTCGCGATAGGCTGATCGACGCTGAATCCTTCCGGCGATCTTTCGCATCGCCAAGTCCTCTGCCAACAAAACATCAAGGCCCGCGTGTCACACGACACGCGGGCCTTGATTCGTTTGAGAAGACCGACACGCATCACACGGGGTTTCGGCCGAAGGTCATGATCGTGATGTCGTCGTTCTGTGGGCGGCCGTTGGCATGGCGACGGACGTCCGTCAGCAACGCTTTGCCGAGTTCATCCGCTTTCTTGGGACCTTTCTGGATGAACTCTCGCAGGTGTTCCAGCGTGTAGAGATCGTCGTTCGGAGCCATCGCCTCGCTGACGCCGTCGGTGAACAAGACCGCGATGTCACCCGGCTCCAGCTTGAAGTTAAGCACGTCAAACGGATAGCCATCCATGACACCGATCGGCATACCGACGGTTTCATCGGGAAACTCGAAGAGCGACCCATCAGCACGGCGAATGATCGGGGACATGTGGCCGGCGTTGACCAGAGTCATCTCATGGGTCGTTAGGTCGATGATCGCCAACACATAGGTCACGAAGCGTCCTTCCACGGCATTCGCACACATGTGGTGATTGATTGCCTCGACCGCCGGTCCGACTTCGTGAACGAATTGCATCGTGCTTTGGCAACAACTCGACATTCGCGACATGATCAGCGCGCCGGGGACGCCCTTGCCCGCCACGTCGCCGAACGACAGAAAGATCTTGTTTCCGGGCAACATGCCAGCGTCGTAATAATCGCCGCCGACCGCCTGGGCCGCGTCATACGAAGCATAAAACTCGTAGCCGGGAGCTTTGGGAAGTTCGCTTGGCAACAACGCGCGTTGCACGTTGCGAGCGATTTCCATTTCGCCGTCTTGTTTCTTCTTTTCCATGAAGCTGACAAGCAGTTGAGCACCTTCGTACGACAGCGCAGCCTGTCCGGCGACAGCCATCAACAGATCGAGGTCTTCTTCGTTGAACTGACTAATCGGGTTCTGCGTATCAATACTGATCGCGCCCATCGGCTCGCCTTCATGGCTGAGCAACGGCACGCACATCATCGAACGGATATCCAAACTGGAGATTGATTCGCTGGCGGAAAACGCGGCATCGTTGGCGGCATCGGCCGACAGGATCCCGGTCTTGTCGCTGAGCACTTTGTTGAGAATCGTCCTGCTCAGCTTGACGGTCGCATCCTCCCCGGCCCGGCGGTGCTTCATGGCTCGCGGGACCAGTTTGGCTTTTTCATCCTTGAGCAAAATGCAACCACGGTCGGCCTGCGAAAAAATCTCGAACAGAGCATCCAGAATCCTCGGACAAATCGCGGTCACATCAACAACGCCGGCCAAGCTGCGAGTGATCTCGATGACGGCCTTGAGTTTGACTTCCGGTCGGACATCCAACATTCCAAATTGGCCGCCGCCGCCAGCTCCAACACCGACCAAGGTTCCAGTGATCGTCGCACCGTCATCCGCTTCATCGACGAAGTCGATGTCGTGGTTTGTCTCTGCGATCGCCTGGGGTCGAGGAATGGATGGCCGCTGTGCCGGTGAAACCAACGCCGAGCCTTCGCTCTGAAACTTCAACAGGATCGGACCAAGCTTGATGCGATCGTCGTGAACGAGGTGGGCTTTGCCCTCGATCTGCTTGCCATTGACGAACGTGCCGTTGCCGCTTCCCAAGTCCTCGATGAAATAATTTCCGTCGACCTTGGTCACTTGCGCGTGCCGTCGAGACACGGTGTTGGAATCCAACTGAATCGTGCAGCCCGGATGCCGTCCTAGAACCGTTTCCCCTTCGGGAATCGGATGAGTGACCGCCTTGCCATCTTGCAAAACAACCAACATTGCCATGACTGCTGTTCCCCAAAATCCAACAAAAGACGGGGTGTTTACTGACACTCGCCGCTAATCCGACGTGGAAAGGATCGTATTTGCCGTCCAGCAACACTGCAACGAGGCGACGTCATTAGAAAGGGGTTACTTATGACCCACTCCGAAAATGGTCTCGACGTTTCCACGCAGATTCTGACGACCAAGATCCAAAGCTCGCTCCTCGGTCCAACCGCGTCCGATCACAAAGTCTTCGGCTAAAACCTTTGACAGGATGCGACGGTACATGCCGAACTTTGGTAAAGCGAATTCTAATTTGTACATGTCGCTGTAGTAGCCGATCTGCTTCGTCCGCGGCACTGCCTGTAAACGGGCGCGGCAATCGGTTTCGATGTAGGCTGGGATGTTCGAGTACCACCAGTGCCCGTTCGTCACGACGTTCGGGAAGACCCACGAGTAGCTAACCAGCTCTTGATTGCTGACCTGAGCGAGGACCGAGACCGGGAACACCACCTGCGGAAACGCGTTGAACAACGCCTTGTACTGGATCAGCGAGACGCGTTGGTCGAACAAGTCTTGCCCCTGATAAACGCCGGCTTCGTACACGCGGCGATTGACGCCGATCATTAAATCAAACGGCAAACGATGGTCAGCACAATGCTCGGCCAGTGTCCAGAAGACGAAGCGGCTGAGCGTCCGTTGCTCGTCGGCGGACAACTCTTTGCCGGCTGCAACCGCTCGCAAAATCGGATCGGCAGCAGATGCTTCGATGCGAATCGGCTCGAAATCTGGCGGCAGCGAGATCGCGCAAGCTTTCGCATTCTTCGAGACAAAGTGGTCAAACAGCTTGCCGATCGCTTGCTTCAATGAGGCGGCACCACTCAGTTCAATTCCCGTCGCCTTCGCGAGCCGCGTACGAGTCTCCGGCTTCGTCAGATGAAAAACGAGGTCATCCGTCCGCAAACATGGGATGTACCGCAGCGTGTCGAAGCCAGTCAGCGGATCGTCAAAGTTGTTCGTCAGGAAGATTGTTTCGAGCTTGCTGGTTCGCAGCACTTGCTCTTCCCAATCGGGTTGAGCCATTTTCTTGGCGGCGTTGTCGTACAGCGATTCCCAATTGGCGGACGTGATGCGGTCATCCTCGAAGCCGAAGAAGGCACGACACATTTCCAACAACCAACTGTATTGAGCGGTGTTCTCGATGTCGGCCAGCTTCGGCACGAGCCGGCAGACTTTCTCCTTCGGGTCGATGCCTGGCTGCTCGATCTGCTCGCGAGGCAGCCCGGCCGAGTGAGCCAACTCGGTGTAGTAGTGGTAACCCAGGATGTCAGCCAGCGTGTGTGACGCCGGATCGAGCTGGTTAATGTGCGTGTGCGGATCGATCAGAACAAGCTTTTCTAACTCGCCAAGCAGGCGTTGCTGCAACTGGGCTGACATGAACGGCAGGCTCCCAAGTGTCCGGTGTCTCAAGCATCAAAATCCGTGGCAATTCCACCCAAACGGCGGCAGCAGCATATCGCGGTCCGTTCCACTGTGACAGGAACCGTGTGGACATCAGCCGGCCACAGCATCACGTTGACAGGTTTTCGGTGTTGCCCAATAATCCCGCGACTTTTGAGGGCTGAACGGACTGAAGTTCGGAGACCGACCTCTACGTATCCCACTTGCAGAAGGTTGCTTGTCATGGCCGGAAATGTTTTGGAGTTCACGGAAGCCAATTTCTCCGCGCAAGTTTTGGAGAGCAGCCAGCCGGTGCTGGTGGATTTTTGGGCTCCGTGGTGCGGCCCCTGCAAGATGCTCGGCCCGACTGTTGAGGAGATTGCCAACGACTACGCCGGCAAGGCGCGCGTCGGCAAAGTGAACACCGACAGTGACGGCAACATCGCATCGCAGTACGGCATTCAAGGCATCCCGACCGTGATCCTGTTCAAGGGCGGCCAGCCGGTCGATCGTTCGGTCGGCTTGGTCAACAAAGCCAAGCTGGCAAGCATGATCGACAAGGCGCTCTAGCGATTTTCAATTGCCGATTTTTGATTTTCGATTGAAATCGCATTGGCACTTTCAATCGAAAATCAAAAATTGGCAATCGAAAATGGGAAAGGACTCCCGGAATGAGCGAGCAGACTCAAGCCGACCGTTCTGAATTGAGACCGCACACTCACGACGCCTTCCTGGAGCCGTCGTCTCGTTTTGTGCCGCTCGCCGATGGGCGAGTCGCCCGCTTTGATCCGGTTGATCCCGGCGGATCAACGATCCCGACGCCGGGATTCGACACTGCTCCCGTTCCACGGCACAACGAGATGCTGGCGCACGCCAGAAAGTTGGTCGATGATCTCGGAGCGAGGTTCTCGGAGCTTGACCGGCGCGAACAAATTCTCGCCGATCAACTTCAGCAACTCGAACACGAGCGACGTGAACTGCGGCTCTGGAAACAAGAAGCCGAACAAGAGCTGCAATCCAAAGAGGACATCTTGCGGCAGCGTGACGCGACGCTCGCGGAGCAGATCGCATCGCAACAATCCGTGATCGAGCAGCTTCGTGCCGAGCAAACCGATCTCGCCAAGCGCCGTGAACAACTCGAATCCGACCGCCTCCGCCTGCTGGCCGAGGTGGGCAGCAAAGTCGCCGCCGAACGGGAACGGTTGCAGCAGGCTCTGGCGACGGTCGATGCTGACCGACAGGTTCAGAAGGCCGAGTTCGACCGGCGGCAGCAACTTCTCGACGAAGCGTACCGAGCCAAGCTTCTGGAACTCGACGCCGCGAAATCGCGAGTCCGACAAGACGTCACCGAAGAAGTCCTCACCGCCGAATTGCGTGTCGAGCGTGAGTCGTTGATCCGCGAACGGACCGAGTTCGATGACGTCCGCACCCAATTCTTCGCACAGCGAGACCGCGAGCGAGCTGATCTCGACCACTTGCGCGAAGTCCACGAAGCCGCTGTTACGCGAGTTCGTCACGAACTTCTCGCGCAACGTCAGCAGCAACTCGCCGATCTTGAGGCCGCCACGCGTGCGGAAGAGGCCAAACTGCAAGAAGGCCAAGCAGCGTTCGCTCGGCAGCGCGAGCAGCAACTCACGGAACTGCGACACGAACGGGCGGTCCTCGAAAACCGTTTGCGGTTTCAGCAAGAGCATCTCGCCAAGGCACGGCAGGAAATCCAAGCCGCCCAAAACGAATTCCGCCGTGAATCACAGCGGGCACGCGGGCAACTGGAAGAAGGGGACGCGATCATCCGGCTGCGGCAATCGCAGCTCGACCGCGTGCGAGCGCTGCTCGAGGAACGCGAACGGTCCGTCAATCGCGAACGCGAGATGCTCTTCAAATCGCAGCGAGCCTTCGAGCAATTCACCGAGCATGACCGCGAACAAATCAAACGCGAACGTGACGAATGGGAGCGCGAACAGGGCGGCCAACTGGCCGACCTGCGCCGCCAGCAAGACATGCTCGCGCTGCACGCGAACAACTTGGAAGGCCGCCGCGAACGGCTCGACAAGCTGCGAGCCGAGTTGGAAGAGACACACCGCACGACGCTCGAAATGCGCATGGCGATCGAGGAAGCGTGGGCACAAATGACTCAATCCTGCGGGGTGGACGTCGCACAGCAGCGGCTCGACCAAGCCCAGCAGCAACTCTCCGGCCACTATCGCGGCCTACGCGACGCTCTGATCGAGCAGCGCGGTGAACTTGACGAGATGCGACAACTCTTCCAAACGCAACGCGACGAATTCCGCGCCGAGCAACAAACGCTCTCCGAATGGGCCACGTCACAAGAACGCTCGCTCCGTGAACGCGAAGGGGATTTGCAAACGCAAGCCGAACAACTCAACGTACGCGAGTCGGCTTGGCGTTCCGCAAGCCAGCGCTGGATCAACGAAAAGATTGAAGCCGAATCGGTCATCCGCGATCTGCTGCAACAACTCACATCGCTGACAGAGCCAACTTCACCAGTTTCGATGTGGCCGCACCCCGTGATGCCGATTTACGAGTAAAAGTTTAACCCCAACGCCAACGGCGTGGGGGCGAAATAGATCATCGGCCGACGCTCACGCAAGCCGTTGGCGTAGCGGTGAAACGAACTCGCAAATGGAAAGACTTTGTCGTGAAACGCACGTTGTCGTTATCGGCGATTGTCGGCATCATCTTTTTCAACGTCTGCGGCGGCGCTTACGCCATCGAAGACATCCTCTCGGCCGGACCTGGGTTCGCCGTACTGCTAATGCTGATCACTCCGTTGGTCTGGAGCGCTCCGATCGCGCTGGTCTGCGCGGAGTTGGGAGCGGCGATTCCCGAAGAGGGAGGCTATTACGCTTGGTCGAAACGTGCGCTCGGGCCATTCGGAGCGTTCTGCCAAGGCTGGTGGGCATGGCTCTACACATTCATCGACATCGGCCTCTACCCCACAATGTTCTGCGACTATTTGGCGTATTTCGCGCCGGAGTTCGGTGAGGATGGAAGCGGCTGGCTGCGCAAAGGGCTGATGGTCGGCATGATCTGGAGTTTCGCGCTGCTGAACCTGTTTGGCTCACGCACCGTCGGCGGCTTCGCAAAAATGAGTTTCGTGTTGGTGATGTCGCCCTTCGTCATTCTGGTGTTGGTCGGGCTGTATCAAGGGTTGACGCGCGGCTTCGCCTTCAGCCCGGTGACGCCGCTGCTTGCTCCAGGCGAGACGTTCGGCCCGGCGCTGGCGGCCGCGATTCCGATCGTGCTGTGGAATTACATGGGCTGGGATTCGATCTCGACCATCGCGGGAGAAATGGAAAATCCGCGACGCGATTATCCACGGGCCTTGCTGATCAGCATCGGCTTGATCGCCGGAGTCTATGTGGTGCCGTCGATGATCGCGTTGGCTCTGCTGGGGACCGAGCAAGTCTCCTGGAAGACCGGAGCTTGGAGCACTGCCGCTGAGCAAATCGTCGGCCCGTGGCTCGGCCAATTCACCAGCGCGATGGGGATGGTTTCCGCCTTAGGCCTGTACGCCGCGCTGATGCTGGTTTACAGCCGCGTGCCATTCGTGATGGGGCAGGACGGTTACTTGCCGAAGGTGCTAATGAAGACGAACCGCTGGGACGCTCCGTGGGTGTCTCTGGTCGTTTCGGCGTTGCTCTACTCGGTTGTCATCCTCGTGTTTCACAATTTGAAAGAGATCGCCTCGGCGGCCGTGACGGTTTACGGAGCGATGATGTCGCTGGAGTTGCTGTCGTTCCTCGTGCTGCGGTGGCGTGAGCCAACTCTGCCACGCCCATTCCGAGTCCCCGGTGGCTGGTGCGTTGCCGTCGTGCTGTGTGTCTTGCCGCTGTTCTGCATCGGGATGGGAGTGTATTACTGCTTGCAAGAAGACGGCTTGTGGAAGGTCGTTGGCCTGGCCACCGCCATCATTGCGAGCGGGCCGTTGCTGTATCCGCTCGCGGCGTGGTGGCGACGGAGTGCGGCGTGAGGGAGACCTCATCAGCCGTAATGCGCTAGCGTCCGGTTCCATGTGGCCTGTAGCCAACGGCCAGAACCGGACGCTAGCGTGTTCCGACTGATCGAATGGCCTTGGTCAATGCCCGCCACCCGCGCTGCGGCGTTGGGCGAGTTCTTCAGGATTGGCTTGGGTGTGCTTGATGACTTGCGGCAACAGCGAGCCGACGAACATGCCGACGAACGAGGCCACCAAACCGTAAAGCTGTGGTGGAACGACGTGCCAAATCACTTCGCTGGTGGGATCGTAAATCGTGTACCTCAAACCATACCAAACAGAAACGCCGAGCAGGATCGACAACACCGCCCCCTGAGTCGTCGAGCGGGACCAGTAAATTCCGCACACGAGCGGCACGAAGGCAATCACGAGCGTGACGCTGTAGCCCGCTTCAACCATTTCGTACATCGTTTTGTTGCTCGTCACTGATATGGCTGTGGACGCAATGGCGACCACGACCAGCAGGCAACGGAGCGTCCGCAGCATGGCCCGATCGCTCAGTTTGAGCCGCCCCAGAAACTCCCGCAGCACGTTTTCGGTCAGAATGCTGGATGGGGCGAGCACGGTTCCGCTGGCGGTGGAGAGGATCGCCGACAGCAACGCTCCGAAGAACAGCACCTGGCACCAGATCGGCGTGGACTTAAGCACCAGCGTCGGCAGAATCTGTTGCACTTCGCGAGCCTTATCGCCACCCAATGCGGCGAGCTGATCCGGATCGATCATCGTCGCCGCGTAGGCGATGAACATCGGGACGAACGCGAACACGAAGTAAAACAAGCCGCCGCCAAAAGTGCCGGTCACCGCCGTCTTCTCATCGCGTGCGCTGGTCACTCGCTGAAACACGTCCTGTTGCGGGATCGATCCCAACGCCATCGTGAGGAACTCTCCGACAAACACCAGCCATGCCGCTGCCGTCACATGCGGAAACAAGTTCAGCTTCCCCGCCGAGTGCGCATGATCGATCACCGCGCCAATGCCACCGGCCTGATCGCCCATGAGTACGGCAACGATGATCAGCCCAATCACGATCGCTGCTGTTTGGATCACGTCGGTCAGGGCGACCGACCACATGCCGCCAAACATCGTGTAGACCGTGACGACAGCCGCGCCAACGATGATCGACTGATTCAGCGTCAAGTAGTCCGGAAAGAGCACGTTAATGACCAACCCCAAGGCCGATAATTGGGCGCTGGTCCAGCCAAAGTACGACGCGGCGATTCCGAGCGACGTGACGACCTCGACGAACTTGCCGTAGCGGATGTGGTAGTAGTCGCCAATCGTCAGCATGTTCAGACGATAGAACGTCTTCGCGAAGAAGAACGCGACCAGCATTAGGCACAGCGACGCACCAAACGGGTCGCCGGAGACAAACCCCAATCCCTGTGTCGCGCCTTTCGCCGAGACCGACAACACCGTCTCAGCACCAAACCACGTCGCGAACACGCAGGCGAAGTTCATGTACAACGGCAGCGACCGCCCCGCGACCATGAAGTCCTTCGAGTCCTTCACTCGCGTTGCCGCCCACAGTCCTACGGCCACCGTGGCGGCCATGTACACGATCACACAGAAAATCAGCATCGTCGGCTCCCAACGAGACTCATTCGACCGGTCACCAAAAAACGCGCGGGATGTTACCCTCCCTCGCCGGATGAACAACACTGGACCAAGGGTGGCCCGGCTTTCATCAGAGGGCGTCCGATCATCCGGATTGGAGAAAAAGTTTGTTTCTTCCTTGGTGACGTTTCGCAGAGGATTGCGGGGCGATTACCAAGAAGGAACAAGAACGGTCGCGTGTGTTGGTGGACGATAGGCGATTGAGGAACTGGTTCAGATTGCGTTGCCGGCATGCCACGCGGCGGACAAGCATTGCCGACGGCAAGGGCCGGGCCTCCGCCGGTGATTAGGTCTTGGGATACGGCCACGAAGTTGTAGTTTCAACGGGGAAAGTCGGGGCCATCTGGCCCTTGCTGGCATCCATCAATCCAGCCAGTTGGAAACCTGCCCGCACGTTTCACGCGAAGATCGCGTGTTTTCGCGACGAACTCGTATCGAGTTGGCGGATGCCGGATACGACAACAACGACTTCGCCGAAGCCTTTGAAGGCAATGACCAACAACGACACATCGGACGTCTGTTTGCTCGCCGAGCCGCCACGGTCGAGCCCTTCCATGGATGGCTCAAATTACTGTTCGATCTTCACAAACGCGCATGGCCTCGCGGACTCGACAACAATCGTACTCAACTCCTGGACACGATCGGCTGCTACCAACTTCTCCTGCATTTCAACCGCCGACACCACCGCCCCAACGGACAAATCCAATGGATCCTCGAGATCCTTTGAATGACTGGACGCCTTCTGCTTCAAGCTGTGTGCGAAGCATCGGAAATATTGAGCGATGGCTTTTGAACGCATCGTTCTGGAATCCGCGCAGCATCCAGGTTTCCAGTGCCTGTGGCACCCAGGTTCATTGAAACTGGGCCACCCGCGAGTGGTTGTTTGAGAAAAGCTACTCGTTCGCGCGTCGTGCTGTCGTTACTCGGTCAATTCCAGGCACGGGTCGAGGCCCATCCGTTTATACATCTGCATGCGGTGACGCTCGGTTTTGAGCAGGTCTTTGCGTTGTCGGAGGTGGGTCTTCTCCAGGAACTTTTGCGTCTTCTTGAAGAAGGCGATCCAGGTGCGATTGAGTTCGCCGATGGAATCGGGGCGTGCCTGGCGCCGCTCGGCGTCGAGGTCTTCGGGTTCGAGGCAGCGGAGCAGTTCATCTTCCAGCGACAGAAAGAACTGGTAGCTGCCGGGGTCGCCTTGTCGAGCGGCACGGCCGATGAGCTGGCGGTCAATGCGTGCGGAACTGTGCATCTCGGTAGCGATCACATGCAGGCCGCCGTTCTTGACGAGCTGCTCTTCCAATTGAATGTCGGTGCCTCGGCCGGCCATGTTGGTCGCCACGGTGACTTTGCCGACTCGGCCTGCACGGGAGATGATCTCCGCTTCCTGTTCGTGGAAGTGCGCGTTGAGGATTTCAAACTCGATGCCCTTGTCACTCAGCAGTTTGCCGAGTGCTTCCGACGCCTCGACCGACGGAGTGCCGAGGAGGATGGATCGGCCCACGCCGATCAACTCTTCGATGCTCTTGAGAATCGCCGCCCGTTTGGCGTCCATCGTTCCGAAGACGCGGGTGGGCCAGCCGACGCGGATGCACGGCTTGTTCGTGGGGATCGGCGTGACCACCAGACCGTAGGTTCGCTTGATCTCGCCGATGCCTTGCACGGCGGTGCCGGTCATGCCGCTGATGTAGTTGTAGAGTCGGAAGTAGCTTTGCACTGTGATGCGTGCCGCCTCGCCCGACGCGGCGGTGACGGGGACCAGTTCCTTGGCTTCGATCGCTTGATGCAGGCCGTCTTGCCACTTGCGTCCGTCCATGACTCGGCCAGTCCCCTCGTCCACGATCTTCACTTCGTTGTTGACGATGACGTAGTCCTTGTCGCGAATAAATGCGAACCGCGCGGTCAGCGATTGCTCGACGTGTTTGTAGATGCGTTCGGTATCGACCGAGTCGATCAGCGCGGGTTTTGCGAGCAATAGCACTTTGCGGCAACCGGCGTCGGTCAGATACGCCGAGCGGCGTTGCGGCTCGTAGACGAAGTCTTCGTTGGCTTCGAGATGCGAGACCGCTCGCTGACACCAACGGAAGAGGCTGACGGTGGCGGCGTCGTTGTGCATCGTCAGGCCGATGATCAGCGGCGTTCGAGCTTCGTCGATGAGAATGCTGTCCGCCTCGTCGATGAGCACTCCGTAGTGGCCGCGTTGCACCGGACGTTCGCCGTCACCGCTGCCAGTCCCCTTTTGGACGAAGACGTTGGGCTTCTGACCGTCTTGAGCACCGACTCCCAGCCGCAGCCGGTCGCGGAGGTAATCAAAGCCGAACT
Organism: Candidatus Kuenenia stuttgartensis; assembly: GCA_945906725.1. Lineage (GTDB taxonomy): Bacteria > Planctomycetota > Planctomycetia > Planctomycetales > Planctomycetaceae > SXKJ01. The sequence continues at coordinate 8,644 of CAMDRI010000009.1, read as the reverse complement.
CTTTCGCGGTGCCGTAGGTGATGTCTTGAGCATAGGCTCGCCGACGATCATCCGTTTGATCGGGAGAAGTCACGCAGCCGACGGACATCCCCAGCGCGGCATAGACCGGGGCCATCAATTCGCAGTCGCGTTTGGCGAGATAATCGTTGACCGTGATGACGTGATAGCCTCGGCCGGGGAGCGCTCGGAGGAACGAGGGTAACACGGCGGTCAACGTCTTGCCCTCACCGGTCTGCATTTCGGCAATGCCCCCCTCGTAGAGTCCGATGGCTCCCATGACCTGCACGGGATACGGAGTCATGCCCGTGGCGCGATGTGAGGCTTCGACGGCCAGAGCGTAGGCCTCCGGCATTAGCTTGAGCAGCGAGACACCGGACTTCGCGCGCCAACGGACTTCGAGGCTAGCTTGCAGGAGTTCGCGATCGTCGAGTTTTTTGAGTTGTGTGGCGTGGCGACCAATGGACTGAGCCAGCGCACGCCAGCGCGACAGGCGGGACGGGATGGGCCGTCCGCCGGCTTTGACCGTGTGATAGAGCCGTTCAATCGCCAACACGGGACTGCTCCTTCAGACGTTGATCGAGGATGCTCGCAAGTTTGAGCGGTTTGTAGCTCGCGGCCGGGAGTCGTGCCAATCGGAGTTACTGGCGGCAGTTTCAAAAGTGCGTCGTGCGCCCAAGTTTTGATCGTCATTGGAAGCCGTCTTGTGGTGTTCGGCAGGCAGTCGTAGCATCCGCCACTTTTTCCAGAAGTTGGGGCGGGACATGGTCCAAGGACGGACGTGGCTGATCGCGATCTTACTCGTGGCGTTGGTCATGCGACTGGCGACGGCATATGCCGTGCAACAGAAAGTCGGCGACCAACTGTGCCTCATCGCTGGAGATGCCGAAGGCTATTGGCAACTCGCTCGGAAGATCGCCGCCGGCGAGGACTTTTCATTTGCCGACCCGCCTCGACGAGTGCATCGGATGCCTGGCTTCCCCGCGGTGCTGGCATTGTCGATGAAACTGTTTGGCGAACGCCCGCTGGCCGCGCGGTATCTGCTGGCGGTGATCGGTACGGCGGCGTGCGGCGTGGTGTATTTGCTCGGACGGCAACTGTTCGACGAACGAGTCGGCTTGATCGCCTGCGGACTGACAGCCGTCTCACCGGTGATGATCGGTTTCAGCGTGCTGCTGTTGAGCGAGACGTTGTTCGCTCTGACTCTGACGATCAGCGTCTGGTGTGTTGCGAAATGGTTTTCGGCCGACGGCCGACAGCCGAAAGCCGACAGCCGTTGTGCCGTTCTTTGGCCTGTCTTCACTGGCGTCAGCATCGCGATCGCGACTTATGTGCGTCCGAGTTGGTTGCTTGCGGGGCCGATTCTGGCATCTGTGGTGATCGCGCTGAGTTTCAAAAAACGGTATCACGGCCAACGGCTAACGGCTTTCGGCTGTCGGTTCGATGTGGCGGTGATGTTGTTGGCCTTGTTCGGCGCGTTGTTGCCGTGGGCGTGGCGGAATCATTCGGTCTGCGGGCATTGGGAGTTCACGACGTTGTGGTCGGGGCCGAGCTTGTACGACGGTCTGAATCCCGATGCGAACGGCGACAGCAACATGGCGTTCTTCGATCGCGACAACTTAATGGCGACCAAGTCGGAGTGGGAAGTCGATCAGCACTACAAGTCAGCCGCGTGGCGATACGCCAGTCAACATCCCGGACACGCGATCGAGCTAACCTTCCGAAAACTGCAGCGCTACTGGATGCCGTGGCCGAACGCGGAGCAGTTTGGCGGTGCCGGGCCGGCACTGCTCGTCGCGGGATTCTTTGTGCCCGTTTGTGTGCTGGCGGTTCGCGGCGGGTGGCTCGCGCGACATCGGCCGTGGGCCTGGCTGCTACCGTTGGGGCCGATTCTGTACTTTGCGGCGATTCACGCGGTGTTCGTCGGCTCGCTGAGGTATCGGCTGCCGGCGGAGTATTCGCTGTGCGTGCTGGCAGCGGTTGGGTTGAGCGATTGGTTCGGGCGACGAAGCAGCAAGAAAACTGACGGATGAAAACACTCGTTAAAACTCTACTGTGGATGATCGTGCTGGTGATGGCGGGGGCCTACATCGGCCGGCGGGAATTGCTGCGCGCGTGGAACGGCCGTGATGCGGTCCTCAAACAGCAGGTGATGGCGTCATTGCAAAAACTGCTGCCGGACGCGGAGCTTGGTCTTGACTCGGTGCAGTACGACTTCGGGCATGACGTGGTGCTGACGGATTTCTCGCTGACGCCTCCGGGTGGTGACACTCCGATTGTGCAAATGCCGGAAACGGTCGTGCATATCAATCGGGACGCGCTCATCGAGCGGCAGCAGTTGGAGGTGCAGAAGGTCGTCATCAAGTCGCCTCGGTTGGAGATCGTGCGCGGTCACGATGGACGTTGGAATTGGGAACCGCTGGTGCCTCCGCCGAGCCAAGAGAAGGGGAGCCTGCCAGAGATTTTGATGGAAGACGGCACGGTCGTTGTCCGAGTCGAACAGGCACCGGGTATTCCGCCGGGCGTGCTGACGTTGGAGCATGTGGACATTGAATTGCTGCCGTCGGGAAAGCGGCAGTTTCAGATCACGGCGACTTCGCACTGCGAACATGCGGGTGGCATCAAACTGCAAGGCCGCTGGCAAATCGACGAGCACACGGGTCAGCTCGACGGCGAGCTGACGCAGATCACCGCCAGCCAGGAAATGGTCGGTGTCGTCGCCAGTTTCGCCCCGGACGTCCGCACGAAGTTGGCAGAGTGGGAAGCCAAATTCCTCGCGATGTTGTCGGCTCCGCCGGATGCTCAAGGGGGGGGGGTATTCGCGATGCCGGCACCGGCGACGACCGCGGGCGCGGCGGATTCGATTATGGGCTTGAAGGCTGTGTTCAACGTCGCATTCCGAGTTTCGCGGCCGGAGCCGAACACAACACCGACGTTTCGCGTCACCACGAAGATCGCCGACGGCGAGATCACGAATCCCGCGCTGCCGTTTGCTCTGCAACAGTTGCGAGGTGATCTGTACGCCGACAACGACCGGTTCGTCGTGAAGGAACTGACCGCTCACAACGGGACCACCAAGCTGCGTGTGAATGGCGAGTTGGCGGGTCGCGAAGCCGGGTATCCCGGAAAGATCGAAATCACGATCGACAATGTCGTCTGTGATCAGCGGCTGCGCAATCGGCTGTCCGCGGGGTTCGGCCGTATGTACGATGCGCACCATCCGATCGGCGAGCTCAACCTGCACGCCTTCCTGGTGCATGAGGGAGGACGTTGGCGGCCGGAGGGATTACTGGTCACGGCGAAGGACTGCTCTGTTCGGCACGATGCGTTTTCTTATCCGATCGAGCATGTGAACGGCTCCATTACTCAGCAAGGCCGCGACCTGATCATCGACATGAGTGGCCTGGCAGGCGGGCGGCCAATCAGGCTCGAGGGGGGGGTCAACAATCCGGGGCCGGACGCGACGGTTCTGCTCAATATTCTCACTTCCGACTTGCCGATCGACGAGACGTTTATCAACGCCTGCAATCCACAGATTCGATTGGCCATCCAGAAGATGCGACTGACCGGATTGATCGACGGCACCGTACGGCTGACGAAAGCGCCGAAACAACCGTTTATCCCGATCATCGACGCCGTGCTGAGAAATGGGGCGATGAACTACGACGCGTTTCCCTATCCGATCGAGGGCATTACCGGTCGGTTGACCGCGTTTGGCTCGACCTTTGAATTCAAGGAAATGCGCGGCCGACATGGCGATGCTCGCATTGAGGCGATGGGTGACTACCACAAAGTGAACCAAAACGTCGGCGAGTTGACGCTGCGAATCATCGCGCGAGGTGCTCCGTTGGACAAAGCGCTGTTCGACGCAATGCCGGCAGCATTGAAACGAGTCCGGGAGGAAACTCGCCCCACCGGATTTGTGGATGTCGTCACCGACGTGCATTGGCTGAGCGACCGGCCGGCGGACATTCGGATGTCGAGCATCGAACTGACGAAGGGGAGCCTGTCGCTCAAGATGCTGCCGTATCGCTTGGACGACTTGCGAGCCAGCCTTTCCTATGGCCCTGGCGAGAACGGATTACCCAAAGTGATCATCAAGTCGATTGAGGCTCGGAATGGCGAGACGAACATTTTGGCTTCGGGCTGTCAATCGGTGGAGCCGGACGGCATCTGGCGTGCTCACTTCGACAAATTCACGATTGAGAATTTGACGCCGAATCAGGAGTTGCTCGACGCGCTCTCGCAGTTGCCGGGGTTGCGACAGCTCTTCGCGAGCCTCGATCCGCAGCAGTCGCTGCGTATCGACGGTGTGATAGATTTCAAGGGAGCCTCTGAGCCCCAAGTGCCGATCACCGCCGCTTGGGACTTGGACACGTATTTCTCCGGCGGCACGATTCACACCGGCCTCGATTTCAAGAATCTGAGCGGAAAAATGTGGTCCAAAGGAGAGTGGGATGGAGTCGAGGCGAAGATTGGCGGCAGGGTGGATTTTGCTAAGGCTCGCATCCTCGATTACGACCTCTCCGACATCAAAGGCCCGTTCCGAGTCGTGAATGGGACGCTGTTGTTTGGAGCCGGAGATTCGCAGAAAGTCCCGCCGCTCATTGCACAGCTTTTCGGTGGTACGCTGGAGATCGACGGAGCGGCAACGTTGGCGGAGCCGCCCGACTATCGAATCGTGATGCGGCTGCGCAACGCTCGGCTGGAACGATTTGCCGCGCTGCACGCTCCCAAACAACGCGACTTGCGGGGCGTGGTGAATGGCTCGGTTGAATTGCGGGGCAAGGGCAGCACATCCCAAGGTGTTGTCGGCAGCGGCCGTATGCAGATTACCCGAGCCGCGTTGCTCGACATGCCGGTCATGTTGAAAATGTATCAGGGGCTGAGCTTCACGCCGCCTGACGACTACACCTTTAATTCTGCGGAACTGAATTTCGACATTCGCAAAGCACAATTTCAGTTCAAATCCATCGTCTTGAATGGAGATGCGATCAGCTTTGTTGGTGCTGGGACGGCAGACTTCGAAAACAATGTGCGACTCAAGTTGTATTCGTTCCTGCCCCGCAATCAGATTCCGATACCGATCCTGCACGAACTGGTGGGGGCGGCGACCAAAGGCTGGGTCCGTGCGGACGTGACGGGTAAATTGTCCAACCCCAACGTCCAAATCAATCCCAGTTCGCCGGTCGACGAAGCGCTCAAAGCGATCCCGCAGACGATCTTCCCGATGGGACAAGGCATGATGCCGAAAGGGACCAGCCGGCAGTGACCTCAGTCGTCGTACTCCAGGAAACGCGGCTACGTCACTTCCAGCGTTCGTCCTCGAACGGATGCAGTATCTTCGCGATGCCTGGCTGGGGGATGTGATCGACCAGCGCTTGAGCCAGTCGAAAATCTTCTTGCGACGTGATCTTCAGATTCATCGGCGAGCACTCGACGACATGCACCGGCTGGCCGAGCCGTTCGATCAACTGAGCCTCATCGGTCGGTTGAAAAACGCCGCGCTGCGCAAACGCATCGAGCAGCAACTGCCGTCGAAAGACTTGGGGTGTCTGAGCCGCCCACAGCCCATCGCGCGGGACCGTCTTCACGATGCGGCCATCCGGAGCGACAAGCTTTAAGGTGCTGCTGATCGGCGTTGCCGGAATGGCCGCGCCATGTTTTTCGGCGGCGCGAAAGATCGTGTCGATCCACTCGTGAGCCACCAGTGGTCGAGCAGCATCATGCACCGCGACGAAATCGACATCGGCTCGCACTCGCGACAGCGCTCGCTCGACCGTGTCGGCCCGCTCGGTGCCCCCTTCGATCAGTTCCAGATCGAGGAATGCGAGGTTCGCTCGGTACTTGTTCTTGAACCAATCGAGGTCTTCCGGTGACAGTGCCACGATCCGCTGCACGACATCGTCCCGGTTGATGAATGGTTCGAGCGCTCTGAGCCAGACCGGCCGCCCCTTCAAATCTTGAAACGCCTTCTTCTGGGGAGTCGCCATTCCCAGCGCGGCCAAGCCGTCCCCCTTGGCTCCGGCGAAGCGAGTACTTTTGCCTGCGGCGGGAAGAATTACGGCGAAGGTGGATCGAGAAGTAGCTGTCATGATCGGAAAACCGTACCGCGACCGTTAGGGAGCGGCCAGCCATCGGCGATCGGTCCGCTTCCTGACGGTCGTGGTACGGCTCTCTTGGCTCCGCGATTCGTTTTCTCCACGTCCGTTGCCGAAGCGCAGCAATGTCGCGTTGCCGATTCGCCACATCGCCAAGTCTCAATCTCCAAGGCACCGTGGAATACTCGGTATTTCTCGGCGTGGTCAGGCTTCTTGACGTCCGTTTCGGAAAGTTGACGCGATTGGCATTGGCTTTGTTCAAGACGTGAACACGCCGACCTCGTGGGGCAGGTTTTCAACCTGCCCGTCACCATCCGGCGATCATGGCAGATTGAAAATCTGCCCCACGGAGTTTCTCCATGAGCAAGCCGATCATCATTGTTTGCAGTCGCCATCCAATTTTGTCCTCGGATCTTTCGCTGGCATTGAGCGAACGCTTTGACGTGCTGCTCAGCGACACCGTGCAAAAAGCTGGTGAGCTGTGCTTGAAACATAAGGCACACATCTTGGTCGGTGATTTTCAAGTCGCCAACGATGGCGGGCACGCTCAAGAGTACGTCATCAGTCAACTTAGTCACCGGCTGACCGACTTGCAGGTTCTCCTGCTGACGACTGCGGACTGTCCCGAACCACTCGTGGCTTGCGGCAACATGTCGCATCTGCGAGGCGACATCGGCGTCGAGCAAGTCGTCGCGTGGGTCAACGAGACGTTTCCACCGCAGACCGCGATGGCGAGCGACGTCGCGCCGCCACCGATCGATTTCAATGAACCAGACGCCGTGCTGCACGGCATCACGCGGAAGTTCGAAACCAACACGCCACAACTTCGGCGGATGTTGGTCGAGTTGGAAGTCGCTGCTCAGCACGACGTGACCGTGCTGCTGATCGGCGAGACCGGATCCGGCAAAACGTTCCTGGCCAAGTTGATTCACGAAGTTTCACCACGGCGAAACGAGGCATTTCTGCACGTCGCCTGCGGAGCGTTGCCCAGCGAACTGATTGAGAGTGAACTCTTCGGCCATGTGAAGGGAGCCTTCACGGGCGCTCACGCCGACAAGGAAGGCAAATTCCTCGCGGCGGGACGCGGAACGATTCTGCTCGACGAAATTGACGTGCTCGGACCGGAACAGCAAGTCAAAATTCTGCGTGCGATCGAAACCGGAGAATTCGAGCCGGTTGGTTCCAACAAGACCTACAAGTCACAGGCGCGGTTGGTCGTCGCCAGCAACCTCGATCTGAAACCACTTGTCGAGAAGGGCCGCTTTCGTCCCGACCTGTATTACCGGCTCAGCATGCTCAAGTTTGAAGTGGCTCCGCTGCGCGATCGCAAGCCAGACATCGGACCGTTGGCTCGCAAGTTCGTGGCGCAGTCGGCTGCGAAGCACAACATCAAGATCGAGCGAATCGACGACAGCTTGTTCGGCGCGTTGTACTCCTACCCTTGGCCGGGCAACGTCCGCGAGTTGGAAAACGTTATCCAGCGAGCGGTCATCTACTGCCGCAATGGCGTGTTGACTTCCGATCAATTGCCCTACGACATCCTGGTCGGCAACGCCGGGCCGACGAACGATCCTTCGGTCCAACTGGGCACGTCGATGACCAACAACAGCGCCGCGACACTCAATCGCCAGATCTCGCTCACCGAACGAGAGATCATCGAGCAGACCTTACTGAAGAACAATTTCAGCCGAACGAACACGGCGAAGAAACTCGGCATCAGTCGTGTGACGCTGTACAACAAGATGAAGAAGTACGGCATGATGCAGTGAGGAATCAGAAGGCAGAATGCAGTGAATGTTTCTGTCTACTGCTTACGGCTTACTGCTTTCTGAGCTATTCGATCCCGTACTGGTCGAGCTTTTTGCGAAGCGTGTGCCGATGCAGGCCGAGCTTGCGAGCTGCGGACGTGCATTGTCTTAGCTCATGCGTCAGCATGGCATTTAACAGCGGCGGTTCAACGATGCTCAGGAACCGTTCGTAGAGGTCTTCGCGTTCGCCGTCCTCTCGCAAGCACGCGGCGGTCCATTGCTGAATGAGCTGCGCAAGCGTCGCGGTTGGCAACCCGCCAGTAAGGACGCCGGCAGGTGGAGCCGGTGGCGGGAATTGATCCGGCTCGATCTGTCCGCCGCGAGCGATGATGACGGCATGCTCGATCGCGTTTCGCAACTCGCGGACGTTGCCGTGCCACGGGCGACGGGCCAGCTCGGCTTCGGCTCGCTTGCTGAGCGTCGGCCGAGGGAGTTGGTTTTTGGCGGTCAAGCTGGTGATGAAGTGCTCGGTCAGTTCGAGGAGGTCGGCTCCCCGTTCGCGCAGCGGCGGCAGCTCGATTTGGAATGTCACCAGCCGGAAGAATAGATCGTGGCGAAACGCTCCGGTGCCGACCTTTTCGCTGAGATGTTGGTGCGTCGCTGACACCAATCGGAAGTCGATCGTGCGCGGTTTGTCGGAGCCAACCGGAACGATCTCGCCATGTTCGAGCGCTCGTAGCAGTTTGATCTGCAACGGAAGTGGGATGTCAGCGACCTCGTCGAGAAACACGGTCCCGC